>NZ_BMYZ01000001.1:1216237-1520296 GCF_014652535.1 Cellvibrio zantedeschiae | reverse complement strand
CTATTTTCGATTAACTGAAGGCAATCTTGTTATGAGTAATTTCCAGCAGATCCAAACCTTAAAACTCTGGATGAATGACCAAATTATTGGTCAGGAGCACTTGGTTGAGCGTTTGCTCATTGCGCTGCTCGCTGACGGTCATTTATTAGTCGAAGGTGCTCCCGGCCTAGCAAAAACCAAAGCGATCAAAACCCTGGCGCAAGCCATTGAGGGCGATTTTCACCGCATTCAATTTACTCCGGATTTACTACCAGCGGATGTCACAGGAACGGATATCTACCGCCCTCAACAAGGCACGTTTGAATTTCAGCCCGGCCCTATATTTCATAACCTCGTTCTCGCCGACGAAATCAACCGTGCACCTGCCAAGGTGCAGTCCGCATTGTTAGAAGCCATGGCAGAACGCCAGGTGTCTGTGGGCAGCAAAACTTACCCCTTGCCCTCACTGTTTATGGTGATGGCGACCCAAAACCCTATTGAACAGGAAGGTACCTACCCACTGCCAGAAGCGCAGCTGGACCGTTTCCTTTTACACGTGAATGTGGATTATCCCGATGTTGCTGCTGAACGTCGCATTCTGCAATTAGTGCGTAACGAAGCAGCTGCAGTGGCGAATACAACGCCCGCAACTATTACCCAAGCCACGCTTATGGCCGCACGCAAAGAAATTTTGGAAATCCACATGGCAGCAAGTGTGGAGGAATATATTGTTCAACTTATCAACGCGACCCGCCGCCCTGGACACTACAGCCTTGAATTGGGCGAAATGCTGGAATACGGCGCGAGCCCGCGCGGAACTATTGCGCTTGATCGTTGCGCCCGCGCCCACGCCTGGTTACAGGGTAAAGATTTTGTTAGCCCTGACGATGTGCAAGCAGTTATTCACGATTGTTTGCGTCATCGTTTAATTTTGAGTTTTGAAGCAGAAGCCAGCGGTATCAATAGCGATAAAGTAATCGATACCTTGCTGAGTGCTGTTCCCTTGTCTTAATTGCCTATTCATTTCCAACATTAGAGCGCGATGAATATGCAGCAAACAGGTTTAAAAATAAGCGAGCAACTTGCACATTTGAATCCGAAAGGTACTTATGTAGAGCTGAGCAATTTGTTGCGTGTGCGTTTTGCCGCGCAGGACTTGCGCTTATTTGTACCCCGTGCGGTTAAAAGCCAACTCAATGGTGCCGAGCGTACTCGTTTTCGCGGGCGCGGAATGGATTTTGAAGAAGTTCGCCTCTACCAAGCCGGAGATGATGTTCGCAGCATTGATTGGCGAGTCACAGCACGCACACAGGTCCCACACACAAAACTTTATCGCGAAGAACGCGAACGCCCCGTGTATGTATTGGTAGACCAGCGAGCCCCTATGTTTTTTGGCAGCCAGCGCTGCTTTAAATCTGTACTTGCCGCACACATTGGCGCAAACATCGCGTGGGCCGCGCTGAGTAATAGTGATCGCATCGGCGGCCTGGTTTTTGGTGATAACAATCAACGAGATATTCGACCACGCCGCAGCAAACATGCAGTATTAGAATTTTTGCATCAACTACAAGAATTTAATCGCCAACTAAATTCACCCATAGCGCCAACAATCACTAAACACCTTGAAGCTATGTTTGGTGATGCACGCCGAATGGCCAAGCCCGGTTGTGCACTTTTTATCGTCAGTGATTTTCATGATTACAATCAGGCTTGCGAACAACAGCTATTTGAATTGGCTCGCCACACCGATGTAACCCTGATTCACGTATTTGATCCGCTGGAAAAAAAATTGCAAAGCAATTCGCGCCTAAGCGTAAGCGATGGTTTTAATCGTTTGCAGTTACCAACCGACGACTCGAGCTTCCAGCAGGCCTATCAAAATGCGTACACACATCATTTGGATTTTTTAACTCACAGCACCAAGCGCTTGGGTATTCCCCTACTTTCCTATGCAACTACCGATAATCTGCAGCTATTGCTGCGTGAACGATTTGCAGCGAAAAAATAACGGCTATGAACTCACAAGATCCATTATCACCAACAACCTCTCCGCAAACTGGCCAAGCGCAAGACCCGCTCGCGCAGCTACAAGATATTCACTTACCTGCAGAAATTGGGATTTGGCCACCAGCGTGGGGTTGGTGGGTTACCGCGATTCTTTTGATAGGAATTCTTGCGGCCACAATATTTTTTGTTAAGCGCAAAAAATCGCGCAATGCTTATAGGTCGCTTGCGATTGCCGAATTAAATAACATCAACCTAAAATATGGTGCAGAACAACATTCAGAATATTTGCAAGCGCTCAGTATAATTTTACGTCGCACTGCACTTAGCGGCTTTGGTGCAGGATTTAATGCGAGCTTGAAAGGAATTGAATGGCTTGAATGGCTGGACAAACAATGTCCAAACACAAAACACCAATTCAGCCAAGGCGTGGGTACTGCGCTACTCACGGGGCCTTATCAAAAAAGCCCGGAATTTGATCGCAATGATTTACATAACTTAAGCCTGCTGTGGATTAAAGAACATCGTAATCAATGGCAGCAATCAAAAAAAGAAACTGTTAATAAAGAAACTGCTAATAAGGAGGCCAATAATCATGTTTGAATTGCAATGGCCTTGGTTACTCGCTTTACTTCCGTTACCGCTATTCATTTATTTTTTACCTGCACAAAAAAGAGATGATGCCGCGTTACGCGTACCTTTTTTTGCGCAAGTAAAAACTATTGAAACACAAACACATTCATTGCGCTCAAAAAAGAAAGTAAGCCTGCTATCACTATGGCTCATTTGGGCCGCATTAGTTGTTGCCGCGGCTAACCCGCAATGGATTGGCGAACCCGTTAGCATGCCTAATAGTGGTCGTGATTTATTAATCGCAGTGGATATTTCTGGCAGCATGCGAATTGAAGATATGAAATATCAAGGCCAAGCAATCAGACGTTTGGATGCGGTAAAAATGGTGGTGGGCGATTTTGTTAAAAATCGCAAAAGTGACCGTTTGGGTCTGGTACTTTTTGGCACACAAGCCTATTTGCAAGCACCACTGACTTATGATCGCCAAACAGTGAATACCTTACTGCAAGAAACCGAAATTGGTTTTGCGGGCGACCAAACTTCAATTGGCGATGCAATTGGTTTGGCCATTAAAAGACTCCGCGTCCGCCCTGATGCCCAGCGCGTACTCGTAGTGCTCACTGACGGCGCTAACACTGCCGGCGAGTTAGAACCAATCAAGGCAGCTGAATTGGCAGAGAAAGAACACGTCAGAATTTACACCATTGGTTTTGGTGCAGATGAAATGGTGGTGGATAACGGATTCTTTGGTAAACGCACAGTTAACCCTTCAGCGGATTTGGATGAAACCACTATGCGCGCCATAGCCGATAAAACCGGCGGCCAATATTTTCGTGCGCGTAATTTGGAAGAGCTGAGCGAGATTCACCAAACATTGAATCACTTGGAGCCCATAGATTCCGAAGAAGAAAAATTCCGCCCGGTAAAAAGCTTATTTTTCTACCCGCTGGGCTTGGCATTTTTGTTGAGCCTTATTTGGGCATTCGCTTCTCTCGTGCGCCACCTTCGCCCTCAGCAAGCAGCTGAAGGAGTAGTGCAATGATTTTTTTACAAGAGCAGCTTCATTTAATTAATACCCAATTCCATTGGCTTCGCCCCTACTGGCTTCTTGCACTTATTCCAGCCCTGCTGTTATTCATTTTTCTATGGCGACAAAAACGCCAGGCGTACCAATGGCAACAACTCATCGCACCCGATCTATTGCCATTTTTGTTAGACGGAAAAACTGTTCAAGCAAAAAAATCTTTATTGTGGATATTATTACTTGCATGGATTTTAAGCACTCTCGCGATAGCAGGTCCATCGTGGGTTAAGCGCCCTACTCCTGTAGAAAAAAATCAAAATGCGTTGGTTATTTTATTAGACTTGTCTTATTCAATGATCAGTGAAGACATAAAACCGTCACGCATCGCGCGCGCGCGCTTGAAAATTGCAGACATTTTGCGTGAAAGAAAAGATGGCCAGACAGCATTAATCGCCTACGCAGGCGAAGCTCATACCGTCACACCATTAAGTGATGACAACTCAACGATTGTGAGTTTGTTGTCATCAATGCACCCCAATATTATGCCGCTGCAAGGCAGCAATACCGAAGCAGCCGTTGAACGTGGTATTCAGCTGCTGCACGACGCTGGGGCAACCCAAGGCGACCTGCTCTTGGTTACCGACGGAGTTGTGCCAGAAGCTTTCAATAAAATTAAACGTTTGTTAGCGGGCAAAAAAATTCATTTGGACATTTTAGGTGTGGGAACCACCCAGCCTGCGCCTATACCAATCACCAATGGCGGATTCTTGAAAGACGAATCAGGGAAAATTCTTACCACTCAATTGAATAGCACCGAATTGTCACAACTGGCACAAGGCCTAAATAGCCGCTATCACGAACTAGTTAACTCCAACAAAGACATTGAATATCTAAAACCGCGCGAGTCAAAAGACGATACAGACACACCGAAGATCGAACGAGATTTTGATCAATGGATAGATCAGGGTTACTGGTTGGTATTCCTGCTCCTGCCAATTGTACTTTTTTGTTTCAGGCGTGGAGTTTTATTATCTCTATTGCTAGTTCCCCTACTAGGATTCACTCCTTCCAAAAGTTATGCCTTGGGTTGGGATGATCTATGGCTCACTAAAGATCAGCAGGCACAGCGCGAATTAAAAAATGGCGACGCAAAAAAAGCTGCCGAACAATTTAAATCACCAGATTGGAAAGCGAGTGCCCAATATCGCGCCGGTGATTACACAGCGGCAGCAGAGTCCTTCTCGAAAATTGACACAGCTGATGGGCACTACAATCGCGGTAACGCTTTGGCAAAAGCCGGAAAATTACAAGATGCTATTAAAGCTTATGATGAAGCTATCAAGCGTGATCCTAATTTGGCTGATGCAAAAAAGAACCGCGAGTTGCTCGAGCAACTGTTAAAGCAACAAGATCAAAACAAACAGAACAAAGACCAAAATAAAGACAATAAGGACGACAACAAAAATCAACAAGATAAAAAGGATGGTGAAAACAAAGATAACCAAGACGAGGACAAGCAAGACCAAAGCAAACAAGATCAAGAACACAAAGATCAACAGCAAAACGACAAACAAAAAGACGATCAACAACAAAATAGCCAAAGCTCAAGCGGTAACAGTGATCAGCAAAAACAAACTGACCAACATTCATCGCAAGCTGCAAGTAGCGCCGCCAGTAATCAGGAAAAAAACGGGCAATCCTCAAGTGCTGGTGCACAACAGCAATCAACGGCTCAAGCTTCATCTGCCGGTTCTTCGGCGCAAGCTGCGCAGCCGCAGGCTAGCATTGATCAGAGCAATTTAACCGAGGAACAAAAACAAGCTCTTGAACAATGGTTGCGTCGCGTACCTGATGATCCGGGTGGATTATTGCGAAACAAATTCAGGTACCAATATGATTTAAATCGCCAAAAGCAGCGAAACGGTGAGTTACAATCGCCAGAAAATAATGCTGATCAACGTTTATAGATAACTTTGTCAATATATGGCTGTAAAGATTATGATTACACGAGCATTTAAATATCTTTTCTTTTGGCGCAGCTTGCTGATACTCACTTTTTTTGTATCAAGCATTGCAAATGCCGCTCAATTAGTCGCTAGCGTTGATCGCGATACTATTGGTATTCAAGAAACATTCACGCTGACGATTTCGGCTGACGCCAAGTCGAATGGTCAACCGGATATCGCAAGCCTTAAGAATGATTTTGAAATCCTATCCAACAATGTCAGCCAATTCGCATCCATCTCCAATGCGGGCTCTGAATTCAAAAAAGTATGGCAGTTAACTCTCGCACCAAAACGAGTTGGAACATTGCTAATTCCCTCCTTTAATGTCGATGGTGCAATTAGCGATGCAATCGAAGTTAGAGTGACCAAGCAAAGCCAATCGCAATCAACCGGCGACGAGGATGTACGGGTATCAGTAGAGATTGATAAAACTGATATCTACGTTCAGGAACAGCTCTTGGTAAAAATAAAATTAATTTCACAAGTCGATTTAAGTCGCGCAGAAATGCAACCATTGGAAATTAAAGATGCCGTGGTTGTCCCCTTGTCAGATAAGCCTAAACAATATGTGGCAAATATTAATGGCAAGCAGCATTTAATTGTTGAAAGCGATTACGCTGTATTTCCACAAAATAGCGGGCAATTAATAATTCCCAGCGTTATTTATTCAGTCATGCCAAATACCCAGAGAGATTTATGGAGCGATCCCTTTGGGCGCAATCGTGCAAATATTTTGCGTCTACCCACTGAAGAAAAAAATATTACAGTGAAAGCTGTGCCGCCGATTGCTCAGGGAACATCCTGGCAGCCAGCAAATAATCTGACACTTCACGAAACCTGGAGTGCCAGCCTTGATCATTTAAAAATGGGTGAACCCGTTACACGCACTATCACTATTTCTGCAGATGGTTTAACAGGCGGCCAAATTGCACCGCTACCCGCGAGTAATGTGGATGGCTTGACGTTTTATCCAGATCAACCGCAAAACAGTGAAGCTAAAACCGACAAAGGGATTCAAGGCACACGGATTGAAACAGTGGCTATTGTTCCCAACCGCGGCGGGGAATTTATCTTGCCAGAAGTAAGAGTAGATTGGTGGGATAGTAAAAACCAGACTATGCGCTCTGCAACATTACCGGCAAAAATCTTGAACGTTCTTGGCAGCTCAGCAGTTCAATCATCACAAGAGCCAACAGCTACTACATTAAACACAACAGATAAGAACGCACTTGTAACCCCTAAAGAAGTCGTCACTCAAACTCCATCATGGCTGTTGGGGCTCTCTATTTTCCTTGCACTTTTATCTTTGGGACTTTTGGTATATGTCCTTAGCTTACGTAAACGAATAAAGGCTTTGATCAACGAACAAAGCGAAGCTAACACGCAGCTCTCGGAAAAAGAAAAACATATTTGGGATCTACTCAAGCACGCAGCCAGCAACAGGGATGCTCCCGGTTTACGTAAAGGCTTGTTGAGTTGGGCAAAATTTCAATGGCCCAAAGAATCAATTCATTCCCTGGATGATGTAGCAAAATTGGGGGCTAAACCCGCCTTGACACAAGCGTTAAAAAAACTGGATGAATTACTTTACAGCAACCATCCTGATGATGCTTGGGAACCTAACGAATTGTTACAACTATTAAATGAATGCCGGAAGGAAAAAAATCTGAAGCAAAAGTCTGAAGGATTAAAACCACTTTACAACAATTAAAAAAACGGCGCTAACAAGCGCCGTTTTTTTCAACTTACAAACTTGCCAGAGTTAAACCATTAGCATTCAAATAAGTTAATAATGATGCTTCAGAGCTGAACGCTTTTACCTGGAGATCAGCTGAGTTTAGATTGACTGCTAAGCCCACCTTTTTGCTAACCAATTCACTTAAGGCTTTCTTATCCACTTTTCCATTCGGCGACACTGACTTTAATTCTTCTGGCGTCAAGCTGCTGTGTTTACCGTGAGGCAAATAAATTGTGCCGTTACTGAAGTCCACCGCAAACGCGATAATCCCGGGAATGAAGAAAAACAATAGCCCCACAGCATCTGCCACAGCAACTATGGGATCAATTGAACCGGACTTGGTACCTTTACGCTCAGGATAAAACACAGTTCCGCAGGCAGTCAGCTCTAATACCATCACCACGCTCAAGCTCATGACAATTGCTTTACTTAATGTTTTTACGGCCATAAATAGATCCTCTTAGTGATTAAATCGCGAAGCCAAAAACCACAGGTTTAAGGCGCCAAGCCCTGTGAAGTCTGCCTTATTATAGCTCTTAAAAAACGGCAATATTTGGCATTTTCGGTATGAAAACATTAGTTAAATCTATATAGTCGCGCCTATTAGCACCCGATGAACGGACAGATTATGAAAGACGAAGAATTTGAACTTTTTTTGACCAATGCAAGTGCCGAGCTAAAAGAGAAACAAGCCCACTTAACATCTGCTTATGGATTCGGTAGCCACAAACGTTGGATGTTTGAAAATGACAAAGCCAAGTTACAATTTTTTAATCAGGATGATCAACTTGTTATTGAGGCAGACATTATCGACATAGGAAGTTACTCTCCTGCCGCCGGAACCTGGAAATGGGCCTGGGCTTACGATTCCATTAACCCTGCACTTAAAGCGGATTCAATTCGCATAAAAGAATTGGAAGAAATAACCGATTTGGTGATTTTTGGCGAAAAAGAACCCGTTGAAGCCGATGAGTATCTCGCTTGGGAATTGGCAGCCATGGCGGTAAAACACTTGAATGCCATGGGCTGTTATCGCGCATTCTCATCTGCTCGCAACGTAAATATGTTTTTTGCGATAACTGAAGTTAAAGTGATTAACTAATACAAGCCGCACGGATAGCGCATGATTAAGTGCGATGAAATTGGATTTTTTCCACTTGCCTATCAAATTCAACCAACACATGTTCAATGCAGCCTGTCGCTAACTTGAAGTATTCAACGGGAGAAATGGTGGGTGTATCCACAATCACTTGCCCTTCAATAACATTTAAAAAATTGCGAAAATCTTTTTGTATTTTTTCAGACCAGGACGGATTTATATTGGATTCAATTTTTACCACCAAATGATTTAACTGAATCCGCAATACACTGGTACAAAATCCTTTACTAACTACGCCCATTCCCAAAGCACGCGCCTGCCCAACATACTCCGCAATAAATAACAGATTTCGCCAGTCAGTCTCTGTTGCATCAATAAGCCCAAGCTTCCCTAAATGATGGGCATAAGCCAGATCATCAATCAGGTAAAGTAAATTGGCAATCAAGGTATTGTGTTGTTTTAAATTAACCTCAGCTTCAACTGTTTGATAATGTGCATGAATTCTTTGCCAGTGATCGATAATGCTATCCCATTTTGGATTTTCTTTAATCCAACCATTTATCGTTGATATTTCAGAAATTTCGCGCGCGGTTAAAACTTCAACCTTTTGTATATCCTCAACCACTGAAAAGTTACCGCTGAGAAAGCTATTGGTTAAGCCGCGGTGCTGTTGAATGTACATCAACAGGCTACGTAAACGTTTTAAATAGCTAATGCCGCTTCTAAATAAAGCTTCTTCCATTTTTTTGCGTTTAACTACACCATAAATAGCAGTGAATAAGGCTATGCACGGCACTACTATAAAGATAAAAATAAATGAAAAAGGTAAACTCATTTTATAGCTCCGCTTGGCGAGTTAAGCGATGTAAATGCTCCGCAATTTCAGCAGCCTGCCCTGCGCGCTGGCTATTGTCATGAGCATGATTAGCCACAGTCTCAACGTGACCGGAAATCTCCCTTACCGCCACACTTTGTTGCGAAGCCGCCACTGCTATTGCATCTACCAATAAAAATACTTCATTAGTCCGGGCAGAAATTTCTTTTAGTGAAGAATCTGCATTTTGAACGCTGCTTTGGCAGTAAACCGTTTTATCAAGCACAGAGGTCATACTGAAAAGAACTTGCTGCATATTTGCCTGCACTTTTGCAATGCTGGTTGATATTTCTGTTGCAGAACCCTGGCTGCGCATAGCTAAACCACGCACTTCGTCGGCTACAACCGCAAAACCGCGCCCATATTCACCGGCCCGCGCAGCTTCAATTGCAGCGTTTAATGCAAGCAAATTAGTTTGTTCTGCAATTTCGCCAATGATTCGTGACATGCTAGTAACTGACCGCATTAACTCATCCAGCGTCGTTATACGTCGTTCGGTATCTTTCGCCAGCTCGGCAACTTGCGCTACTTCGCTATTGGCATCGCGCAATGCAGCGCTACCTTTTTCGGTGAGTTGCAAAGCCTCTGTAGCACGATCACGGGTTGATGTTATACGTTGTGCTATATCATCCAAGCAATAACTCATTTCTGTAATAGCGGCAGCGCTCGAAGTAGTGGCTGCCGATTGATTTGCAGCACTCTCTGAATATTGGCGAGCGTTGGCAGCGAGCTCAGCGGAGGAAAATGCCATCTCTTTTAATGCATCACGATTTGCATCTAAAGTGCGGCGATAAGGTTTCAAAATTTCATGCAGCGGTTCACGCAAGGGCGACAAAAAGCCATTGACATAGCTGTTCCATTCCAGATTTTTTTTATCGCCTAAATACATCAAATACAGGTGGAGCCCGCGAACATCATCCAGCAAGGATATTAAGGTGCATCCACCAAGAAATATGAGGAACGTGTAATTTGCCCAGATCAGATTTTTAGAAAAGGCTGTTAGTTCTAATAAAAATAAACTACAACTTAATAATGCTAAAACTACGAGCGTTCGCCCCAAGCCAAATATCAATAAAGCTTGTTTAATACTTATCCACATATTGCCTCTCTATTCAGGACACGGCTAAACAACACCCATTGAATTTATTAAAATAAAATGCACAACGAGATTTCGCTAAGCCACCCATAATTAAAAAAGTGACTTATTTCGGAACTCAAAAAAAAATCGCAAGCACTTCTTTGGTTCGCACTACCGATTCAACTGCAGCCTTTTGGTGCGCGCAAACGCAGAAATAGCTGGAAGTAAATACAAATGTATTAACTTCAACTTTCATGCCAGTGGAATTGTTTAGGACGAGAAAAAAAGTGTTTATATTTTTTTGCTTTTTTTAAGCTTTATGCTTATTAGATGCGGGGCCAATGTAAAAGCCAGGGAGATTGGAATGAATTCATAGCTATGACAAATTCAGGGGTTGCAAAAATTTCACCTTCACGCGGCGCTTCAGTAAAGCGGTAATCTTGCCCACCCAGGGAAAAAGCAAGACTGAAAGCATGTAAATAGACTCGATCAACTCCTTCGCAATCTGCAGCGTCAGCATATAGAGCATCGCCCAATATGGGTGAGCCAATGCTTTTAAGAGCGACACGAATTTGATGTGTTTTACCTGTATGTGGCTTGACCATAAAAAGCCGCATGCCGTTACCTATGGAGGCACTAAAAAATTGCGTTACGGCAGGATTCTCAAAGGTAGGCAAAAGCTTCCAGGCTCCGCGCCTCGCCGACCCCATATCGCCTTTTATAAGGCCTTGTTTCTTTTTAGGTTTTTTCTTGCTAATCGCTATGTAATATTTTTCAATCTGTCGGTTCTTGAATTGATCAACCAATTCCTGATTTGCATCGGCTGTTTTCGCCATTACCAACAAACCTGAAGTGATTTTATCTAAACGATGGACCGGATAAAGCTCTGACAAACCTTGGGTTTGCTTTACCGTCTCGAATAAGCCGCGCTCACCATCTTCGCTATGAAAGCTAGTATTAGGTTTTTTATAAACAACCAAAAAATGTTCGTTATTTTCTACCAGCTCGTAAAACTCATTCATAAATAATTCGTCTATCCAGTGACTTTATTGCGGCATAAAAAACTAAGCCGGTACTCGCCAACAAAACTCGGCTAACTATAATTAACACAAGTGTCCGCAGTGTTGCACAGTAACGGGTAACCCCCAAGAGCGTTCATGTAAACGCTCCTTAAATCCTGACTGTGAAGATCAAGGATTTACCTAACCATTGCAACCTGCGGATACCCTATCCCAAACTCATCATGGTCCAGCTCCGGAAATATCCTCACATTTTTTCTACATATAAATTTATAATGCAGAAAATATTTTTTTGCGCCTATTAACCATGAATGACATCGAAAGCAATCTCTCCAAACCACCACTGGAATTTTACCGCACTCAACACAAGTTGCGGTTAAGCTATATGCCCTGGCTTTACGCTGAACTAAAACCAACGCATAAGGCTTGGGCAATTGAATGGCAACGGGAGGTGCAAGCTTATTTCCAGATGATGGAAACGATTAAAATCGGCAACAACTGTTTTATAGCTCCGGAAGCAAAGCTCTTCGCTGAGCCCGGTCGCCCTATCATTATCGGTGACGACTCATACATCGCGGCTGATGCAGTAATTCATGGCCCAGTTACGCTAGGTAAAAATGTTT
Source organism: Cellvibrio zantedeschiae (assembly GCF_014652535.1). Taxonomy (NCBI): domain Bacteria; kingdom Pseudomonadati; phylum Pseudomonadota; class Gammaproteobacteria; order Cellvibrionales; family Cellvibrionaceae; genus Cellvibrio; species Cellvibrio zantedeschiae. The sequence goes on along the minus strand of NZ_BMYZ01000001.1, from coordinate 1,508,279 downwards.
CCATCAATCATCACGTTACTATGGATGGCGGAACCAAAGGCATCCACATTGCTAATAACGTTCGCGTGGCGGCCTATTGTCAATTATACGCGTTTAATCATGGCATGGCAGCAGACAGATTAATTAGCGAACAACCCACGCGCTCGCACGGAATTTATATTGGGGAGGATGTTTGGTTGGGTGCAAATGTGGGCGTGGTAGATGGGGTTAGCATACATGAACGTGCGGTGGTTGGTATGGGCAGTCAAGTTACTAAAGATATTGAAGCATTCAAAATTGTCGCGGGCAATCCTGCCCGCGTTACAGGTGACAGGCGCGATAAAAAATAATATTACCTACGCGCATTTGTTATCAGCGCTCTGCAATCTGCATTTTCGGCATCGCCAATTTCTATAAAAGGTAAGATCGCGGCAAAGGGCGCAAGAATACCGCTTAAAATTGCGGCAGCTGTTCCTTTTGAGCCTACTTTTTTACCATCCAAGCCTACCGCTGGTGACTTGAGCTGGCCTGATAAGGTAATTGGAATTTGTGCAGAAAAAATACTCGAATCTTTAGGCTTTGCGTCTAAACGCGCACTAATTGTTTCTTTTTTCATATTGATACTGACCTTGCCCGTTAGCAGCGAATCATTGGTATCAAGGACGACTACTTTGGACGTGAGCAATCCGTCTTTTACATCAAAGTCGGTCACACCGCAGCGAATTCTTGTTGAGTTATCTTTCCCTAAAAATAGTGGCAAGGCCTGTGCGATATCCAAATCAGAAGCTTCAATTAACAGCTGACTGATTTTTCCGCCCGACATTATGATTGTGAACTCACCATTACTCGTAGCTAGCACATCGGCTAAAGATGATCCCGTTCCGGCTAAATTGAGTTTTCCACCGAAAACACCTTCTGTGGTTTTGGCAAACCGTGTGTTAGCAAAAAATTGCCCCAAACTCAATTTATGCAAACCCAAATTCATTTTCATCGGAGGAACATCTTTGTTTGCATCAATTTCAATTTTCCCATCGACTGTTCCATCTGCTAACACAACTTTAAAAGGATCCAAATCTAATAATCCATTTTTTAAATAAAAACGAACTTCCATTCCTTTAAAAGGTATTCCTGGTGCAACAATTTTTTCGGCTTTCAAGGTTACATCGAGATCCGTACCGCGCAGACGTTCAAGCTTTAAAGGAACATCTGGAATAAGCTTTGGGCTTGCTTTTTTTTCTGCTGCTGCCTTTTTTTGTTCTGGTGTTGCATTTTCCCCTGACGGACTTAAACCTATGAAGCCGCCCAAATCTTTACTGTCCATTAGGTTGGAAGCTAAATTAGCTTTTAAAAAACCTCGCTTACTTCCCAAATCATAAGACAGGTTACCCGCCAAATCGCTACCGCCAACCTTGCCTTTAAAACCTTCATAAGCCCACACATTTCCTGATTTTGTCAGACGCCCTTCTAATACATATGGAGGAGTAATAGGCAAAGGAATTGCGGTTAAGTAAAACAAATCCGCCATATTGCTGCCGCGAATATCAAGGGAAGCATTAACACCTGCAAGTTTTACGGGGTCTTTGAAAGCCCCATCAACTAAAACTTTTGTAGCGCCCATAGTGATTTGCAATTTAAGGGGATAGTCTTTGCTAGAGTCTCGCAAGCTGTCCAGAGAACCACCGGAGGCTTCAACTAAAAACTTTTGTTTTTGCATAGAACCAGAACCCGCAATTCTGAACGCCTTGTCAGCAGCTAGCTGTTTCGAATCACGTTTGTTCTTGTCGTTTTCTTTATCATCTTGTCCGTTAACAGAATCAAGCTTTAAATCAAGATTCATGCCTTTAACAGCGTCGCGGTAAATGAATTGGCCAGCTTTTAACTCCAGGGTTTGAAACGCCGGAAATTCGTAACGATTATCTGGAAGCACAGTTTCATCCAAAACCTTCGCATCAGAGAAGACAGGAAAATTCCAGTTATACTCAGTAGCTGTTTTTCTATCGAGAACAAGGAAAGGCTTGTTGAAAACTACATCGCCAAATTCAAGCGAACCTTTTAATATGTTTAAGGTTTTGAAACTAAAGTAGAGCCCCTCAATCGTCATCATATTTTTTTCGGGATAACCCGGTGCATTTGACAGGCGAATTTTTTCTGCTTTGACTTGGGTATAACCCCAATGCCAATCAATGTCGAATGCCCCTTCAATGACTAACTGCCGCCCTAATTTTTCGCTGCCTTTTCCTTGAACCAAAGATTTAATAATCGGTTCAGAAAATAATATTAAAACCAAAACAGCAATAAGAAGAACTGAAATGAAAACGCCGATTACTGTTAGTAATTTGTGATGCCGCACTGACTTAGAAAACATATAGCTCCTTAATTATCTCAAATCAATGTGAAGACAACTTAGGGCCAAGGAGCGGGATTATCGTTTATATATTGTGCTCCGCCCTGCTCAGGTTCTGGTTCAATGTGTTGCAAGACGTTAGAGCCGTTGGTGGCTAGGCCAAATAAAGTCTGGCGTACATCCCGAAAATTACTAATAGATAGCTGATGTTCTTTGTCGGGAGAATTTTCAACAATCCAGGCAATTAAATCATCCACCCTGCGTTGTACTTCTCTAGCAAAAATTGCATTTTGAGTTATTTCTGACATTTTTTTCTCCAAGCTCACTTGGGCTCAAAGCCGAATTACTTAAAATTAATTTTTTGATGTTCACCAATATCTGCAGGAGGCTCACCAACAAAAGCAGCTTTCGCAATAGAAAATATTTTCAGCATTTTATTGGTATGTGAATCCCAATATTCAGCGTTATAAATTGAAAGTTTAATTAGCGAGAGATGGGGATCATCTAAACCTTCCGGAAACCAAACAGCTACAGCAGGGTTCCAAAGTTCTGCGGCTTTCTCTTTAAATTTTATTATTTCTGCATGCCCGGAAATAGCGACGTAAATACTGTCTGAAGGATTTGCGAAGGTAACATTAATTTTTGGATGACGATTAATATCAGCTGCAAGCTGTGAAGTATCAGATATGAAAAACCATAAGATGCCACTATCCTCAAGACTCTGTTGCGTCATGGGACGACTGGATAAACTCTCGTCATCGTTAAGCGTGGTGAGCATGCCAAAACGTATGGATGAAATTTTTGACCGCAAATCTTTTATCGCACCTTCAGTAACCTGGGACATTTTCATTTACTCCATTACGTATAAAAAATCTGAATTTACTTATTTATAACCATAAGGAAACTGGTTTTAGATCTCTGTACGTTAACCCACTGAGGTCATATTGAAGTGACAGATGTTGAGTAAACGAGGCGCCCGCAGTAGAATGCGCGCACTTCTCTCGGGGGAGTAATCTACCGGTGTAAAACCGGTGCCTTTATCAACAAACTTGCTCATATAGCATGGTAAAGGCGTCCAACGAATTACGTTGGATTGATGAGACCTGAGACATAGCTACCGCCATAGGCGGGACGGTTGCTATGTCTCTGGTTAAAATTCCCGCCCGGATCTTATGATGGAAGCCTTCCTTAGCTCTACCCTCGCAGTTGCCATTGCCGAAATAGGCGATAAAACCCAGCTCCTTGCACTCTTTCTGGTTACCAAATATGGCAGACCTTACGTTATTAGCTTTGGAGTGCTGCTCTCTACTCTTTTGAATCATGCTTTATCCGCTTGGGTTGGCGCATGGCTGGGCGACAAAATACCCGCAGAGTTAATCCCCTGGATCATCAGCGCCAGCTTTGTGGCAGTGGCGATTTGGTTGTTGGTGCCTGATAAAGAAGACGATGACCTGAGCAAATTCAGCCAATATGGTCCTTTAGTCGCCACTTGCGTGTTGTTTTTCCTTGCCGAAATTGGTGACAAAACCCAAATAGCCACGGTGATACTCGCCGCACAATACCAAACGCAGGTTGCCTGGGTGATTGCAGGAACAACCTTCGGTATGTTGATTGCCAATGTTCCCGTCATTTTCGCGGGCAAGTGGCTGATGCAACGCATTCCCCTTAAGCTCGCCCATAGATGTGCCTTCGTATTATTTCTTTTACTTGCCTTTGCGACTATCGCAAAAGCCTACCTAGGTTAATCACGGCACCCCACGGAATTGACTGCTAGCTATACGCAGTCAATGTCTGTACTATGCGCGTCCCGACGCTCCTAGGTCAGCGTCGCCTCTCTCTTCTGGTTAATGGCCACGCCAACTGGAATCTCTTGCTCGCCAGACCTATCCCCAATGCGGGAGGCCGAGCTACAGGAAAACACTATGTCATTTGCTTCCCTCGGCTTAAACGCCGATATTCTTCGTGCTATTGCCGAAGAAGGCTATAGCACGCCAACACCCATTCAAACCCAAGCGATTCCAGCCGTTCTCAAAGGCGGCGATATACTCGCAGGCGCTCAAACCGGCACCGGTAAAACCGCAGGATTCACCCTGCCCTTGTTACAAAAACTCAGCGCTAATCCTAAAGTGGTTACTGGCCGTCGTCCGGTACGCGCACTTATTCTTACTCCAACCCGCGAACTTGCCGCACAAGTATTTGAAAGCGTGCGCACTTACGGAAAATATTTACCACTTCGCTCAACCGTTGTATTCGGTGGTGTAAGCGCTAACCCACAAATGATGAAGCTACGCGGCGGCGTGGATATTTTGGTAGCGACTCCTGGCCGCTTGCTGGATTTGGTTCAACAAAATGCCGTGGTATTAAAAGAAGTTGAAGTCTTGGTACTCGACGAAGCCGACCGCATGCTAGACATGGGCTTTATTCACGACATCAAACGTGTTTTAGCTTTACTGCCAAAGCAACGCCAAAATTTATTATTTTCTGCAACCTTCTCAAACGAAATTAAAGATCTTGCGGATAAATTATTAAATAAACCCACCTTGATTGAAGTTGCGCGTCGCAATACTGCAAGCGAACGCATTGAGCAAACTGTGCATCCCGTTGATCGTAATCGCAAGCGCGAATTACTAACGCATTTAATTAAACAAGGCGACTGGCAGCAAGTATTAATTTTTACGCGCACTAAACATGGTGCGAATAAATTAACTGAACAGTTATCTACCGATGGCATTAGTGCCGCTGCGATTCATGGTAACAAAAGCCAGGGCGCACGCACCAAAGCTTTGGACGACTTTAAGAAAGGTGCTATTCGCGCATTAGTCGCTACAGATATTGCTGCACGTGGTATTGATATTGATCAGTTACCCCACGTTGTAAATTACGAGCTGCCAAACGTGCCAGAAGATTATGTACACCGTATTGGCCGTACAGGCCGTGCAGAAAGCGAAGGCGTTGCAGTTTCTTTAGTATGCGTTGATGAAGATAAATTTCTGCGTGACATTGAAAAATTAATTAAGCGCGACATTCCAAAAGAAGTGATAGAAGGATTTGAACCCGATCCAAGTATTAAACCTGAACCCATAGTGTTAGGCCGCAGCATGACCATTGGTCGCAACAATGGCGGTGGAAATGGCGGCAGTAATAATGGTGGTTCGCGCAGACCAACATTGGGCGCAAAACCAAAACCTAAAACTGCCGGGAATGGTGGAAAATCAAGCGGCGGCAACAATCCTTCTGCAAAAAAACCGCAAGGTGCCACACGCAGAAGTAAACCGAAAAAACCTGTAGTCAAAATCGGTTAATTCTATGCCCATAAAAAAACCGCTATAACTTAGCGGTTTTTTTATGGCTCACAATCAATCGTTGCCTAACGTTGTAATTCGTATTTACGCATTTTTTCAACGAGTGTGGTACGGCGAATACATAATTTATCTGCAGCACGTGCAACTACACCACCGCAATCATTTAAGGCTTGCTGGATTAAACTCATTTCTAAATTGGTAATGTATTCCCGCAAATCTATGCCTTGGTCGGGCAACAAAGGATTGTCATTCATATTTACGTAACCCGTGTTAGCCTGGCCAACAGATTGGGTAACGGGAGCAAAATCTTCCGCACTTACATCTACATGGCGATATTTTGCTGGCAAATCTTGCACACCAATTACACCATATGGATGGATAATTGCCATACGCTCAACCAAATTCGCAAGCTCGCGGACATTACCGCTCCATTCATGCTGACACAAAGACATAATTGCTGCCGAATTAAAACGAATTGAACCGCGCTGCTCATTTTCCATGCGAGTAACCAATTCATTAATTAGCAACGGAATATCTTCTGAGCGTTCTTTTAATGAAGGTAATTCAATGGGGAAAACATTCAGGCGATAAAACAAATCTTCACGAAAGGTGTTATCAGTAATCATGCCGTCAAGGTTGCGATGAGTCGCCGCAATAATGCGAACATCAACAGCTTGAGTTTTATTACTTCCTACACGTTCGTAACAGCGCTCTTGTAACACACGCAAAATTTTTACTTGCATGTTAAGGGGCATATCACCAATTTCATCCAGAAATAAAGTGCCACCTTCCGCCAACTCAAATCGACCTGCGCGAGAATTAATTGCACCGGTAAACGCGCCCTTCTCATGACCAAACAATTCGCTTTCAAGTAATTCCGCTGGAATCGCGCCGCAATTTACAGGAACAAAAGGTTTATCACGGCGTGGCGAATTGTAATGAAGATTGCGCGCTACAACTTCTTTCCCCGTACCTGACTCGCCCGTAATCAAAACAGAAACATCTTTTTCCGCAACCTGCGCCATCATCTCACGGACATTTTGGATTTCGCGACTGGTTCCCACCAAGCTGCGGAACAAATGCACCGGGCGGCGTGTTGGCTGGCGTTTACTACTGGATTGAGCTTCGCGATAAAGCTGAGCCCTATGTAATGTATCTACAAGTTTATTGTAAGTGGGGGGAATACTGAGAGAGGCAATTATCATGTGGCGCAGAGAGTCTTCCAGGCCGTCTTCACTGGGAATATTTTCTCCCGTTAAGACTACCGCCAACTCATCATTCCAGTCTCGAATACTTTTAAGCAGCTGCTCAAAACTTTGCTTTGATTGGAAGAAATCACCTACAAAAACGGCGATGTAATCTTCTCCTTTATTTTCATTTTGTACGAGTTCCTGCCAGGTTTTTGAACCTGCCGTTAAGGTAGTTTCACTTAGAAACTCTAATAACACTTTTAAATCGTGCCGGCGCGATTCACTGTCATCAATGACTAAGACTTTGTTGTTACGCCACATGTCTTATGACCCTTGTAAATATGCAGATAGGCTAGATTTTAATCCGATGAATGTCGGAGATATGACTATTAATGCTTAGGTTTAGACGAGGATACGAAGCGAGTCAAATTAATGGCAGGAATAAATAAAAGATTTTTGCGGTCGGCTTAAAAAGCGCTGATTTTTTGACTGAATTGTACGAGAAGAAGGCTAAACACCTACCAAAGTAAGTGCTTAGGGCGTGCAGAAAGAAAGGCTTATCAAGGTGCAGCTTGTGGTTCTATTCCATCCCAACCGGACTTGATGGTTTTCAATAATTCGATAACTTCGCTAACTATTTCTGCTTTATTAAACGCAGACGCTTCTAACAAACGGCGCCCCATATAATCGTAAAGGTTATCCAGGCGCTCCGGCAATTCAGTACCCTCAACACTCATGTCGAGGGATGCTCGTAAACCAGAGATAATACCCATTGCCTTGCCAATCAACGCGCCTTTAGTGGCTGTATCGCCGCGATCTATAGCGGCTTTAGCGCCATTTAAACGCTCAAGTGCACCCTCCATCAAAAGCTGGATCAAACGATGTGGACTGGCGTTGTTGATTTGCGTTTCCAGCCCCAGTTGACGGTATTGTTTAAGGGCTTCTTGCGAATTGTAATTAGACAATGTGGCGCTCCTTTACTGGCTAAGCTGTTAGTTATACCGCTAAGCCTAGCACTAAATCAATGCGCCATTAAAGCAACTTCACGTTTACATTGGACAATGAGACTTGCGTATACACCTTTTAGCTCATTTAAAGCTTCGGCAATCGCTTTGGTGTCCCCTTCATTTGCGAAGATAACCTTATCAATCACAACCGCGCAACTCTGGTCCAAACGGCGTACCTTTTCCCAATCCTCAGCCTCTAAAGCAACATTTAAGGCATGTTGCAGGCTGCGAACTTGCATAACGCCCGCCTGCCCCGCGTAATCAATTGGTTCGACCAGTTGAAGTCGCATATCAAGACACCTCGGGAGCAATGGCATCCCAACCAGACTTTAATTCACCCAAGAGACGGCCACATTCATCCAAAATCTCCGGGTCATTACTCAAATTAGCCTTGATTAACCGACGAACTATATAATCGTAAAGCCCCTCAAGATTAGCGGCCAGCTCGCCACCTTCTTTGTCGTTGAGGCTTCCCTGCAAACCACCAACTATATTGATGGCTTTACTAATCAATTCACCTTTGCGCGCAACCTGGTTTTGCAACATTGCACCTTTTGCCTGGGCGATACGCTCAAGCGCACCCTCAAACAACATTTGTATAAGCCTGTGGGGAGATGCATCCAGAACGCTGCCTTGGTTTTTAACGGATGAATAGTGTTGCGCCGCCTGGTATGCGTTCATAAGACTTCTCTCTTCAGTGAACATTAAGGTTATTAGGGTAAAACTACCTGCCTACTAAGTTAGCGGCATAGCCAGAAATTTCTTTAGGAGGAAATTCCTGGCTAATCGCTTCCGAAATCCGATTTAAAGTTATGACTAACTACAAGCCCAAATTTAAGGATGCAATATGAAAGTGATCAGTGGATTTGCAGTATGTTTTGCCCTGCTCTTGAGTCATGTAGTCAAGGCTGAGTCATTACGCTGTAATGGCGACATTGTGGAAGTAGGCGACGCCAAGGTGGATGTGTATCGCAAATGTGGCGAACCTGTTCTGAAAGATAGTTACTGCGAACGAACGCCAATCAAAATCAAACAATCAAATGGAAATTACGACCTTATAGAGCGCTGTGAAAATATCGACGTGTGGACGTACAATCCCGGCAAAGGCCAGTTTTGGACCAATTTATATTTTTCACAAGGCAGGCTGCGAGAAATGCGCTACGGAGACAGAGTTGAATAAATACTCGCAAACAAAAAGGCCGCAATGCGGCCTTTTTTAATTCTAAACTACGTTCCTAAAATTTCGCACCTTAGATTAAAGCTGTGCAATTTATAAATTACACGCCCTTTTGAGCAATGCCATCGCGCAGCAGGAAATCTGCAGAATCATCCAATAATGTTTGCCAACGCGATTGCGCAAATAAATTAACACAATCATCCAACGCAAATGCCTGAAAGCCTTGCTGCGTTAATAAATGTGCTGCGGCACGGCTTCTGCGCCCTGTATTACAGTAAAAAATATAAGGCCGATTTTTATCCAGCATACGAGATTTAATGCCCAACAAATTCAAAGGGACATTTACAGCAGAATTTAAATGTAACTCTGAGTATTCTTCTTCGCTGCGAACATCAACTGCAACGGCCCCTGCGGAGATTCGCTCCTCATATGACTCCAAAGTCACAGAAGCAACTTGTGGCTCTTTCAACAAACGAAAGAAATCTTGTTTGTTCAAGCTCATTAGCACACCATCGGTTGCCATAATTACTGACGCATTACGAGCTGCTTCATTCACCAAAGCGTCTTCACCAAAACAGCGACCTACACCAATGCTCGCAAGATGTTGGCGACCGGATTCATTGTGCCGCCAAACCTCAGCTTCACCTTCCTTAATAAAATAACATTTGTCACCGAGCTCGCCCTGGCGAATAACAACGTCGCCCGCATAAACAACTTGTGGCGTTAACCGCGAGAAAATTTCTTCTACATTAATCGGCGGAACTTTAAAGAATAAGTTGGATTTCAATACAGTCATCATCCAATCAATATCTTCATCCAAATCACGTTGGCGAGAAATGTTGAGCTGCAAATAATCTGCAACCTGACTCCAGGCCAAAAGCTTGTCCAAACGATCACTATCCAACCGTAGAATGCTGCAATCAGATTCTGCCACGGCCGTTACCAAGCGCGGTTGGTGATGAGCAATTGGCAGCAAAGTTGAACGGCCTTTGATAAGCGTGGTTACATTATTTTCATCAACCAAACTCACGTTGCCATGCAGAAGATAAACATGGTGGGCGTCATAACTACCGCGAGTAAAAATAGTTTGCCCTGCGCAAATAACATCTGAATCCGAATTACTCAATAATTCCAATAGATGGGCCTCGCTCATGTCTTTGAGCGGAACCAGAGTGCGAGTTAAGGATAAATCAAACTCAACACGCATGGGCATCATATTTTTTTGCGGTTGCATAAAATATTCCTTCGCTGTACAGCAATAGAGAGTATTCGTTTAAACACTTTAGTGGTTTTATAAATCAAAACCACGTCTACCTTGTAGCCCGCCGGTATGAATCAACACCAACCGACTACCGCTTTGCCAATAATCTTTAGCCAATAATTGCGCAACGCCCCAACACATTTTTGCTGTGTACACCGGATCAAGTTGCAATTCAGTTTCACACTCAAAGCCTGTCATAAACTGGCGCATATTAGTGGGGAGTTTCTTTCCATATCCACCACCATGAAATCCATTGATCAAACACCAATTGGAGGTGGATTCATTAATTGCTTTTTGATAATTAATGACCTGCGCACCCAAGCTTTGGAAGCCACGATCTCCTGCGTCTTTAAGCACCGAAAAACCTATAACCTTTTGCGCCAAATCCCCAGCTCGCTGCAGTCCTGCTGCAACGCCCGCCAGAGTATTTGCTGTACCGCTGGCCAAGCACACCGAAGTATAGTCAGATTTAACTTGTCGGTGTATCGCCACGCCCAGCGCTTTGGTGCCCTGAACGCCATAAGCATTCGCACCACCTTCAGGGATTTCGAAGAAATCACCGTAAATATCCGTCAGTTTTTGTCGCAGCTCTGGCGAACTTCGCTCACGATAATCAGTGCGCGAAACAAAATGTAATTTCATCCCCCAAGCTTCTGCATCCTGCAAAGTAGGGCTTAAGTATTTGGGTCGCTCTCCGCGAATAACTCCCACCGCCTGAAAACCGTAAGCTTTTGCAGCTGCGGCCAAAGCATATATATGATTTGAGTAAGCGCCACCGAAACTCAATAGCTGCTTATACCCAGCTGCTTTAGCTGCTCGCAAGTTATAATAAAGCTTGTAAAACTTGTTGCCGCTTAAGTGAGTATCGATAAGATCATCTCGTCTTACCCATATTTCAACACTTCTTTGCGTTGCCAACGCCCAATTCAAACGCTGTAAAGGCACCTTTTCTATTCTGGTTAAAAACTCATCTTCAGATATCAATTCTATTCAACCATTTCTTTGTAAATGCGCGCATCTTTTAACAAAGACCCCCAGCGCAACAAAAGCATTTAGCGCTTTTCAGAAACCAGTTTATAGGAAATCAATTGATGATGCTCACAACGGTCGCTCTCACCTTCATGGAACTCTATGGGTGAGCCAATTCGCACCAGTGGTTTGCCGCATGCATGCCCATTTGCATCCAGGCCTTTGCATGAAGGATTTTGATAATGGTCGAACCACACCGAATAGAGTTTTTCGCCAACACCGGAATTCTTGGCAACATAGGCGGTCGGATTTTCAATGTACTGGCTCAAGTCTGCCAGAGGAATTGTAAACTGCCCTGCGCCCGGATGATAAACCACAAAATTAACGCCAGCTTTATCCAAACGTGTTAACACCTGTTCGCCGCTGTTATTTAGGAGCTCTTGGTATTCCTGTTTAATATTTACAATTTCTTCTTTTAAGGTCGTTTCATTCTGGTGGCGATAAAACAGTTCAACTTCACGCATATCCAGCATTTCGCGCAACTCTGCGGTGGCAGTTTGTAACTTTAATGCAAGCTCTACCGCGAAATTTTCTTGCAGTGCCTGAATTTGGCTGTTCTCGTCGTTTTGCGCGGCCTTTAATTTATGCGAGAAATATTCACGCATGCCTTCGACTTTACTGGCTTGAACATCAAAGCTTTCTTTCAGCGAGCGATTTCGCAACTCCAAATCCACATTAAGTGTTTTGAGTTCTTTGATTTTTTCTTGATAGGCTTGCAAGCGTTGTTGGTGTTCGTGCTGCAGTTTTTGAATAGTCTCTTGCTGTTTTGAATGCAAGGTCGCAATACGCAAGCGTTGCTCTTTGATAAGACTCGCAGTTTGATTGCGCAGCTCTAACGCATAATGTTCATGTATTTTTTGCTGAAGAGCCAAGCTATTTTGTTCGTGCACTGGCTGGGCAACCGCCGTAGGCACAGCCGCTAAACGCTCCTGCGCCGGCTTTCTAAAAATCACACCCAAGCGGTTATTTTGAACACATTTTTTCAACTGGGCGAAACTGGAGGTAGCCGGGTCCATTTGCGGATCCCAAAGCTTTTTCTGATGCCATCCAATAGCGCATTGGCTATAGCAGGCCAAACGAATTGGTCCCGCTCCCAAATCTGGCCCTCTGCCGGAAACCTCGGCTAGTTGCTGTAGCGGAACATTCCAGCGACGATCAATCATTCCACGGTCATCAAAATCCAGGAGAAAAAAAACTGCGGCGGTAATTTGCAAGTTTGAATTGATGACGAGATAAGCGGCTTTAGCGGAAGAACCTTTGAAATCAGGGACAGGAACAAAGCCATCCAAAATGGCTTCAAACTCTGGATAGAGTAGCTCTCGGGTAATTACATCACCTTTGAATAAGACAACCGCCTCAACGGAGTCTGTACTTTCTAGAGTCATAAGCCTTATCCCAAATCTATACGGGCCCAATAGCCGTGGTTGCCAGATAATGACTTGAGTATATGCCAGCTTGTTTTCTAACTAATTGATGCCCACCGCAAAATTAGCGATTTAAACTATATTTGCGGCCTATTCGACTCTCGTAGCGGTATTGATCAGAAGACCAAGCGTGACTGGATTGGCATTTTAATGACAGAGAACAACAAGCACTGGTTTTGCCAGCCTTGTGGTATTTGAAAAGGATAATCAGGCGGAGATAAAGCAGGGATATAGGATGGCGCTGTAAGGATGGGAATCAAATATCGGAATAATCATCAGCAATATCGTCATCAAATTCTTCAACATCGTCCAATAGGTCTTCAATGTAATCTTGCATAAAACATCTCTCTCTTAAGTTTGGTTGAATTTCAAATGCGGTTAAAAATCGGAATCCTTTCCCGAATCTGTTCCTGAAGCTAAAACTATCAGCCCGAGATGACAAATCAGTGACCAAAAAATAAACATTTGGTGACATACAATCCCGAGATATAGAGACTTTTAAGAGGAAGTTGGGACGGCGGGGGCAAATACAAGGGAGAGCAAGAAGAAGGGATAGCAAAACTGAAGGCAGAAAAGCAAAAAAGCCGCCTTTAAGGCAGCTTTTTCAGGAATTAGTGGCGGACCGGACGGGGCTCGAACCCGCGACCTCCGGCGTGACAGGCCGGCATTCTAACCGGCTGAACTACCGGTCCGCATATTCTCAACTAGGCCACATTTAAGTGGTGGGCGGTACAAGACTCGAACTTGTGACCCATGCCTTGTAAGGGCATTGCTCTACCAACTGAGCTAACCGCCCTTGCTGAGAGGTGCGCATTCTACCTAATTTTAGATGTGTGTCAAACTTTTTTTGCCACCGTTTTAGCTACAAGAGAGCCCCGCAGCAGCCAGCCCTATTTTCCGCTAAGCATTTGATTAAAAAGCCAACATATTTTAAAAATGCAGCTTGGACTTTAGCTACAAGGCCATCAGTGCGACAATAGCGCTCTCTTCCCGGACGCAACAAACCCTAATGACTTACACGCCAGCAAGACTAAAAGCGCGCGCATCCAAAGCTGTATTAATGGCCGCTTGCACCTGTGCAATCAACCCATGTTTTGCAGCAGGAAGAGAGGTGGAGACAAGTCTCAGTTTGCTAATCATCATTGCGGGTTTATTAGTTATTCAAACCATACTTATTGCGGGTTTACAGCGCAGTAGGATTAAAAATAAAGCCGCAAAAAATTTATTAAAGTTACACCAAAAAGAACTGGAACAAAAAATCCAGGATCGCACGCAAAGTTTGTATCAGAAAAACACCGAACTGGAAAATGCCATCCAGAGCCACAAAATAATTGCCACCCAGCTGCAAGACACCAAACGTCATTTGCAAACCATGATTAATTCGGTACCCGATATTCTAGTAGGGGTTGCCGCCGATGGCAGAGTGACTTATTGGAACATTGCAGCTTTCGAAAAAACCGGGTTGTCTTTTGATAAAGCTCTAGGCACGCACATCACCACCGCCCTGCCTCACTTGCCAATTTCAGAAGATCAGCTGGAAGAAATCATCAAGCATCAACAACCATTTATTAATCGCCAGCTCCAGCAAATAGAAAATGATGAGCCGCGCTTTTATGATTTAAGAATCTACCCTTTAATTAGCGGCCAGGTTTCCAGCGGTCAGACCTCGGGTGCGGTTATTCAATTAAAAGATGTGACCCAGCGCGTCCAACTCGAAAATATGATGATTCAAAACGAGAAAATGTCTTCCCTGGGAGAATTAGCTGCAGGCATTGCCCATGAAATTAATAATCCTTTGGGAATTATTCTGCACAATGTACAAAATATCATTCGCCGGACTTCGCCAGAACTGGATTCCAATAAAGAAATCGCCCACAAACACCAATTGGATTTTTCAAACTTTAATCACTATTTAAGTGAGCGCGAAATCCCCCAATTTCTGGAAAATATTAGAGAAGCTGGCGAACGCGCCGGGCGAATTGTTACCAATATGTTGGAGTTCTCACACAGTAACCATAATGAAAAGAGCTGGGTAGATATTCCAAAGCTGATCGAACAGGCTATTGAATTTAATCGTAACGCTGGTTTTGCAGAGCAAACCAAAATGGCAGATATTAAGGTGGTCAGCCAATTCAGTGCTGATTTCCCCAGTGTCTTCGCATCTGCGGCTGAACTGCAGCAAGTATTCCTGAACTTATTGCGCAACGCCTACCAGGCATTAAGCTCGGATGACTACAAACATCCTGAAGAGCTACGCGTAGAAATTTCTGGCTACGTAAAAAAATCAGATGTTGTCATTGAGATTTCTGACAATGGCCCGGGAATAAAGGACAACATTAAAGACCATATTTTTGAACCTTTTTTCACCACCAAAGAAGTCGGTAAAGGTACAGGGCTCGGTCTTTCAGTATCTTATTTTATTATTACCGAACATCACAAAGGTAAAATTAGCGTCAGCTCCCATTATGGCAAAGGTGCTGTTTTCAAAATTCGATTACCCATGGCTGGCGAACGCCAATTTTCATTAAATATATAAATCCATTTTCCATAAGTAGATTATGAACTCACGACAGTACACACAAGTAGAATATCAAGCGCAACTCGCAGAAAAAATCGCTATCTTCAAACACGACTTTGCCGAATTTTCGTTTCCCGAGCCAGTAATTTTTGAATCAGCTGAAAAGCATTTCCGTATGCGTGCTGAATTTCGTATTTGGCATAAAGGTCCTGTTTCTACCTACTGCATGTTTACAGATGATGAGTTCAAACGAGCCTATGACATTAGTGAGTTTCCCATAGGTTCAGCATTAATGAACCGACTGATGACGGAACTGATGACAGAAATTAATGCTAATGAAATCCTCCGCACAAAACTTTTTCAAATCGATTTCTTAACCACGCTGAGTGGCCAAGCGTTAATTTCTCTCATTTATCACCGCAAGCTTGACGATGAATGGATTTCCGCTGCGCGTGACATTCAAACCAAATTAAATATTTTTATTATTGGCCGCAGTAAAGGTCAAAAGATTGTTGTTGAACAAGATTTTGTTATAGAACAATTAAACGTTTGTGGAAAACAATTTCGTTATCAACAAATAGAATCAGGCTTTACACAGCCCAATGCAGGCGTGTGTGAAAAAATGCTGACCTGGGCTGTTGAAAAAAGCCGGAACTGGGGTGGAGACCTCATTGAGCTTTATTGCGGGAATGGAAATTTTACCCTGCCTCTATCGCAAAACTTTAACCGCGTTTTGGCTACGGAATTAGCCAAACCATCGGTTAAATCAGCGCTTTATAATATGGAGTTGAATCAAGTTAATAATGTTTCAATTGCACGCTTATCTAGTGAGGACTTTTCGCAAGCAATGGATAAGGTGCGAAGCTTTAATCGTCTTGAAGGGATTGATTTAGACAGCTACACATTCTCCAGTATTTTTGTAGATCCACCGCGCTCAGGAATGGACCCACATACAACATCAATTACCCAGCGTTACGATAATATTATGTATATTTCATGCAACCCGGCGACGCTACGCGAAAATCTGAAAACTATCGTGCAAACCCATGACATCACAAATGTCGCTTTATTTGATCAGTTCCCCTACACACACCATTTGGAAGTTGGGGTTACCCTAAGGAAGCGAGCTAAGTAAAGCAGGCCTGAAACTCGCACCCAGTAATTTACAAATGCTTAAGCATATAAAATGCTGCATTATTTCCAGTCAAATAAGTATTCAAATTTTCCTGCTGGGATTCTTCCAAATGAGCAAATTCGGAGAAGCCCAAGCCCTGCCAAAACGCCTTTGAGCTCTGTACAGATAGAAGTGCGATTGCATACGCAGACTGATTTGAAGCGTGATCAGTCGCAGCATTAATTAAAAGCCTTGCCAATCCAAACCCCTGCGCTATTTTTAATAAAGCCAGATCATGTAAATATAAACACTGCATTTCTTCAATTGGTGCGAATGGCGCATTGAGCGGGCTGATTTTTCCTACCTTCGACCAATAAGCCACTAAATAAGCGCACACTTGCCCGTCCCGCTCTGCTACCCATGATGTCGTTGGGCTTGAATCAAATCGTTGGGCAATAATATGCGCTGATTCTAAAAAATGACCAGCGTAAGCTTCTGCCTGAATCGCTTCTACAGTGCGTAAATCGCTCGATAGCATTGGCCGGATGTTAAAACTCATTCATTGGAGTCCGTGTTTGCAACCTCACTATCATCAGCTTCGAGCAGCAAAGTATTTCCATCCATTTCATCATCTGGATCAACCAGATTGCCATCAATGCGTTTTTTGGTTTTGGCACCCAAGCGACGCAAATCATCCACGCGCTTCACAAGATTTCCTCGACCACTTTGCAGACGATTGCGCGCTGTGTTGTAAGCCTCCTGCGACTTGCTTAAATAGTTTTGAATATTATCCATAGCATCCAAAAGCAACACGAACTGATCATGTAAGGCGCCTGCTTCTTTAGCGATACGCTCTGCATTTTTGTTTTGTTTTTCGTAACGCCAGATATTTTCCACCGTGCGTAAAGTAGCAAGCAATGTGGTCGGGCTGACCAAAATAATATGCTTGTCGTAGGCTTCACGGTAAAGATTGGGTTCGTGCTGGAGAGCCAGCATAAATGCAGCTTCAATAGGAATGAAAATAAATACGAAATCCAGAGATTTAACACCTTCAAGCTTTTCGTAGTCTTTTATATTCAAACCTTTAATGTGCCCGCGCAGCGAATTCACATGAGCATTTAAGTGATATTTACGTTCCTGATCATCTTCTGTGGTGCAAAATTTTTCGTAGTCGATTAAAGATACTTTGGAATCAATAATGATGTCTTTTTGTTCTGGTAAATGAATGATCACGTCCGGCATGCGGCGCGAGCCTTCATCGCTGGTGAAACTCATCTGCGTGTCGTATTCGCGACCTTTTTGCAAACCGGATTCTTCCAGCAAGCGCTCTAGAATGACTTCACCCCAACTACCCTGGGTTTTGTTATTGCCTTTTAAGGCTTGCGCCAGATTAACGGCATCTTCACCAATTTTTTGCGCTTGTTTTTGTAGTTCTAACACCTGCCCGGATAAGCGATTGCGATCAGCATTTTCTTTTTCGTAAACGTCCTCTACTTTTTTGCGGAAATCATTAAGCTGCAATTTGAACGGATCAAGCGTTGTCTCCAATAAGCTTTTGCTGGATTGTGAAAATTGCTGCTGCTTATTATCAAAGATTTTATTGGCAATATTTTCAAACTCTTTCGCCAATTCGACTTTTGCGTTTTGCAAGATTGCAAGCTGCTCTGTGAAGCTTTTACGCTCCTGCTCAAGACGTGTATTTAGTTCCGTAAGCTCCGCTGTGGCACTCATTAAGGCAGCGTCTTTTTGCTGTAAGGCTAATTGCGTATCGGCAAGCTGCTGAAGTTGCTGCTTAGCCGCTGCCAAAGCTTGCAAGCTAAGGTTTGTTTGATCTTGTAATTGTTGATGCGCAGTTTTAAGCTGCAGCAGTTCTTGCTTGGCATCTTGCGCTTGGGCTCTCGCCTGCCCCAACTCTTGTTGCAAACTGGCTTCACGCAAAGCTGCCTGATGCAGCTCTTGCACCTGAATTGTTTTGAGCTCGTTTTCCCGCAACAAGAGCGCCGCATCCAATGCTTTGCGATTGCTCCTGCCCAACACCAAACTGGCGAAAAAAAAGCCAATTAAAAGCGCAATTAACACCACGGCAAGAATAATAAATGCACTGTTCACAGATGATCCTTACATAAATAGGTTGAGGGTATAGAGCGGCTACCCTAAAATTCGATTTTCGGCATTTTAACGCAATTCTGTCGCAGAGCCCTCATGTCTTTATCGCCAACAAACCCAAGTCCGCGCATACTGGTTTTTGATTCCGGTGTTGGTGGTTTGAGCATAGTTCACGAAATCCAACAAAAATTGCCTTTTGTGCCATTGATCTACGTATCTGACAACGCCTTTTTTCCTTACGGGACCAAAGGCGAGGCTGAATTAATTAGCCGCGTGGATGCGGTTTTTCATAAGCTTACCGAAACCTATGCCGTAGATATCATCGTTGTGGCTTGCAATACTGCCAGTACGCTTACCTTGCCTCATATACGCAGCCATTTTTCGCAACCGATTGTGGGTGTTGTACCAGCAATTAAACCTGCGGCCGCACAAAGTAAATCCCAAGTGATTGGCTTGCTCGCCACGCCGGCCACTGTGGCACGCCCTTACACCCATAATTTGATTCGTGAGCATGCCCCTAACGCAGACGTTATTTCTGTGGGTTCCAGTGAGCTAGTTCAACTAGCCGAAAAAAAATTGCGCGGGGAGAAAATTAGTTCGCAGCAAATACGCCCGATTTTGCAGCCCTTCTTTGATCATCCGCGCGGTGACGAGATGGATGCATTGGTACTCGCTTGCACCCACTTTCCTTTGCTCCGCGATGAGTTACGCATCCAATTTCCTGCGCATGTGCAACTCATTGATTCAGGCGAAGCCATAGCGCGCAGAGTAGTATCTTTATTAGGCGATAGAAAATTTGCAGAACAAGCACCAGAACACCTTGCGGTTTTTACCAAAGCTTCACCTGCCGTAACTGCACTTCAACCGCAGCTTGCTCAATTTGGAATTCATAATCTAGATATTCTTGAGGTTTAGACTCAAGAAGTCACTTGTAGGTATAACTATGGCATTGCCAGAGCTTGAACAATTTTTCGCGGATATTAAAAAAGCATTTGATGAAAAATCTCTGCAACGTTTCGTGCTGTCTAAATACCAGGGCAGCGAAGCGGATCTTTCGCGTATTTCTGTTCGTCCGGTGCAAATTAAAGATGAATACCTGCTTTCTTTTTTATACGAATACCGCACCAATCACCTTACCAAAAATTTAAACATAGTCGATGCGATCAGCTTTTTGGAATTATCTTTAGGCAATGATTTTAAAAACGTGCATTTACTAACTGATTCGTGGGAAATCCAACTAAGCTTTAGCAAAAAAGGCAAAGTACTTATTAATAAACATAGGAATAAAAATACTCCTGTAAGTAAACTCTCTGACCAAACGCAACAGAAATCTCTGTCGCACAATAATGAAAAACATAGATTTGTGGAGCAAAGCCGTCCCTATTTACGTGAACTCGGCATTACTGATGCCCAAGGCCAAATTATTCCTGCCATGTCGCGTAAGTGGAAACAAATTAATAAATTTATTGAAGTGCTTTCCGCTGCGATTACCCATACAGGTTTAGCTCAACGTGAAAAAGTACATATTGCTGATTTTGGTTCTGGTAAAGCCTACTTAACCTTTGCGGTACATGATTATTTAAGCGCACAACTTGGTATTAATACTCAAGTTACTGGCGTGGAACTTCGTCAGGCGCTCGTAGATTTATGTAATCAAACGGCTGATAAACTCTGTTTGACGGGAATCCAGTTTGAGCAAGGCGATGTCAAACATTTTGCCGCACAGGGCATTAATGTGATGATTGCTTTACATGCTTGTGATACGGCAACCGACTATGCAATTCACATGGGTATTCGCACAGGTGCAGAAATAATTATGTGTTCGCCTTGTTGCCACAAACAAATTCGTCCGCAACTTAAAAGCCCGGCCCTGCTCGCCCCGGTTTTGCAACACGGGATTCATTTAGGACAGGAAGCTGAAATGATCACTGATGGCTTGCGCGCCTTGTTATTGGAGGCGCATGGCTACGACACCCAGGTTTTCGAATTTATTTCCCTTGAACACACCAGCAAAAACAAAATGATCCTCGCCCAAAAACGGAAGCGGTCTAGAGATAATCGCGAGATTTTGAACCAAATTGCTGCGATTAAAGGCTTTTATGGAATTCAGGAGCATTGCCTGGAGAAACTGTTGAGTGAAAGCGGTAGCTCGACGTAAGGAATCAGTCCCAAGCGCCGGCTTGATCAATATTTACGCGAACTTAAACGTAGTAAAAGTGTCAATTCTTTTGTAGTATCTGTCGCAGATTTATATCAGCTAAACCCAATAACCATGGCCAGCATTTTTGGCATCTCTTGGAGAGCACCATGCAAAATGTAACAAGTATCCAGTCCCAAACACTAAGCCAAACTGATGTCAGTAAGGTGTTACGTAATACTTACATGCTGCTAGGTTTGACCTTGGCATTTAGCGCCCTAACCGCTGGCATTTCCATGGCAGCAGGTTTGAGCCACACCATTGGCCTGGTAATGAGCCTTGTTGCCCTTGGTCTGGTTTGGTTCGTATTACCTAAAACGGCTAATTCATCTACCGGCCTGCTAGTAGTTTTCGCGTTTACCGGATTAATCGGTGGCAGCTTGGGTCCAATACTTAATCATTATCTGAAAATGGCTCATGGCGGCACCATCATCATGCAAGCCTTGGGCGGTACTGCGGCTGTGTTTGTTGGCCTGTCTGCTTATGTGTTAACCACTCGTAAAAACTTTCAATTCCTGGGCGGGTTTATTGCTGCAGGATTTATGCTGATAATTGCCGCCTCTTTGTTTGTCGTTATAGCATCTCTTTTCGGCTACCAATTCTCTGCTACCAGCCTGGCTATTTCTGCCGGTGTAGTTCTACTCATGTCTGCATTGATCCTCTACCAAACCAGCGAAATTATTCATGGCGGCGAAACCAATTATATTTTGGCGACTACAACCTTGTTTATGTCGATCATTAATTTGTTCACCAGCCTTCTCCACCTGTTAGGCGCCACTAACGACGAATAATTAATTTTGCAGTTTTAAAGAAAGGCTCCTCACCGTTCGGGTCAGGGGCCTTTTTATTAATGCGCTAATTCGCTTGGAACACATGCATGGCAGCAACTTACCTTTCGTTAGAATTACTTTCACCCGCCTTGCAAACCGGCGCACTTGTTCTCGTCCCTAACAACCGGCTTCGCAACCACTTACTGCGAGCATTCGCTACACAACAAACCGCTCAAGCCTGGTTAAAGCCTAATATCCAAAGCCTGAGTCAATGGTTGGAAAGCCAGTGGGAAACCTTGCAAAACAATGGAGTAAGTTATTCTTGCGCGAGCATAGCTACCAATTTACAGCGACAGATAATTTGGGAAGCTGCGATAAAAAACTCAGCAATAGGAGCCACCCTGCTACAGCCAAAACCTCTAGCACAGCAGGCGGATAGCGCTTTTAAAAATCTGGAGCTATGGCGTCTGAGCAATGAGCTTTCAACGAATTATTTTACAGACAGCAAAAATAACACTGCTCAATTTATTGAGTGGATGACCGAATTCAAACGTGTATTACATCTTCAAAATTCGGTAACTCGCGAAACCAGTTACGAACTCATCGCCCAAGCCTTTGCATTAGGTGACCTGAAAAAATTAGACGAAATTTATCTTGAAGGGTTCGACGATTTACCGCCTTTGATTCGTCATATATTGGACATAGCGACTGATAGCCCTATACATTTACCGAATCAAACAGCCAAACATAGCCATTTGATACGCACACAAACCAGTAATCTTGAAGAAGAAATTCGCGCTGCCGCCTTGTGGAGTTATTCAGAATTACAAGCAGCGCCATCAGATGCGCTAATCGGTATTGTTGTTCCCAACCTGGGTCAATGCCGCGATCAAGTCGAGCGTATTTTTACCGAAGTTTTTGAGGCGCATTCGATTGTGCCAAATTCACCACGTTATACCCTACCCTTCAACTTTTCAGCGGGCACACCTTTAGGCACTACGCCCCTTATCAATAGCCTGTTCGAAATATTACGTTTGCAAGACGACAATTGGCCGCTGGAAAAGTTATGCAATCTCCTTCATTCACCCTTTTGGGGAGATGAACCACAAGAAGCTATAGCGCGTGCACATTTGATTACAGACCTGCGCAAACTTGGGCGAATCACATTAAACACCAGCGATTTGCGTTATTGCACCAGCAAGTTGGAAGAGCGTATTCCGCAATTTTCCAACTTGGGTTTAAGTAAACGATTTGAAGAAATTGGAAATTTATTGCGCCGTCGCTTTGACAACAAATCTGCGAGCGCTTGGCTAATTGTTTTTGACCAGCTGTTGGCAATAATGAATTGGCCAGGAACTCGCCGCCTCGATTCACAAGAGTATCAACAGCTCAATCAATGGTTTGAGGTACGCGACCAATTTGCGAGTATGGATAATTACTCCACCACGATTAGTTACCCGCAAGCCTGCCGATATTTACGTGAACTTGCAGACAAAACACCGTTCCAGGCACAAACGCCCGACTCACCGATTCAAATATTAGGCGCCCTTGAAGCAGCGGGTTTGCAATTTAGTCATTTGTGGGTAATGGGACTAAGCGATAACCAATGGCCACCAGTTCCATCACCAAATCCAATGCTACCATTGCATTTGCAGCGCGAACACAAGATGCCGCATGCGAGTGCAACGCGCGAATTGGAAATTGCCGAAGGATTAACGCAACGCTACAAGCAATCTGCACAGCACATTATTTTTAGTAGCGCTCATGGCGACGGCGACACAGAGCTTCGTCCCAGCGCGTTAATTCGTGACATTCCGTTAACCGATATATCAGCGATTCTCAAGCAACCTGAATCCGCGTTGCAGAATTACTACGCGCAGCTCCAAAACTATTCGCAACTGGAGATCATTCAGGATGCAAGCGGACCTCAGTTGAAAGCGCAAGAACCTGTGCGTGGCGGTAGCAGTTTATTTAGATATCAAGCAGCATGTCCTTTTGAGGCTTTTGTCCGTCTACGCCTGGGCGCTACAACTCCCGATGAACCCGTGATAGGTTTTAATGCAGCGGAACGCGGAAATTTATTACATGATTCATTAGCAGCAATATGGAGAGAACTGAAAAGCTCCAAAGGCTTAGCTGCGCTGGATGATCACTCCCTACACACATTGGTTAGCAATATTACCCACGATATTATTGGCAAAATACAAGCGCGCAACCCACGTAAATTGGGCAAGGTTTATTGTGAACTTGAACAAAAGCGTCTCACACAATTATTAACAGAATGGCTGAGCGCTGAGCGCGAACGCCCAGACTTTGACGTTGTTGCAATTGAAGAAGATAACGACATTGAATTTGCAGGATTAAAACTAAAATTGCGCATTGACCGCATTGACGAATTTTCCAACGGCGACCGTCTTCTCATCGATTATAAAACCGGTAATGCCAGTTCGAAGTCCTGGCAGGGTGAACGCATCACTGAACCACAACTTCCGCTCTATGCGGTAACAGGTAAGGATATTACCGCAATTAGCTTCGCACAAATAAACCGCAAGCAACAAAAATGGGATGGACTTGGCGAGCTTCACGATACCAGTTTAAATCAACAAGGAATTAAACCTAGCGATGACTGGCAATACCAGTTGCAAGAATGGCGAGATCAATTACAAAAACTTGCCAATGATTTTATTGCCGGTGACGCGCGAGTAGATTTTAAAGATGCGACGCTTGAAACTTATGCAGCAGATTTAATTCCCTTAACTCGCTTGGCAGATGCGGATGCAATTACACAATTCTCCTCCGGGGGCGATGCACAATGAATCAGCCCCTGGACTTATTAGCTCGCCAAGCTGCGCTTGATCCTACCCGCTCCTTTGCCGTTAGCGCACCAGCGGGCTCTGGTAAAACGGGATTATTAACGCAGCGTTTATTAAAACTGCTAAGCCTTTGTGACAACCCGGAAGAAGTTCTTGCAATTACCTTTACGCGAAAAGCCGCAGGTGAAATGCAAGATCGGGTATTACAAGCCTTATGGAATGCAAAAGAGCAACCACAACCCAGTAACCCCCACGATTTATTAACATGGCAATTGGCAACGAATTTATTAGCGCACGATAGCGAAAAAAACTGGAATTTATTGCAGTGCCCGCAACGTTTGCGCATACAAACAATTGATAGCTTGTGCAGTGCCATTGCCCGTCAATTACCCATCGCCAGTGGTTTTGGTAGCCAACCCAAACCAGGTGACGATACTGACGCAGCTTATCGCCAGGCAGTACATCAACTGCTAAACGAGCTGGAATCCGAAACTTCTGTGCGCGATGATTTAACACGCTTACTTGAACATTTGGATAATAATTTACCGGCACTGGAAACTTTGTTGATTGCCCTTTTAGCAAAACGTGATCAATGGTTAGGGCTGGTTTTCCAAGCGCAACATAAAAATGCACGCGCATATTTAGAAGACGTATTGCAAAATATTATTTTGGATAGCCTCTCAGCTGCCACCAAAGTATTGCAATTGCACGCTAG
Organism: Cellvibrio zantedeschiae; assembly: GCF_014652535.1. Lineage (NCBI taxonomy): Bacteria > Pseudomonadati > Pseudomonadota > Gammaproteobacteria > Cellvibrionales > Cellvibrionaceae > Cellvibrio > Cellvibrio zantedeschiae. Next base: position 1,483,333 of record NZ_BMYZ01000001.1, on the reverse strand, counting down.
CGAATTGGCGGGCATTGCAGATTGGGCAGCGGGAAATCTACAAGATTCCGCACCACAAACACTTATTGCAAAATTAAGGGGTATTGCCGGTTTACCTGATATTGATTTAAATGACTTTGAACAATGGATAGCGATTGCTGAACTCTTATTAACAGGCGATGGAAGTTTTCGAAAAGCGCTCAATAAAAATCAGGGCTTCCCCAGCGCAAAAGAAAATAAAGAAAGCACAAGCTATAAAGATCGCTTTGCAGAAATGGTTGCTGCGATAGTAGATTTGCATCCGGATGCAGCGGAAGTCCTCCATGAGTTGCGCAATCTGCCTCCCGCACATTACGACGAAAACCAGTGGGAATTACTCGATAGCCTAACGCGTTTGTTACCACGCTTAGCTGCACGCCTTGATATAGTTTTTGCAGACACCGGTGAGACAGATTTTACTGCCGTAAGTCAGGCCGCACTCACCGCCTTGGGCTACGAAGAATCGCCGAGTGAAATTGCTCTACAACTTGATTATCGTATTCGCCATATTTTAGTGGATGAATTCCAGGATACTGCAAGCACTCAGCTTGAACTATTACAGAAACTCACTGCTGGCTGGCAAACCGGGGACGGTCGTAGTTTATTTATTGTGGGCGACGGAATGCAAAGTTGTTATAGCTTTCGCAATGCCAACGTGGGTATTTTTTTAGAAGCACGCGCCCAGGGCATCGGCCATTTACCCTTGGAAAAATTAGACCTGACAGTGAACTTCCGTTCGCAAAGCGGCATTGTTAATTGGGTTAACGAACAATTTTACAGAGCATTTCCTGTCGAGGACGATATTAGTCGTGGCGCAGTAAAATATTCACCTTCTAATGCATTTAAACCTGAACTGGATGGAAACGCGGTTGAGCTTTATCTAAGCCCATTTTCTAAAGCAGATGCAAACACCGATACGGATGATGAAGAAAGCACCAGCGAAAATCGCTATTTAGCAGAGCTACACGAAGCAGAAGCTATAGCAAATCTTATCAAAGAATTGCGAACCAATAACCCCGATGATTCCGTCGCATTACTTGCTCGCGGCCGCAATCATTTACAACACATTTTTCCGGCCATGAGCCGGTTGGGACTAAGCTGGCAAGCGACGGATATTGATAGCCTTTCGCAACGCATGGCTATTATTGATTTAACCAGTTTAACGCGCGCCCTGCTGAATCCCGCAGACCGTATAGCCTGGCTCGCAATTTTACGTGCGCCCTGGTGTGGGCTCGATTTAAAAGATTTACACGCTATCGCCAATACCAAACTCGAAAATAATCCAATTGGCAAGACCAATGATTTTCCATTTATTTGGCAACAAGTTTTATGCTTTGAAGATATTGAAAACATAAGCAGCCGTGGACAAAGAGCACTTTTACGTTTTATCAATGTTATTCAACCTGCGCTTGAATCACGTCAACGTAAACCGTTACGTCAATGGATTGAAGGCGTTTGGCTCGCATTAGGCGGACCTGCCACCCTGTTAGATCCACAAGATATTAAAGACACACCTACTTTTTTTGCACTGCTTGAACAGCATCAACAAAGTGGAAGCATCACCGACTGGAGCAAATTCAATCGCGCAGTGGAAAAACTCTATGCAGCTCCGCGTCAAAATGCTGATGTAAATTTACAAGTGATGACTATGCATAAATCTAAAGGCTTGGAGTTTGATCATGTCATTATTCCCCGCCTGCACAAGTTATCCCCGGGCGATGGACAACAACTTATGCTTTGGCGTGAGCGTTTGAGCCATCAAGGCGAGCGTCAACTATTATTAGGACCTTTGGCTCCAGTTGGCGGCGACAAAGATAAACTCTACAAATACATTCAGAAAGAAGCCGCCTTACAATTGGATTATGAAGCAACGCGTTTATTTTATGTTGGATGTACTCGCGCCATCAAAAAACTATATTTATTTGCAACACTTGCACAGACGGACGATGGAAGCTGGAAAACACCGCCCAAAAAATCACTGCTCAGTAGTATTTGGCAAAGCGTTCAGAATGAAGCCAGCACAATTTCCACAGGGGTGTTGAAAAAATCCAACATACACGAAGTTGCTTTCGAGCGGCCCGGATTACAACAAATCGTTGCCCTAAAACCAGAATGGCAATTGCCAGCTTTAGTTGATAATGAACTGCTTAAACTTTATCGCGGCAAAGAAGTAAGCGAAGAAGAAAACATTCCTGAAATCGAAACACCTAAAGCCAAGCTTGCACGCCACACAGGAACTATTATCCACCGTGCGCTCCAAAATTTAGTTGGAACACAAAAGTCTAAAGATATTAGTAAATGGATAACAACACAGGAAGCTTTTTGGCGAATTCAACTAAAACAATATGGTTGGCAACCGGAAGAAATTGCTTTATCCATTAAAAAAATTGTGCGGGCGATAAACAACACCTTGAATGATAAACGCGGCCAGTGGATATTGGATAACAGCCATTTGCAAAGTGCCTGCGAACTGGCAATTACCTACAAACAAGGTGACAAGATAGACTTAAAACTGCGTGAAAATATTATTGACCGCACGTTTATAGCCAATGGAACTCGCTGGATTATCGATTACAAAAGCAGTGAGCCCACCGAAGGGCAAACAACTGCCGACTTTATTACCCAGGAAATATTAGCCTACCGAACGCAACTTCTCAGATACAAAAACTGTTTTACTGCACTAGGTGAAAATGAAATCAAGATGGGATTCTACTTTCCACTCTTGGAAAACACTGAGCGGTTTGTGGAAATAGATATTTAACAGCAGTTACTTAACAGAAAAAGTTAAACCGCCAATAGGAATTCATATGAAATTAATTTACACCCATGAGAATCGATTGTTGGTTAGCAACGTAAAGAATATTCTGGAAAATTCAGATATAGCAGTAACTTTAAAAAATGAATACGTTGGCAGCGCTTCAGGAGACCTGTCATTTCTCAACACTTGGCCTGAAGTTTGGGTATTAAATGAAAATGATTATGAACGGGCGATGCACTTGGTTAATGCTGCTTTAACCAACGAAACCAAAAATGAATGGACTTGCCCTGGATGCAACGAAACCAATGCTGCCACTTTTGATTTGTGTTGGAACTGCCAGAAAGAAAACGTCGTTTAATTCCTGGCAGTCCATTTTTCTAAATAACGAATTAAAATCTATAAACAATAGTTGCCGATGTAGTTGTATCAGTCTTTTCTTTTCCTGGCGCCACTTTACTATCGCTTGCTGCCGCAAAAGCGATTTTCATTTGCATAGCATTGGTTATGGATGCGGCAACAGATGTTTCACTTAGAACACGCGTGTTATCGGATCCTGTCTCAACACTAAGAATTTGTTTGAATACTGCAGTTTGGCTAAACTTCCACTCAATTTCGCTCGCCAATCGCAACAAAGCTCCCTGCTCTGTTTCAGCAATGTATGGATCACTAACACTTCCAGTGCCGAGTATTTTTTCTCCGCGAAAATAACCGGGACCCGCTTCTGCAAACCAATTGAAGGCATCACTCGAGTAAAACCAATCACCATAACCCAGAGCTACGGTTTCATAAGTTCTATATGCACCAAATTTGTCATGGGTATAGGATGCAAATCCAAAGAGATAGGAAGCTTTCTCTCCGCTTTTTGCAGTTTGGCCCTCTAATAAATATGCTGACTTTGCAGAAACCAAATATTTATCTGCTGTCTTTTCTTTCACCTTTGTATTGTCGTCTTGCAATACTTCATCTTTTTTGTACAACGAACTTAGAATATATTCGTTTCTAAATTTGGTAAGATTTTGTTTGGCATTTAATTTACTGTGAAGGCTGGTTGTTTGCGTATTACCGGATGTAGCCATAGCACCCAACTCAACTTCCACCTCCCACGGGCGAACTTCATCTGCGAGTGCTAATGTCGATAGAGAAGCCGCAAGTAAAGCCAAATGTAGTTTTAACATAGTAATTACCTTCCATTTTTAAGACAAAACACAACTAAACATGATTACAAAAAATTCCAACGTATTATGCCATCCACAAAACGCTTAACTGTTCGCTAACATACCCTGACGCCATAAAAAAAGGCGGATTGCTTTCGCATATCCGCCTTTTCGTTATTGGGAACTTTTATTTTTCAACAAAAGCTCTTTCAATCACATAGTCACCTTGCTCGCCAATACGCGGAGAAATTTTAAAACCGCGAGCATCCAGCAACTCACATGTGCTCGTTAACATTTCCGGGCTTCCGCACAACATGGCGCGATCAGTTTCCGGATTAAAAGGCGGCAAACCAATGTCTTCAAACAATTTACCACTTTCAACCAAGTCAGTTAAACGACCTTGATTGCGGAATGGTTCACGGGTTACTGATGGATAATAAATTAATTTTTCACGCACCATGTCCCCAAAAAATTCATTTTTGGGCAACTCATTGGTGATGTAATCCATATAAGCTAATTCGCTTACAGTACGTACACCATGGAAAAGCACTACTTTTTCAAACTTTTCATACACGGATGGATCACGAATCAAACTCAGGAATGGAGCAAGACCAGTACCTGTGCTGAGGTAATATAAATTCTTTCCTGGCTTTAAGTCATCGATTAACAGAGAGCCCGTTGGTTTTTTTCCAACCAACAAATCATCGCCTACTTTCAGGTTTTGCAAATGAGAAGTCAGTGGACCATTTGGAACCTTAATGCTAAAAAACTCTAACTCTTCTTCATAGTTTGCGCTGGCGATACTGTAAGCACGCAATAACGGGCGACCATTGATTTCCAAACCGATCATGACAAATTGACCGTTTTCAAAACGCAGTGAATCAGAACGCGTGGTGGTAAAGCTAAACAAAGACTCATTCCAATGACGCACACTTAATACTTTCTCGGGAGCTACAGCAGCCATTCTTTTTTACCTTTAAGTTTCTAAATTAGAGCGCAGCCGAAATTTTCGGCACAGCATCAAACAAATCAGCAACCAAACCGTAATCCGACCATTGGAAAATTTGTGCATCCGGGTCCTGGTTAATTGCAATAATCAAGCGACTTTCTTTCATGCCCGCGATATGTTGCGCAGCACCTGAAACACCAATCGCAATATAAACATCTGGCGCTACTACAGTACCTGTTTGGCCAACTTGCCATTCGTTTGGAGCAAAGCCCGCATCAACCGCAGCACGAGTTGCACCTATAGCTGCATTTAATTTATTCGCAAGTGGCGACATAAGCGCTTCAAATTTTTCTGCGCTACCCAGCGAGCGGCCACCGGTAACTATAACGCTGGCTGTACCCAATTCCGGACGTTCACTTACCTGGATATTTTCGCTCACAAAACGCGATAAACTTTGATCACCCAGGGTTGCAATAGCTTCAATAGGTGCAGCTTGCTCGCCATCTTTTGCAGCTGTAAAACCGGTTGGACGAACAGTTAATAATTTAATCACTTCAGAAGTTTGTACGGTTGCATTTAAATTGCCCGCATAAAGTGGACGCACATAAGTCGACGCATCGATAATTTTGGTCACTTCTGAAACCATATCCACATCAAGCAATGCAGCTACGCGCGGAACCAGGTTTTTACCAAAACTGGATGCTGCTGCAAGAATATGAGAATAACGCGCGGCAATGCCTTGTACTAAAGGAGCAAAATTTTCAGCAAGCGGTTTTGCGTAAGCCGCATCATCTGCAACTAAAACGCGTGTTACGCCCTGCACTTTTGCAACTTGTTGCGCAATTGCATTTACATTGTGACCAATAACCAATACATCAAGATCGCCACCCAATTGGGTTGCAGCAGTAATGGCGGAACGGGTTGCGGCTTTTAAACTTTGTTGATCGAATTCGGCAATTAATAAAACAGACATTTAGTTCACCTTCACTTGCGCTTGCAAGACTTCAATCAATTCTTCAACACTGTTAAGCATTTTGCCCACAGCACGCGCAGGCGGCTCTGCAACATTAATAGTTGCAACTTTGCTAACAGTGTTTAGCTGTAAATCAGCGATGGCTATAGTTTCCAATGGCTTTTTCTTTGCCATCATCATATTCGGGAGCTTGATATAACGAGGGTCATTCAAACGCAAGTCTGCGGTGATAACTGCTGGTAAAGTTAATTCAACCGTTTCCTGACCGCCGTCAATTTCGCGAGTGACTTCTGCTTTGCCGTTAGCAATTTTTATCGTCGACGCAAAAGTGGCTTGGCCAACATTCAACAAGGCTGCAAGCATTTGACCTACTTCTGCAGCGTCATCATCGATTGCTTGCTTGCCAATTAAAATCAGTTGCGGTGCTTCACGTTTTGCAATTTCGCGCAGCACTTTTGCACTGGCAAGCGAATTAAGATGATCGGTAGTCTCAACCAAAATGGCGCGGTCTGCACCCAGGGCCAAAGCATGACGCAAAACATCTTGCGCATTAGCAGCACCAGCAGTCACGACTACAACTTCAGTTGCTACACCGGCTTCTTTTAAACGTACCGCTTCTTCAACAGCGTGTTCATCAAAGGGGTTAATACTCATTTTAGCGCTGGCAATATCAGCCCCGCTGCCATCAGCTTTAGCACGCACACGTACGTTGTGATCCACGACGCGCTTGATTCCAACCAACACTTTCATGCATGTAGCTCCATAAACATTTGGGCTCAATTATAAATATTTGAACAATATATGTAAAATTGATTACTCTTATATTGTTAATCAGTAAAACTGATATAAAACCAAGTTTTACAAATCACAGAAATTGGCGCGCATTATAGATGCTTGAGCCTACAAATAGTGGCGTCTTTAGCAGGCCAAAGCCTGATTTAATCCATATTTAGCCGACTATTTTCAATAAACGGATGAATCCATGAAATTTAGCCTTCGCCAGCTTGAAGTTTTAGTTGCCATAGGACGTGAAAGTAGCGTTTCGCGCGCCGCTGAAGCCCTATCCATGACTCAATCGGCGACCAGCATGGCTCTCGCTGAGCTAGAGCGGCAATTCAACACGCGGTTATTTGACCGACAGGGCAAACGCCTGCAACTGAATACCGAAGGCCGGGAATTATTACCGCGCGCCATGGAGTTATTGGATCGCGCGCAGGAATTGGAAGCTCTATTGGAGGGTAAAATCGGTACCGGCTCTCTACGTATTGGCGCCACTTTGACTATTGGCAACTATCTGGCCACCTTATTAATAGGCGATTACATGCAGCAAAATCCTGGCAGCAGGGTTGAGCTTGCGGTACAGAATACCTCCACCATTATTGATCAGGTGGCGCACTTCAAACTCGACTTGGGGTTGATTGAAGGCGATAGCTATCACCCGGATTTACAAATCACTCCCTGGGTAGACGATGAGCTAGTAATCTTTGCGGCTCCCGATCACCCTCTTGCCAGTAAATCAGGCGTTAAGCTGCAAGACCTCATTAACGAAAATTGGATACTACGCGAGCGCGGCTCAGGCACACGCCAGGTATTTGATGCGGCTATGCGTCATCAACTCACCAATTTAAAAGTATTGCTGGAGCTGGAACACACAGAGGCCATCAAACGCGCCGTAGAATCTGGATTGGGAATTGGTTGCATCTCCCGGCTGGCGCTAAAAGATGCATTTAGACGCGGAAGTTTAGTTCCTTTGGAAATTGCAGGCCTGGATTTAAAACGGCAATTTAATTTTGTGTTACACAAGCAAAAGTTTTTAACTGCGGGAATTTCAAGCTTTTTACAACTGTGCAGGGAGGTAACCGAAAATGTCAGCCGCAGCGACCTGATTATTTTGCGCAAACCCGACGGCAAACCAGTTGAATACCGTTGAGCTGGTGATTGAACCTGAAACTGCTAAACTTTAAGGACTATTAAATAGTTGTGGACATTGGCATCCACACAAAGACAAGCTAACCACGGAACCCACACAATGGGCTTGGTACGGGAATCGGTCAAGTTTAATAAGCGCAGCGCTAACGCGACAGGATTTCTTTGCGCGCTAAAAATATTTTTTGGTTTACTATTTTTCGCCATCACAGTTTGCACTCACGCCATTACTGAGCCTGTGCTACCCGTTGTAGTGTCAGTAAAAAAGCCCGAACTTAAAAATAATACCCAGCAACTCTCAGAGGTTGATGTTATCAACCTCGCACTGGAAAAAACCAAAGCCTCTTACGGGCCATTCGAATTGCGCCCCATTCCACCCATGAATCGCGCTCGAACATTATCTGCCTTAAACAATAATATTTACCCCAACCTCGTCATGATGATGAGCTACGAAGATGATATGGTGGCGAAAAACCCCTACGAATACATTGATATTCCAATTGATTTTGGTGCAAATAGTTATCGTATTTGTTTCATGCGCCCCGCATTAAAAGCCAAGCTTAAAAGCGTTCAAAGTATTGATGAGTTGCGCCGCTATACATTTGGTGCAGGCATAGGCTGGCTGGATATAAAAATCTTGCGCCACCATGGTTTTAAGGTGATCGAACAAACGAATGTGCAAAGTCTCATTCGCATGACCAAAGCCGGTAGAGTCGATTTTTTTTGCCGCGGGTTTAACGAAATATTCAATGAAATAAAAAATGAACCTGAAACCGAAGGGCTGAGCTACGACGAAAGTTTTTTACTTTATTACCCGCTACCTAAATTTTTATTTGCAAATAGCAACAACAGCGCAATTTTAAAGCGTATTCAGCAAGGTTTAGTAATAGCAGAAAAAGATGGCTCCTTACATAAGCTCTGGATGATGCAGAACAAAGAAAATATTGCAGCGAGTCAATTTAATAAGCGCCGCATCTTTCGACTAAGCAACCCCTACATTAAAAATCTACCCACAAATTACCAACAATATTACTTTGATCCACACAAACCTACTGCCCCCTGAAAAATTACTCTTTATTTTCACGCAAGCGCATCAAGCGCTCGCGCGCAGCTTTACGCTCGTCAGGAGTCATATTCTTAAACCGTTCACGCATCCGGTGTTTTTGCTCAGGCGTTAATGATTGCCACTTTCCGCGAATAGTTTTTTTCTGCTCTTCAGGCAGAGCCTGAAACCATTCCAAACGCTTACGCACCTCGGCCTTTTGATCAGCCGGTAAATTATTAAAATCTTTGTAGCGTTGGCGCAATGCATCCTTCTGCTCAGCCGGTAAGCCTTTCCATTTTTCGAAGCGCTCCAGTATTTTTTGTTGCTGTTCAGGTTTAAGGCTGGAAAACTTATCTGCTTTTTTGATTAATTCCTGACGGCGTTCCAAGGGGATTTTATCCCAACGCGGTTGAACTGCTGCCAACACCTGTTGTTGTGAAGGACTCAGCTGATTCCACTCCAAAGACGAATCTGCCCACAACATAGGCACAAAAAACAAACTTGCCAGCAATACAATCAGCTTCATAGCTTTGCTCCTTTGGCATCTACCACTGGCGCTGCCTGTACAGACGATTTATGTTCATTTTTCATATCAGTATTTTTAACTCGAGGTTTATTCATCGAAAGCTTTTCTTGCTCAACACTTTCATTTTTATCCGTGTCTTTCATAGTAAGAATTTGGTCATACTCCAAGGGATCTAACACCTCGCCTTTTTCATCGCCGTACTCAATCATATATTCCCAAAATTCTTGCGATGGAGGTGGAGCATCTGCACACACACAAACACCTATTAACACCATTCCGAAAAATCGCTTTTGGCGCACACGTATCAAACGCTTAAGCATCGGTATCCTCCAATGCCATCAACATATCGATATCATCCATTTCTTCTGACGACAAAGGTAACTCCTGCGAAACGATTTCAAATTCACTTTCAGCAAGCGAGTGATGTGGATAGTTTTGCAATACAAAAGGAACCAACAGCAAAGCAGCCAGGCTTGCAACCGCAGCCAAAGGAATCCATCTGCGATTTTTTATCGAGCTAAAGTTCAGCGCATTGGCACGCGCCTGTTTTAAGCGCTGTAAATTTAACTCATCAATATCGTCAAGACTTTTATCCAATGAATGCGTGATTACAGTAACTAGTATTTCATCAGCTTTGTTGTCTGTTTGTGGTGATTTTTGTTCTACCATTTCAACCTCCTATCAGGTATTTCTACCTAAATGCTCTCTCAAGGTTTGTAGCGCTCTAAAATAATGCGTTTTCACACTACCTTCACCGCATCCCATAGCCGCAGCGGTTTCCTGCACATCAAAACCCTCCCACGCACGCAACATAAATGCCTGTCGTTGACGAAGTGGCAATTGCTCCAAGGCATTAACAACGCATTGAATATCACTTGCTTGCGCCAACAATTCTGCTGGATCTTGTTCACGCTCATCTACAACCAAATTAATTTCGTCATCGGTGTCATGGTCGACATCAGATGCGGTTTGCCAAAACCATTTTTTATGACGCGTTTGCTGACGATGCCAATCCATAATGCGATGCTGCAAAATTCGCTGAAACAATAAAGGCCATTCCGCAGCAGGGCGCTCACGATAATGTTGGACCAATTTCATCATTGCATCCTGCACTATATCCAAAGCATCTGCGGGCTTACGCGTGCTCAGCATTGCGGTGCGATAAGCCCTGCGCTCAACCTGACTCAAAAAATCATCGAGCGAAAGCGCATGCGATTTCACTTCAGATAAATTTGAATAATAAGGCTGCTCGCTTTCTAACATTAGAATTCCATAAAACAATTTTCTTCAGTATAAACTGAGTTCAAATTTCAATTGCACTATTAACAACGCAATTGACGCTAATTATTTAGCTCTTTTTAATGGGTGCACACGGGTGCGTGTTTTAGTCTCTTCCCCTTGCTCCGTAACAGAAATTTCCTTTGTCACTGTATTGGCCTCCTTGTCAATCGTTGCATTGACTGAACGGTCAACCACCTTGCCGTCAGAATTTGAGAGATGTTCTTGAGATGTGTAACCAGTATCAGTTTTACGGCTGACACTTTGCCCGGAATATGTTTTACCTTCAAAAGTCGAGCCGGACACAGTTCTGGTACGAGATCTATCCGCCTTGTTATTTGAGACTTCCGTGCGGCGCATAGCAGTTGCACCTTTATCATCCGTTTTGTTGAGTGTATGGATAAAACCAGAATCGGTTTTAGTTTTTGAGGTTTCGCGGCTTACAAGATTGTGCTTGTGTTGCCTTGCTGAATCAGAAGCAAGGGCAGCTGGAACTCCGGTTAAGAGCGCCATCACCACAACAGAAATCAGGGTTTTAGAAAAAATAGCTTTTAACATCGTTTTCTCCGCAAGTTTGGTTTATGAATTGCACCTTTCTTAGCAATTAACGCCCATTACCTACTTTGGTTGACAGAGAAAGCCAAAATTCTCACCATGTTTATTTTTTGATCGACATACCTCTGATAAAACAAACCCGTAACCTTCGAGGCTTTAAAATTCCCTAAATGAAGACCTGTAGCGCTCCTAAATAGGATGAGTATCATTTTGGTCGGAAAATTCTCAGATAGTACCCCAACACTAGAACATACGTATTGCTTGTTTTTATGGCGATAATTAAAAAAAATATCTACAAAAGCGAATTATTTTAAGTAGAATAGCCTCCGAATCGACCAAATTAACGGAAAACCATAATGACTGACATTCAATTAGATGACCTTAATGTGGTATCGCAAGAATTGCTGATATCACCTGCCGAGCTTAAGGCCGAATTGCCTTTGTCGGAAAAAGCTCGCGATGTAGTGACCAAGGGTCGCGCTGTCATTCGTGACATTCTCGACCGCAAAGATCACCGTATTTTCCTGGTGATTGGGCCTTGCTCTATTCACGATGTGGAAGCCGCTAAAGATTACGCCCAACGCCTGAAAAAACTGGCGGAAGAAGTTAGCGACTCCATCTACATAGTAATGCGCGTCTATTTTGAAAAGCCACGCACTACCGTAGGCTGGAAAGGTTTGATCAATGACCCCTACCTGAATGATTCTTTCAAGATACAAGAAGGATTACATATCGGTCGTAAGTTATTGTTAGATATAGCAGAACTTGGTTTGCCAACTGCAACTGAAGCGCTCGACCCTATATCCCCACAGTACCTTCACGACTTGATCAGCTGGTCTGCGATTGGAGCCCGTACCACCGAATCACAAACCCATCGCGAAATGGCGAGCGGCTTGTCTTCAGCGGTAGGCTTCAAGAATGGTACAGATGGTGGTTTAACGGTTGCTATTAACGCCTTGCAATCGGTTTCCAAGCCCCATCGCTTTTTGGGAATCAACACAGAGGGTCAGGTTGCGATTATCCACACTCGCGGTAACGCCTATGGCCATGTTGTGCTGCGTGGCGGTAACGGCAAGCCAAATTATGACTCTGTTAGTGTTGCTGTATGTGAACAAGAGTTGGCAAAAGCGAAAGTTACGCCAAATATCATGGTTGACTGCAGCCACGCCAACTCCAATAAAAACCATGAGTTGCAGACTTTGGTCATGGAAAACGTTGCCAACCAAATCCTTGAAGGCAACAAATCTATTATCGGCCTGATGGTTGAAAGTAACATCGGCGCAGGAAATCAAAGCATTCCTGCTAACCTTTGTGACCTCAAATATGGTATTTCGGTAACAGATGCGTGTATCGATTGGGTAACAACGGAAAATGTTGTACGAAAAATGCGCAACACAATCAAAGAAAGCTTACTTAATAGACAACTTTAGTTATAAGAAATATCTCATTGATATTTATATAAAAAAGCGGCAAAAGCCGCTTTTTTAATATTCAAAACTTGCGTTTTAATTACCTTTTTTGGTCATTTTTTCAAAACTTCGTACTAAGAATTCTTAGCAATTAACAAACTTGCCTGATAGATTCGTTTTCAACGGACTGCCCATAGCTCGACATAAATAAAAAATATAACGAAGTCATACGCGTCAGGTCGGTCCGGTTGATAGGTTTAAAACCCCTTCCCGGCTTTCATCTGCGCAAGACTTCCGCCTGTTCAACCTTTAAGCGTTTAACGATTTCAGCGGAGCATAGCATGGCAACTAGTCAACGTGCCTTTCAGCCAAACACAGAATTACCACAACATTTTGCTTCAACCCTAAAAGCTCAGCCAAAGGCGATAGATTTAGAACACGTTAGCGTCAGCCAATTATTGGGCCGCGATTATGTATTTCTCAATAGCCGGGAAATCGAGCTGCCCTTGAAAAATCCGGCTGTGTTGCACAGCTTATTGGACGATCTTATCCAGCAATTAGAACTGGCTGAAACTCATACAGTCGCAGTGAGCGTTGATGAGTCATTGACCGGAGCCTTAACTTTTGTTCGCCACGACCTGACTTGGTACAGACACAAGGTTTGCAGGGTTGAGAGCATTACCATCTCGCACCCGGAACAACACGAGTTTATGGAAATGATATGGCGTTGCAGCACCGCAGCAGTCACCATTTACTAAATAACAATTGAATTACACTGTAAACGCCATGCTTAAACACATGGCGTTTTTTGTTTTTCAGGCAAAAAAAATTTTATGGGCTAAATTTATAGGATTATTATTCGACAAGGAAAAAAGATGATCAGGCTCGCCCAACTCCGAAAATTAATCACTACCAGCCTCATCAGCAGCCTGGCTTTGCTGTGTTGCAGCACAGCTCACGCAGTGGAAAAACAAGTCAAATACAACATGCCCTCCGCTGTACAAACTGACTATATGCAAGGCTTAATGAAATTAGCCCTGAATTACAGCGGTAAACACTACACTTTCACTACTACCGAAGAAACCTATTCCCGTCCGCGCCTAATGGAATCTGTTAAGAATGGCGGCGTCTCTTTGATGTGGGGCGGCACTTCAGAACAAATGGAAAGCGACTATATCCCCATTCGTATTGATGCCTATCGCGGCCTTATGAGTCACCGTGTGCTGATTATTCGCAATGGCGACCAGACGCGTTTTGATTCTGTTAAAACTCTGGATGATTTACGCAAAATCAAATTTGGCCAGGGCCGTAGTTGGCAAGACGCTAGTATTATGGAAAACGCCGGATTCAACGTAATAAAGAGTACAAAAAAGCCTGGCCTTTTTTACATGCTGGATGGTGGCCGCTTTGACGCTTTTCCGCGCGGCGCCAACGAAGCCTGGAGCGAAGTTAGCGCATTTCCAAAGCTAGACCTGGCGGTAGAAAAGCAACTCGTATTGGTATATCCCCTACCCACCTACTTCTTTGTTTATAAGGGAGATACAGAACTCGCTAAAGATCTGGAAAATGGTATGGAAGCCGCTATTAAAGATGGCAGTTTTGACACTTACTTTTACAACAGTAAGGAAGTAAAAGATGCATTGGACCGTGCAGACCTTCCCAATCGCAGAGCTTTTTATATCAGCAATCCCTTCCTCCCAAAAGCTACCCCACTCGATCGCAAAGAACTCTGGATTACAATTGATGATTTAAAAGCCAGAGCCGCTAAACAGGCGAAATAATCCGCCCTGACTAGCTACAGTTTTTTACAGCGGCAAGCCGCGCTAATGATGGCCTGCCCTGTAACAAGTACGTTATAGTAAGCCCCTCGCTAGCCGCTGTTTGGAACTTGGCTGCCGTTCAACATTTGAGATCTGTTTATGCAACCTTTGTTTTCTCGCATTTTACGTACATCATTTCTAACCTCCGCTCTCGTTTTTAGCCTAAGCAGTTTTGCACTTGATGACACGGCAAAAGTAGCCAAATTAAAACCGCTTGAAATTCAATCCAAAACCGCCGTAGAAATTGTTGACCAACTCAGCAAACATCATTACCGCAAACAAGAATTGAATGACAGTTTAAGCTCGCGCTTTTTGGACGAATATTTAAAAACCCTCGATAGCTCAAAAAATATTTTTATTGCTTCGGACATCGCCGAGTTCGATAAATATCGCAAAACCTTCGATGATGATTTCAAAGCAGGCAAGCTGAACAATGGTTTCGCCATCTACAGCCGTTTTGGTGATCGTTACGTAGCGCGCCTTAATCGCGTTATTGCAATGCTTGATGATAAGAAAGTTCAATTCACATTCGATACGGATGAAACTTACAATCCAGATAGAAAAAATGCCTCCTGGCCGGCCAACCCGGAAGAAGCTGATAAATTGTGGCTGCAAAATATCAAAGCAAGTTTATTGAGTTCTATGCTAAGTGGAAAATCATTGGAAGAAAGCCGCACCAATTTACGTAAAAGATTTACGACTCAGTTGCGTTATTTTAATCAGCAAACGTCAGAAGAAGTATTCAGCCTGATTATGAATTCACTGACCACCTTGTTTGATCCTCACACCAATTATTTGTCGCCAGATACTTCGCAGAATTTTACCACCAGCATGACCAATAAATTTGAAGGTATTGGTGCTGAATTAAAAACGGATGAAGATTACACCAAAGTTGCTCGTTTAATTCCTGCAAGCCCGGCAGAGAAACAAGGCCAGTTAAAACCTAACGATAAAATCGTGGGTGTAGCGCAAGGTGAAAAAGGTGAATTTGAAGATATCATCGGTTGGAGACTCACCGATGTTGTTAAAAAAATTAAAGGCCCGAAAGGGACTATTGTCCGCCTGGAAGTTATAGCTGCAGACCCAACAATTACGCAGCATAAAATTATTTCGATTAAGCGTGACACTATTGAGCTTGAAGAGCAAAAAGCCAAGAAAGCTATTTTGAATGTTAAAAATGGCGGGCAAACACTCAAACTTGGTGTGATAGATATTCCGGTTTTTTACGGTAACTTTGATCCTAATTCGAGTGTCGGCAGAGATGTGTATCGTTTGCTGCAAGAATTAAGACAAGAAAATATCGACGGCATTATTTTAGATTTACGCGAAAATGGCGGTGGCTCTCTACCCGAAGCGGCTACGCTCACCAACTTGTTTGTTGATCCGGGTCCCGTTGTACAAATTCGCCAGGCAGACGATGTGATTTCACGCGATGTAAGAGCAAGCGTACCTGCAGTGTATCGCGGTCCGCTGATTGTGTTGATCAATCGCTTTAGCGCATCCGCATCAGAAATTTTTGCTGGTGCAATTCAGGATTACGGCCGCGGTTTAGTCGTAGGCTCAACAACCTGGGGCAAAGGCTCGGTGCAAAGCTATATGCCAATCAAT
The DNA here is from genome assembly GCF_014652535.1 of Cellvibrio zantedeschiae. Lineage (NCBI taxonomy): Bacteria > Pseudomonadati > Pseudomonadota > Gammaproteobacteria > Cellvibrionales > Cellvibrionaceae > Cellvibrio > Cellvibrio zantedeschiae. Next base: position 1,467,314 of record NZ_BMYZ01000001.1, on the reverse strand, counting down.
AAAGGCGAAGGCAATATCAAAATCACCCAAGCGAAGTTCTATCGTATATCTGGCGATAGTACCCAGCATCGCGGTGTGATTCCTGATATTGAGTTGCCAAGTTTGATTGACACTAAAGAGTTGGGCGAGAGCAGCTATGATAACGCCTTACCTTGGGATCAAATTCGCGCAGCACCGCACGACGTTTACAATAACATCAAAGATGTTTTACCTGTGCTCAAACCTGCTCACCAGGAGCGCATGAAAACAGATCCGGAATTTGTTTATTTAAAACAACAAGCCGCGCTTTATGAAGAGCTTAACAACAAGAAGACAGTGTCTTTGAAATTGGCGGTGCGCCAACAAGAACAACAGCAAATAGAACAGCGCACACTCGACATAGAAAACCAAAAACGCAAAGCTAAAGGTGAAACTGTTTATGCAAACTATGCCGATTACAAAGCCAAGGAATTGAAAAAGGACGATGAAGAATCTGCCGCGCCCAAAAAGAAAGAGTTTGAACCTGAGAAAGATCCTTACCTGGTAGAAACGGGTAAAATCCTGGGCGACTTTATTTTGCAAACTAAAAAACAAATTGCGCAGAAAACTGCCACACCATAATTTTTATAAAGAGTAACCAGAACCCGAGTTTATTAGCTCGGGTTTTTTTATCCTCAGGAATTAAAATATGAAAGTCGTATCTTTTAACGTAAACAGCGTTCGCCAACGTTTAGGTCATTTGCAAGCTGTTATCGATCATCACGCACCAGATTTTATTGGTTTACAAGAAACCAAAGTGAACGACCCTGATTTTCCCGTGGCTGATTTCGAAAAACTCGGTTATCACTTTGCGTATCACGGACAGAAAACACATTACGGTGTTGCCCTGCTTTCAAAGTATCCTTTTAAGCATACCTTGAAAGGTTTTCCTGGTGATGATGAAACAGCACAAAAACGTTTTATTGGCGGGACTTTCGATACGCCGCTGGGCGAAGTTACCGTACTGAATGGTTATTTTCCGCAAGGTGAAAGCCGCGATCATCCCGTTAAATTTCCGGCCAAACAAAAATTTTACAGTGATTTATACGCTTACCTGGGTTCAACTCATATCACGGATCAGAATATTATTTTGATGGGTGACATGAATATCTCTCATCAGGATTGTGATATTGGTATTGGTGAAGACAATCGCAAACGCTGGCTGCGCACTGGAAAATGCAGTTTCTTGCCAGAAGAGCGTATTTGGTTAAACCAGTTATTGGATTGGGGCTTTAAAGACACTTTCCGCGAAATGAATCCAGAAGTTGCAAATTTATTTAGCTGGTTTGATTATCGCAGTGGCGGTTTTGAAGATAACCCGAAACGCGGGCTGCGTATTGATTTAATTCTGGCTACTAAAAAGTTACATGAGTACTGTGTTGAAACAGGAATAGATTACAACATCAGAGGTTTAGAAAAAGCATCTGACCACTGCCCTATTTGGGCGACATTTAAGAAATAACCTTTACGTTTTCTTAACCAATAAAAAAGCCCGATTGAAAATCAATCGGGCTTTTTTATTGCGGGTTTAGCGCTTACTTATGAAAGGATACATCAAGTAAATGCAATTCCCCTTCTGACTTGCCATTACTACGAACCACCAGATAAAGATCTTGATAATCCGTTTGAGGCTGCAATTTAAGTTCAGTGCGTGAGTAGGCATCTGCTTCGGTTGAAGTACTCTCACCTTTCGCCAAAAGAGTTCCATTGGCAGAGCCAGCATGTAACTCGTACTGCCAAACGGTTTCTTTCAGAACTGACCAAGCACCCACTTTTAACGCCTTGACGCCAGTTAAATCATAGCGACCAATCGCTAACGCAATATCCTTACCTGCAGCTGGTAATTTAACCGTATCCAAGCGCTTGTGTCTTGCCTTATCAATTAATTTATCAGCCGTACTAAAATCAATAACGGGATATAAATAGAAACGGGCAGGCTTCAAATCAACCGCTTTTTTAACAGTGATTGGGCCAATACCTGCATTACCTTTATCGGTATAGGACGCAAGCAATTCAAACTCTTGTGTTGGCAATTTTTCTGGAACTGCAGCTGCTTCAAACGCACTTTGGTTTTGCGCATTTGCAGTGAAACTCAGATTACCTTGCAGCGGCAAAGATTTTTTAACATCAGCCAATGACAACACGTAAGTAACAATTGCAGTTCGATCTTCATCACTCAAGGTTGCGAACGCAGGCATATTTAATTCGCCCCAAACACCGCTACCACCTTTCTTGATTTTGTTGACCAAATGGTTCATACCATTCTTGTCATTTTTATATTTGGCCGCCACATCTTTAAACGCGGGTCCAACAACTTTTGTATCAATGCTGTGACAAGCTTTACAACCGTTAGCTTCCATAATGCCTTTGGCAACGGTGGCAACATCTGCCTGTTGATGACCTTCAGCTGCTGGTGCATTCGGATCTTCTTTGGCAGCAAAAGCTATAGCGAGATTTGCCGCGTCATTTGCAATAGCGCCATCCTCTTTGTCAGCAACGTTAATAGAGTATTTAACAGAGCTGGTATTTGGCCAATAGAAAGATTGGTTGCCTTCGAGTTTGACATCAATGGTCGCAGGCTCGTTACCCACTTGCACTTTTGATTCGACGCTTGCAGATGCACCTGACGGATCTTTTAAATCCAACTTAACAATGTGTTCGCCAGCTTCAGCAATTGAAAGCTCTTGTTGTTCAGCAGTACCTAATACTGTGACCTTGCCACTTGGAGATTTAATTGACCAAGCGTACGTTAATTTATCACCATCAAGATCTATAGAAGATTTTGCATCTGCCATAGCTTTATAAGGCAAGGCACCTTGTGGCTTATCAAAATTAATTTTCGCGACAGGCGGACGATTACCTGGACCCGAATATTCAATACGGCTCAAGCTAGCTTCGGGGTTACCTTTAAACCAGGCTTTACCATATTCAAGAACATAGAGTGTACCGTCAGGTGCAAAGCGTGCATCAATCGGCGATGTATATTCAACTTGCGGAGCAAAAGGTTCGATTTTAATAATGCGGCCAGCATCGTCAAAGCTCACAGCTTTCACCCAGTTACGCATGAACTCCAAAATAAACAATTTGTTGTTGTAATAGGCAGGCAAACGATGTTCGCTCGCAGGATAGTCATCCATATGATAAACGTCTGCTACTAACGCCATGCGGCCGCCCTTGCCTAGCTCAGGGAATTGCTCAGATGGACCATAGGGATACCACAACAATGGTGGTTGCGCAGGAGGCAATTGTTTTGCGCCGGTGTTGCGAGGCGAATTATTAATCGGCGCTAAAGGATTAAAAAACTTCTCTGATTTGCCAGTTCTGTAATCGAAATCTTTGTACGCATAATTATTACCCACAAACAATGGCCAGCCGAAATTACCTGCTTTAGTAACGCGGTTAACTTCATCGTAGCCGCGTGTGCCTTTAAGTGCGGTGTCTTCACCTGCATCCGGGCCAATATCACCATAAAACAAAGTTGATGTTGGTTTATCGTAAGTAATTTTGTATGCGTTGCGCGTACCCATCACGTAAATCTCTGGGCGACCTTCTTTAGGATCTGCAAAGAGATTTCCTTTAGGAATATCATAACCGCCAGATTCTTTTGGAATGATACGCAATACTTTTCCGCGGAAATCCTGGGTGTTGCCCGCACCGCGCAATGCATCGCTTTTCGCCATATCATCGCGAAAATCTATAGGTGCAGAACCTTCTTCAGTAAAAGGATTTGAGTTGTCGCCAGTAGAAACAAACAGTTCACCGTTATTGCCCCACTGCAAATCGCCACCTGTGTGACAGCAATTTTGATCAACATGGTATTCCCAAAAAATTTCTTCGGATTTGTTATCCAGTTTCCCGTCAGCCCACTTAAAGCGAGACAAACGCTCTACCGTGCTGCCATCTTCTTTTGCAGCATTGTAGGTCGCATAAATAAGGTGATTTTTTTCAAAATTCGGGTCGACCGCAAAACCAAGCAGACCAAATTCGATTTGGGTGTGAGGATCAATCTCAATTTTGCCCGCATCACGGGCTTCACCCGTTTTGTAATCCACCAACAAAATACCGCCGCCACGCAGCGCAATCAAAGCGTCACCGTTGGCAAAGAAACTTAAATTAACGGGTTCATTTAAATTGCTAACAATAGTCTTTTTAGTAAAACGATTTGGCTCTGGAGCAGCCTTGGTGTAATCGAGCTTTGGCTTGCCACCAACAGCGTATTTCAAACCGCCCAATAAAATTTTAATAAATTCGGCATTGGTGAAAGTTTCTGCGGTGTGGCCCAAACCTGTATAAAAAGAACGACCACCGTCAAAATCGTGATACCAGGTAATGGGATGATAGTCACCATGCTGGCCACCGCGATAAGTTTTTTCGTCAACAGTCAAAAGCACTTTGTTGAATTCGTAGAAATCACGATAGTCATACCACTCATCCGCAATTTCAAACGAGGAAGGGGTAGCTTCGGTTGCAGGGTGATGAGCATCTCTTAAAACCACGCGAGCATTTTGAACATTGCTAGGCTCATTCGGATGACTTTTGAACACACCGCCCAACAGACGGCGATACCAATGCCAATCGCCCTCCCACTCAGTATCAGCTGCGGCGTGAATACCAACAAAGCCACCACCCGCTTGAATAAAGCGTTCCATTGCAACTTGTTGGTTATCGTCCAACACATCCAAAGTCGTGTTCAGGAAAACAATTGCATTGAAGGTACTTAATTGTGCATCGGTAAATACAGCTGCATCTTCAGTGGCGACAACCGTAAAGGCGTTATCAGTTGCCATTTTTTGCAAGGCGGCTATGCCTGCCGGAATTGAATCGTGACGCCAGCCCTTGGTTTTGGAAAATACCAACACTTTCGCATCTTTGATATCAGAATTAAAAAGCGCTTGGGCTTTTGCATCTGCTGTTGGTTTAGCGGCGGTCTGACTTGCGGGCTCACCACATCCAACCAAGGTAAAAAACAAACCTGTTACAAGTAACTTTGGCCAGAGTAAAGAAATACGCATCTTGATTCCTTCTATTTTTAAATTCGACATGATTGGGTTAAATAAAAACCCGGGTTGATGTACTTATGTATTTGAGGTTGGCAACTCAACGTTCTTGTATGGGGGCACGGCTCGATACGATGATGCGGCGAGCGGCAAATTGACCTATCTACTCAAAAATTGCGCACCGAGTCTAACAGTGCGGTTTTCGCTAGACATCTTGATTTACATTCATAAACTTTTCTTTCAGTTGCTTACCATCTTAACCTTAGAAGAAATGTCCCCAGAGTCAACCGGGAATGCAAACCTATGGAATGACGACAGCCAAATACTATTTATTGCTCAAGGCTGGAAACCAGCACTGTTTTAATAATAAAGCCCAACAAGCCCAAGCCTAAGGCCAAAAACAGAATAAATGTGCCAAACTTTCCGGCTTTGGATTTCTTCGCCAAATCCCACACAATGAAAATCATAAACGCAATTAGCCCCCCAACACACACATACATTGACCAGGTTTCGAATTGTTCAACCGACATAAACACCTCAAATCATTAAAAAATGAATCTTTATTAACCAATTTCGCGCTATTTTGGGGCTATTCTAGCGAAAATGAGCAACTACTTATAGCAAACCCCTATTCATATTGTTTGCAAAAATATACACTCTTTTGCACGGGCCTAGTTCTTATTCTAGAAGTCGAAAAATTAGTCCGTTAATTTCAAACATTGTCCCATACTGACGGAGCACACCATGAAAACTATTCAAATCGTTGCATCATTCATCCTTGCTGCTGGTCTTTTGGCTGGCTGTGCTAAAAAAGAAGAAGCTCCTGCTGAAGCTCCAGCTCCAGCACCAGCTGCTGAAGCACCAGCTGCTGCTCCTGCTGAAGCACCTGCTGCTGATGCTGCCGCTCCTGCTGCTGACGCTGCATCTTCTGCTGCTACTGAAGCTGCTCCAGCTGCTGACGCTGCATCTTCTTCATCTGCCGCTGCTCAGTAATTGCAATACCCGCCCTGCTTACGCAGGGTTGAAAAAGGTCGCTTCGGCGGCCTTTTTTATTTTCTGCATATTGATAGTGACAAGCCTTCCTCTCACCGCTTGGACAACTTAAGTTGATCCAGAACCAGAAATGTTTCTTTTCCTTTATAATGCGCCTCAATTGCTAGCTTATTTTTAGAATAGGAAACCTTATGGCGCGCGAACAAATGCATTACGACGTTGTAATTATTGGTGCTGGCCCAGCCGGCTTAGCTGCGGCGTGCCGCCTACGTCAGCTCGACAATAATTTAAGTGTCTGCCTGCTTGAAAAAGGCGCGGATGTTGGCGCACATATTTTGTCCGGCGCGGTATTTGAACCACGAGCCTTGAATGAATTGTTTCCTGATTGGAAAAATCAGGGCGCTCCGCTTGAAACTGCAGTGAGTGCAGAGGATTGGCAATTCTTAAGTTCCGCTACCAATTCATTACAAATACCTAATGGATTATTACCGGGACTTTTACACAACAATAATAATTACATCATCAGCCTCGGTCGCCTGTGCCAATGGTTAGCAGAAAAGGCAGCCGAACTAGGCGTTGATATTTTCCCCGGCTTTGCAGCTTCGCAAGTGCTCTACCGCGATGATGGCAGCGTAGGTGGTGTTATCACCGGCGATATGGGGCGCGCGGCAGATGGCTCCGAAAAACCTGAATTTGTTGAGGGCATAGAATTACACGGAAAATATACTCTGTTCTGTGAGGGCGCGCGTGGTCACCTCGGCAAGGAGCTGATAGCGCACTTTAATTTAGACCAAGGTAAAGACCCGCAACATTATGCGATTGGCATTAAAGAAATTTGGCGCGTACCCGCAGCGCAACATAAAGAAGGTTTAGTGATGCACTCACTCGGCTGGCCTCTTAGCGAAACCAATACGAGCGGCGGCGGTTTTTTATATCATTTAAATGATACGCAGATTGCAGTAGGTTTAATTACAGATCTTTGTTACGACAACCCGCACTTGAGTCCGTTTGATGAATTTCAGCGCTACAAACATCATCCTAAAATTGCCCAATACTTACAGGGTGGCGAGCGTTTAGGTTATGGCGCACGCGCCATTGTAAAAGGCGGAATTCAATCACAACCGCAAATGTTTTTTGCCGGTGGATTGTTATTGGGCGATGATGCTGGCACCTTAAACTTTGCGAAAATTAAGGGCAGCCATACCGCAATGAAAAGCGGAATGATTGCAGCGGAAATATTGGCGCCCGCACTGGCAGCTGGTCGCGCAAATGATTCACTTAGCGAATTCGAAACAGCCTACAAAAATTCGTGGGCGTACGAAGAACTTTATGAGCAACGCAACGTAGGTCCTGCGCAACAGAAATTTGGCTCGCAGCTCGGCAGCGTCTATGCTTTTATCGATATGACTTTGCGTGGAAAACTGCCCTGGACCTTACGCAACAGCAAAGCTGACCATACACAGTTAAAGCTCGCCAGTGAATCAAAAAAAATAGATTATCCCAAACCTGACAATAAACTCAGCTTCGATAAGTTGTCTTCAGTATATTTATCAAACACTAATCACGCTGAAAACCAACCTTGTCATTTGCAATTGAAAGATCCTAATATCCCCGTTGCGATTAATTTACCGAAATTTGATGAACCCGCTCAGCGCTATTGCCCTGCCGGTGTTTATGAAATTGTCGCCAACGAAAACGGGGATAAAAGGTTGCAGATCAATTCGCAAAATTGCGTGCACTGTAAAACCTGTGACATCAAAGATCCCACCCAAAATATTCAATGGGTTACACCTGAAGGTGGTGGCGGACCTAACTATTCAGCAATGTAAACTCAATCATGCAAAGATTGAAAATAAAAAAGCCTGCATCTTGCAGGCTTTTTTAATTCCCACGGCATCCTTGCGGCAATTCCGTTTTCGTTCTGGTCCATTTAACGACAGCGACAAAAAATATAAACAATCCACAGGCACACAAGGCGACATTCACTTCATATAAATTCGGTGAAAAAATAACGATATAACTTTTATCCTTAATAAGCGCAGCAAAACTCGACACAGCGAAAGGCATCCAATACAGCCGAAATGTTTGCCAGGGATTTGACTTTACATCGCCTGAAACACTTAAAATTAACGCGGAACCTATCACCAAACTTATACCCAACGAGTTAATCCAGATTTTGGGCGAAGGATCAAAATGAAAGTACAGGGTTACCAAATACCATATTAAATAACACCAGAGCACCAACCTACCCGGCTTGATAAAGGCGAAATAATTGTAGAGTGAACCCATAAGCTGATCTCATGTATTTGATAAGGGTATTGCATAAAAAATGCCAGCAGGAAAAACCCTATAAACACGCGTGTTTTATCAAAGGAAACTTCAAATACGCGAAATCTAAGTGTGCAAAAAATACTTTGACGCACCATTTTTAATCAAAAAAAATCCCGAATAAGCCAAACCTATTCGGGATTTTTTATGGATGGACTCGAGGCTATTGATTCTGCCAACCGCCACCCAGCGCTTTGTACAAATCAACAGTGGCTTTTAAGCGTGCAAGTCTTTGTTGAACCAGAGAATCCTGTGCCTGGAAAAAGCTTCGCTGTGAATCCAGTAGAGTTTGTAAATCAATACTGCCCTCACGATAACGATCTTCATTAAGCTTCAGGCTACGTGATGCTTGTGTGAGGATATTTTGCTGGTTGTTCTCTTGCTGTTCAGTAATATTGACGCGATTCAATGCATCATCTGTTTCCTGCAAGGCAGTCAAAATGACTTTGCGATATTGCTCAAGTAATTCTACCCGGCGCGACTCACTGATACGCACCTGATTAGCGACCCGCCCTCCGGCAAAAATTGTTTGCACTAAAGACAAACTCCAACCCGTGCTTTGCAAGGCGGAATTGAGGGAAAACAATTCAGATGCCGATTTACCCGCGCTGCCACTGAGTTGAAGACCGGGCAAAAAAGCTGTACGCGCGGCATAAACATTTGCAGATGAGGCTTTCAATTGCGCCTCTGCGATAGCGACATCCGGACGACGCGTGATGACATCTGCCGGAACACCGGCGCTTAATTTCGGGATTTTTAAATCGCTAATTTTTTCACTAGCCAACTGATAGGCTTGCGGAACTTGTCCCTCCAATAAGGCTATAGCTGCGCGGGTTTGATCCAATTGCAGCTGCAAAGGTAAAAGCGCATTTTGTTGCGACAGCAAATTAGTTTTTTGCACGGCAACATCGGCCGCGGTAGCCGCGCCATTGCGATAAAGTGAATCAACAATTTTTTGGATTCGCTCGGCGATTTCTACATTCTTTTTAGCGGTTATAGTGCGCTCTTGCAGCGCAAGATAATTAAACCAGGCTGTTGCAACACCTGCAGAAATACTTAAACGTACTGCCTCGTTGGAAAATACGCTAGCCCTATAATTCGATTTGGCAGCGTGGCGATTGGCCATTTCACCGCCCCACAAATCCACTTCATAACTCGCGCCAAGACCAACAGAAGTTGAGCCTGAATTTGACCAAGTCCCTCCTTCTGGTTTTGATCGTTTCTCTCCACTAGAAGCGTTTAAACTCAGCGTTGGAAACAAGCTGGCGTTAGCGATTTTCATTTGTAACTCTGCTTGTTTGACACGCTCGCTGGCGATAATCACATCAGAGTTTTTTTGCTGTGCTATTTCAACTAATTGTGTCAGCTGTGGAGATTCAAAGGCTTTCCACCAATCCTTCTCAATATTGATTGCACCTTCATTTTGCGGAAGATATTCCCACACAGGCGCGTAAGTAATATTGGCTTCGGGAACTTTGTCCATTGAAGAACACGCCGTTAAGCCAACACAGATGGCGAAACTGATTGAGGTTATTTTAAAATATTTCACCTTGGTTACTCCGACGCTAAAGCGACAACAGGATTTAAACGAGCAGCTTTGCGCGCAGGTAAAAAACCAAAAATTAATCCGGTTAAGAATGCACAGCTAAAAGCAAGCACCACCGGCCCCAGCGAATAATCTATTGGCATTCCTAAACGCCCAACTATAGCTGCCGCAAGCAAACCCAGAATCACACCAATAACGCCTCCAAGTGCAGATACAGCCAAGGCCTCAATAAGAAATTGCTGCATGATATTTCGCTGGCGTGCGCCTGTTGCCATACGCACCCCAATTTCGCGTGTACGTTCGCTTACACTCACCAACATAATATTCATAACCCCTATGCCGCCTACTAAAAGCGAAATTGCAGCGATAGAGCCTAACAAAATTGTCATAGTGTTTTGCGTCGCCGACAATGTATCAATCAAGGACGCCATATTGCGGATTGTAAAATCCTCTGTGCCGTGGCGCTCGGTTAACAAAGAATGCACCGAGTTTTGAACATCCATCATGTGCTCTTCTGAATCTACGGATACAGTAACGTTACGCAAAAAACGCCGCCCCATAATTCGTAAACTACCTGTTGTATAAGGCACCAGAATTTTATCATCTTGATCTGCCCCGCCTGGGTCAGCGCCGCGTTCCGACATAATTCCAATAACCTGGAAAAGAACATTGTTAACGATAATGTATTTGCCCAGAGGATCTTCATCGCCAAACAATTTACGTACAACGGTTTTTCCGAGCACTGCTACTGTGGCGAAGTTTTTTTCATCTTCTTCACTAAAAAAAGTACCTGATGCAATATCCCATTTACGCGCTAAAGGATATTGGTAACCCGTCGCGTTTACATCTGTACTCACATCCACATTGCCATAACGCAGCGTATAGCTTCCTGTTAATTCCGGTAGCGCTGCAGCGACATGAGGTAATTTATTTATCTCTTCTACATCCGCAGGAATAAGTGTTTGGATCTCCCACGCACGTCGCTGTTCGGGTCCTCCGGGTCGAATAACTAATAGATTTGAACCCATGGCGCTAATGCTATCGACCACGGCTTTTTTTGCACCATCGCCAATGGCCAACATAGTAATTACCGAGCCCACACCAATCACAATACCGAGCAAGGTTAAAACGGTACGGAAAACATTACTGCGCAAAGAGCGAAACGCCGTTTTCGAACCTTCTTTAATTTCTGTGGAAAAACTCGGCTCACCATGCAGTTTATGTTCATTGATTGGTGCATGTGTGACTTCGCTCGGCCCAGGATCGGAGACAATCAGACCATCGCGAATTTCAATTAAACGGTGAGCATGATTCGCTACATGAGTATCGTGCGTAATCAAAATAATAGTGTGCCCCTGCTCCGATAAATTCTTGAGCAGCTTCATTACCTCTTTACCACTATTACTATCAAGCGCACCTGTGGGCTCGTCAGCCAAAATAATTTGGCCGCCGTTCATTAGTGCGCGCGCAATTGAAACGCGTTGTTGTTGCCCGCCTGACAATTGATTGGGGCGATGATCCAAACGTGCTTGCAGCCCTAGCGAGCTCAATAATTCGCTCGCACGTTCACGGCGCTCGTGTGGTGGCATACCTGAATAAGTCGCAGGCATTTCCACGTTCTCGCAGGCAGTTGCACCAGCAAGCAGGTTATAACTTTGGAAAACAAAGCCAAAAGCTTCACGACGTAACTGTGCTAACTCATCTGCCTCAAAATCTGAAACTTCTTTTCCTGCAAAAAAATATTCGCCGGTGCTGGGTTTATCCAAACATCCCAAAATATTCATTAAGGTCGATTTACCTGAACCCGATTGCCCGATAATCGCAACAAATTCGCCTGGGTAAATTTCCAAATCAATGCCGTGTAAAACACGCGTAGCCAAATCACCATTCTGAAAAGTTTTGGTGACGCCAGACAGTTTTATAAGCGGTTGTTTATCAGTCATAGATTATCAACAAAGTAAAAGTAACTCATCAAAAGAGAGCGGGAATTCATACACACTCTCTTCAATTGCGCGAACCAAATAGGGTTAACGCATTTGACGCGCGCCGCCGCCCGCACCACCGCCACCTGGACCACCAGGACCACCAGGACCACCCTGCCCCATAGGTGCACCACCCGCTGCGTTGGGCTTATCAAGTTGACGCATACCTGATACAACAATTTCACCTTCTTGCAAACCTTCCAACACTTGTACCTGTACGCGGTTGCTAATACCTATAACCACATTGCGTTCGGTCAGGTTGCCTTTTGCATCCATCACTTGCACAACAGCGGGAGTTGGTTTCGCCTCTGCGCCAGCTACAGGCAGGCCTTTACGCGGCCACCGTTTGCGTCTACCCTCATCACCAGCTCCTGAGTTTGTATCTGCAGAGGACAAATGATTTGACTGTTCGTTAGTTGCAAATTCTTTTTTACCCGCGCGCTCTTTCGCGGAGTTTTCTTTCGCGGAATCTTCTTTAGCAATATCTTTTTTATCTGCCACTTCTTTTTCAGAAGATGCAGATTTGTTTTTATCGCTATCACCATTCTGCTCGGATTTTTTATTGCGGTCTGGTCCGTTTGATTTATCGCCCCATTTGTTTTCCGGTGCTTCGCCAGGTTTGCGCGGTTTAAAATTGACGGCAGAAGCAGGAATGACCAAAGCATTTTTTGCTTGCGAAGCAATAAAAAATACCTGCGTACTCATTTGTGTCATTAAGACTTTGCTGTCATTGGGAACATCAAAAAGTGCGTTATAAAGAACAACATTGTTAGTCACTACTGGCGTTGGTTCTACACGATCCAATTTGCTGTACCAGCGATAATCCTGCCCACCCAAGGTTGTAAAATAAACAGGCATACCTACCTGTAACTTTCCAATATCTGCTTCTGATACTTGTGTCTGTACTGTCATAGTACTCAGGTCAGCAATGCGCATAATAGTTGGCGCTTGTTGGTTGGCGTTCAGGGTTTGGCCTTGACGTGAAGTAATAGTCACAACAGTCCCGTTCATGGGGGCGTATATACGCGCATAAGCAAGGTTCGCTTCTTCAGCACGTAAACTGGATTCGGTTTGCTGGATTTGTGCTTGCAGGGCTTTTAATAGTGAGCCAGAAGATTGATAACTGGCTTCTGCAGTTTGCAATGATTCTTTTGTGGTTGCATCATCTTTGAATAAATTTTGCTGGCGCTCTACCCGAATTTTTGCCAAAACTAATTGGGCTTGTTTGTCACCCAATTGCGCGCGTTGGTTTTCCAACTGAGCGCGAATACCATCTACCTTGGCGCGGTAAACTGTTGCATCAATTTCAGCTAACAAGTCACCCGCTTTCACTTGTTGCCCAACGACAACATGTAATTTTTTTAATTGGCCAGAAACTTGCGCACCCACATCTACATATTCGCGTGGCTGCAAAATACCCGTAGCAGTAACCAGATTTTGGATATCGCGGTGCTCAACAGTTGCTGTTAAATAATTTTCTGCATCTTTGTTGTGGCTGAAAAAAAATTTCCAGATGCCTATAGCCACCAAAATCGCCACAATTAAAAATACAATGCGACTAAAGCGCCACAGTGAAAAAAACTCTCCAATCGATGTCAACAATTTAGACATAAACCCATCTCAAAATAAATTACATGGAAATCAGCCATTTAATTAGACCGATAATAGAAAAGACCTAACAACAGGCGCCAACTTTACCATTGTTTAAGTAAAGTTTTGTGCAAAAAATGTGGCGATTTCATGAATCTGGCGCCTATGGACGGCGAAAACCAGCTGATATAAACCACTTGCCAAAAAGTGAAAAAGCCCGGCTGGCAGAGTGCCAACCGGGCTTTTTTAAACACGAAACCTTATTCAGCTAAAACTTCGAAAGTAGCGCTGTAACTTCCCGAACGGCCGGTCGCAGGCTTGGCCGCTTTATTGTCTTTATAGCTAGCACCCAGCCAATACATGCCGGTCTTTTTCCATTGAATTTTCACACGACCATTTTTATCAGTCTCGTAATTTTGCTCTGCGGGCGATAAACGGTAACGGCTCCCGCCTTCAACCACCTCAATTTTTGCACCCACTGCAGGTTTGCCGTCCATAAGAAATATAAATTCCGAAGCTTCACTTGCTGCCAAATCATTGGGATGAGTCACGGGAACCAACTCCAAACCTTGATTGGTGGGCTTTAAGGATTCCCTGGTTGGCGCCCCAACAGTTACAAAGGTTTCTACACGGCGAGAGGCTTGAGTTACTTCCAGATTTTTTGCATCCTTAGGTACTGCAGTAGCAAGCTCTGCAGGGTCAGCTTTTGCACCGCGTGGAGGCCAAAAACCACGTTTTCCGTCAGCAGTTTCCCAACGCGCGGTTAAACCACTGTTTGTATTGAATACTTTATAGGTGCCTTGTTGAGTCATCTCAACTTCAAAACTGTTACGCACCTTTCCTTCAAATATATTTTGCACTTCTGTTGTGTTGGCATCAGGAGCAATAACTTGAATTGGCCCCAATTTTGGCGCACCACCATTGAAGGTGAAGAATTCTTCTGATGAAGTCAAATCAAAGGCGACCCAACCACCTTTATTACCTTTGCTCGTGTCTGATGGCAACAACCAGGTACTGTGTGCCTGCGCAACAGCGCTCGCAACCATGGCTGATGAAAAAAGTACGCATTGAATAATATTTTTCATTATGTTTCCCCGGAAATTATGGATTTAAATCAAGGGTCACAGCACCAACTTCTGCTGAACCACTTTCCTTGAATGATGTTGGTTTTTCAACGGGCCATGTGAAAGGCACCCTCACAACTTCACGGCCACCACCCTCACGTGCAACTTCCACAAAAAGTACATAATCACCTTTTGGCAAAGTACCCAAGGGTGCCGCGCCTTGAGTGAAACTTAATTGGTGAACACCTGCCAATTTGGTTGCACCTGAAACACCATCAACTGGAAAAGTTAAATTACGACCATCACGACGCCACCATTGGCGCAAATCTTTTAACCACTTTTCACCACCACCTTCGCGCTTTTTGTCGGCATACCAAACGGCGAGAGTTTTGGTAAATTTCTTGTCGCCCTCAGCGGTAGATTCCAACCACACTGCGGTATAAGGCGTGTGATATTCCGTCACATTCAATTTGGGAATTTCAACCGAGATTTGCAAACCTGCTGCATAAGTCAGAGGTGATAAAAGCAGCGCACAGGCCAGGGTTATTTTTTTTAACATTTCATTACTCACTTATGAATTAAAAACAACATAAAAAAGATGGGTAGAACTAAACCAGAAATAACCAGCGGCCATGTTTGGCTGCGAGTATCTGCGTAACGTTGCAATAAAATAAAACCAGTTACCGAAAAAATAATGCAAGCCAATGCGAAGATATCCATAAAATATATCCATGCCTTGCCAGTATTTCTGCCCTTATGAATATCGTTAAAATAGGAAATCCAACCACGATCAGTAGATTCGTATTCAAATTCGCCCGTCTCACTATCAATGCTCAACCATGCATCACCACCGGGGCGAGCCATAGGCAAATAGATTTCAGCACCATTCACTTCAGCAGCAACGGCGCTTACATTTATTGCCTTGTGCTGTTTTAACCAATCGTGGACAGTAATAGGTAAATCAATATTTTTCTGTTCACTTTTAACCGTTAACTGCGGCAACAATTCTTCAGGAACCTGGCCGGCAATACGTACTGTTGTGGGTTTATTTTCAATCATATCCGCATGATTTAAGGTAATTCCCGTTATTGAAAACAACAGCATGCAAACAAAACAAATTGCTGAACTCATCCAATGCCATTTGCGAATAGTCATTAGATTGAGCAAAGGCTTTTTCTTGGCCTGATCAACACCAGAATTTTTATAAGGTGATTTTTTAGCGTGAGTCACATCTAATTCCGATCGCATCTTGAAAAAATATTTAAACATGTGGATGAATTTCAAATTAGAAAACCAGTTATCTAAATAGATAACCGGCTTCGTTAAAGCATTGATTAGAAAATTCCATCTCTCACAGAATTAGAACGAGAAGTTCACGCCCAAGCGCGCAGAGCGCTCAACACCCGGATAATAACGAGATACACCACTGTTTAAACTGGCGATATATTCTTCGTCAGTCAGATTCATTAAATTCAATTGCACAGTGACGTTTTTACTAATTGGATAAGAGGCCATAGCATCCACCACCCAATAATCCGGAACCTCCACCATAGAGCGTGTTGCTAATGCTGCAGCGCTGGTCAAGCTGGTACTCAATGCGGAATCCACATAACGCGCACCACCACCCAGAACAAGTCCATTACCAAAGGTGTAGCTATTCCACAAAGTGAACGTTAATTTCGGAGACCATTGAATAGTGCCGCCATCGGTACTCGCCGCTTGAGTAGCACGGTTCCCGCGGGTGATTTCCGGCTCCATGTATGCCAAGCCTGCATTAAGTTGCCAGTTTTGCATGATGATTCCTGATGCACCGAGTTCAATTCCTTGCACACGACGCTCACCTATCGCGGTGGTAGTTCCATCGGGATTTGATACAAATTCGTTGTCATTAGTGCTGCGAAATACCGCAGCAGTTAACGCAAGTTTTTCTCCAAACACATTCCATTTGGTACCGATTTCCTGATTGGTACCTTTTTGTGGATCTACATTAGGATTATTTACATTGGTAGCGCTGGTGCTCAACGAAAAATTGGAACCACCAGGTGGCAATTGCGATGTCGCATAAGACACATAGATGGAGCCATTTGCAGAAGGCTTATAAACACCACCAATTTTCCAACTCAATAGTCGATCATCTGCTTCCTGTGATGCACCTACCATGGTGCCGACAGGTATGGTTTGAACAGCCGGAGGCGTCACTGCCGTTTGACGAGTAAGTGTGTCGTAACGAGTGTGATAATTTTCAGCGCGCAGGCCAGCGCTCAGTTCCCAGTGCTCGTTAAAACTAATCGTATCCAACACATAAAAAGCTGAAGTAGTGGTTTCACCTTCGGTTTTATTTCCAGTGCGCACGACAGCCTGGAATAAATCGCCCGAGCCTGGGTTGTAAAGGTTAGCTGGTACCTGGGACGGCGAACCCGTTGGAATACCCACGGTGTAACCCAATTGGTTTTCGTAAATAAATTCGATACCACCACTCAACTCATGCTTGACGCTTCCCTGTTCAAAAGTCGCGGTCAGGTTAGTTTGGTTAGTTAAAATTTTGTTGAGTATGTCTTTGCCCTGACGCGAGCGAGAAAGTGTCCATGCGTCTGGATTAGTTGGAGGCACGAAGGTCACGGAATTGACACCTGTCAAAACCTGATCTTGTTTTGTGCGACCGTAACGGGAGGTATTTCGAATGGTCACTGTATCAGTGAGGTCGTGCTCAACACGAACGGTCACCATGTTTGCGAGTACGTCGTTGTGATCGCTAGTCGAACCGTAAAAATTGCTGGTATCTACCGGGCGCGGTTTTTGTCCGGCCAGGACACCCGTTGCAAAAATCGCGTTGTAGTAACCATCGAGGCCGATGGTAGAAATGCCCCCGTCCGGAATACCAGATTGTTGGACATTCAACAAATTGGCGTGAATGCGGGTGTCAGTGCCCAAACCTAAACCCAATGATGCAGCAAAACCCTGGTAATTATTTTCAACTTTATCGCGCCCGGCGACACCAGCATCCTGCTTAAGCAAATTCACGCGAATAGCTGAGGTTTCGCCCAGGGTTTTGTTGAGATCAAGCGTCGCACGTTTGTAATTCCCTGAACCAAGGCTCACATTTCCAGATGTGGCTTCATCCAGATTAGCCATCTTGCTACTCATATTCACGTAACCTGAGGCAGCACCACGACCGTTATCGACACCAGCCGGACCTTTTGCAATTTCTACTTGCTCGGTGTTAAAGGTATCGCGAGAAATCGATCCCAAGTCGCGAATACCGTCAACGAATATGCTGCCCTGGGTATCGAATCCACGCATAAAAATTGAATCGCCGGTCGCGGTATTACCGTTCTCACCCATTAACAAAGTGATTCCGGGAGTATTGCGGAGAGTTTCGCTTAAGCTGGTCGCCGCTTGTTGCTGGAATAGTTCTTTTTTAACAACCACGATAGTTTGCGGGGTATCAACCAAGGGTTGGGTAAACTTTGCCGAGCTGACTTTTTCGGCTTTAAAGTCAGTACTCAGGGCGTCTGCGTTTACTTTAACCGTGCTTAATTTGCTGGTTGGCTCGGCTTTCTTCTCATCTTTTTTAAGGGGTTCTGCTGCCATAGCGCCGCTTGCAACCAGCAGCATCATTGAAGATAAGGCAGATACCTTGAATTGGTATAGGCCAACATTTTTACCGGCCACAACCGAAAGTGATTTTGTTTTGCTCATACTTAGTCCCATTCCTTAAAATTGAAGATATTTAATCTCAAACATTATTGATAATCATTACTATTTAAAGTTAAAAATAAATCCCTTTCGGGATTTTTTTTCGGGCACTCAACAAACTTAAGTACCTTTTCGTTATTTTATTTCGATAATTTAACTCAAATGATAATTATTATCAATACAAATAAGAATTAATATCATTTGTGAGGATAGGAATAAAGGGACTAAAAAATGACCACAAGCACTCATTCCCTACTACACTGCAAAAAAACGCATTTAAAAACTTATAATGAAACTCTGCCTACTTCTCACCATGTTCACCCTCGCCTTGCCAAGTCTGAGTTTCGGCCAAACTCAACTTGTGCTTGGCGCGGAAGACTCCTGGCCACCCTACAGCGATAAAAATGGGGAAGGCATTTCCACCAACATTATTAAAGCCGCCTTCGCTAAAGTGGGGATCACAACCAAAATTCAAGTGCGCAACTACGCGCGCGTATTGCAGGATGTAAAAGCAGGGCTTTTGGATGCGGGTTACAACGTGACGCGCCAGCAAAATACTGAGCAAGAATTTATTTTTGGCAAAGAACCCATTTTGCAAGCTAAAGCTTATTGGTATTTTGCGAGCAAAACGAAAACAAAATTCAAAACGCCAAGCGCCCTACCCGATGGCTTTCGTGTGGGTTGCATTATTGATTACGAATATGGCGACACCTACGAACATGAACGCCAACGATTTAAGGAAGTGAAAGTACCACGGCAAGTGCAATTGATCCGCATGTTGCAACAGGGCCGAATAGACGCCGCGCTTATGTTTGAGGAGGAAGCAAACCAAACCTTGAAAGATATGGGTTTACAGCAAGACGCAATCCAAAAAGGTATGTTTAATCACACCAGTGATATTTACCTCGCCTTCTCACGCAAAAATCCTCAATCAGAAGAAAATGCGAAAAAACTCGATCAAGGAATTAAAATACTGAAAGAAACCGGGGAATATCAGCAATTGTTAAATCACTAAGAATTTGGTTTAGGTGATTTTGTGGTAATGGATTTTCGCTTACCCGTAATCATAGACAGCGGAAGATTTTCCTTGAGCCTATAACTTTCAAAAAGTGCGGCACCTAAGTGAATAAATACCAAACATAAGAGTGCGTGAGCGCACCAGCCATGTAAATCCTGAACCCAATCCTCGCCCCAGAAATAATCAATTTCTTCCATCATAAAACCGCTAATACCCAACACCAAAATGAGTAACATCATTAAAATCATGACGAGCGCCCCAAGTGGAGAATGGCCCAGGCGGTGATAATCTTCGCGTTTGATTAATGCGTGAAGATGCAACTTTAGACGGCTATAAGTTGGAAAAAAATCTGACCAGCGTGCAGCGCCTTTTGCCAAAAAGCCCCACACAAATCGAACCAACAACCAGCACACTGCAAAATAGCCAAGCCATTCGTGCCAATCTTCGCCCGTTTCATTTATCCAATAATTCGCTACAAAAACACCTGCGATAGACCAATGGAAAAGTCGAACCAGCGGATCCCATAGTATTATTTTATTGTCGTTCATGTTGTTGCCCATGCACGCAACAAGTTGTGATAAAGCCCCGTCAATTTAAGCAACTCTTTATCGCCAGCTTCTAACTTGGGCGTTAGCTTTTGAATGGTTTGATCGAGATCGAATAAAATCGCGCGTTGTTTTTCATCGCGCACGTAACTCTCAACCCAAAAAAACGATGCGAAACGCGCGCCTTGGGTAACAGGATTTACGCGATGCTCAAAACCCGAGGAATAAAGCACCATATCGCCTGCGGCCAGCTTGATTCCTTCGCCACCCAAGACACCGTCAATTTCCAATTCACCGCCAACATATTCGTTGGGCTCAGATAAAAACAGCGTGGCTGATAGATCTCCACGCACACTCAAATTGGTGCCAGGCACAGGCATAATCGCACTATCAATATGAGTGCCGTAGGTACCACCGTTGGTGTAACAATTGAACTTGGGTGGATATATTTTTCCAGGCAGCGCCGCAGAAATAAATAAAGAATGTTGGCCCAGTTTACGCAAAATGTGATTACGTAAACTTGTAGCTAATTCTGATGCGTCATCGAGCTGTAAATTTTGTTTTGCCGACCGCGCCAGACTCCCCGCAGTTTTAACGCCGGGTTCCCAAGCGGCCTGCTCCATGTGCGAACGGAATTGCTTTACTTCATCTTTGCTTAAAAGGTTTTCAATAATCAGTAGCACCGGCCAGCTCCCATAATTTTCACGCCGATTGCAAGCGTGTATTGCGAATATCATCCAAGGTTGCACAACCTGTTTGCGCCATGCAAAGCTCCAATTCTTCGCGCAGCAATCGCAACATATGCGCAACGCCGAGCGCTCCTGCAACACTGAGCGCATAAACTTGCAAGCGCCCAATTAATACTGCATCCGCACCCAATGCAATGGCCTTAAAAATATCCAGGCCTGAACGAATACCACTATCAAACAATACCGGATAATCATCACCCACTGCTGCGCGAATAGCAGCAAGGCAATCAAGACTTGCGGGTGCGCCATCCAAACTGCGACCACCGTGATTAGAAACAACAATACCGGCAGCGCCCACATTTTTTAGCTTTAAAGCATCTACTGGATGCAATACACCTTTCACAATTACGGGCAAATTAGTTTCACTGATTAACCATTCCAAATCAGCCCATGTAGGAGCTTCACGCATAGCACCTTGGAAAATCCGGCTTTCATTTGCAGCAATTTCTGCAGACGGATTTATTTCATAGTGCTGCACGTTTACTGCAACACATTCATCAGGCATTTTAAATTGTGCGCGCAAAGCACCCAGGCTCGGCATGCGAATGGATGCATCCACCGTAACAACCAAGGCGCTGTAACCGGCAGTTTCTGCGCGGCGAACCAAATCGAGCGTTGCTTCGAGTTTCGGTTGAAAATATAACTGAAACCATTTTGCTTCTGCGCCAGTAGCGGCAATAGTTTCTAAACTTTGGGTAGCAAGAGTGCTGCTAATAAAACAGCTTTGCATAGCTTCTGCTGCGCGTGCGCTTTCAATCTCACCCAGTGGGTGTGCGAGTTTTTGATAAGCCACAGGTGCAAGAAAAATGGGATGTGCGTATTCGCGATTTAATAAATTAAAACCTGTATGCCCTTTGGTCACATCACACAAAATACGCGGACACACCGCCCATTTATTAAATGCAGCGAGATTGCTTGCAAGAGTTTGATCGCGGCCACTACCGCCTGCGATATATTCATAGTTCGGCGCTGCAATAAAACGCCGCGCCAGATATTCGTAATCCTGTGCGGATTGGATATCAGCGGGAATGTAATTTAACGGCGACAATAATTGCTGTTTTTCGCTCATAAAAAAAGCCGGGCTAAGCCCGGCTCTCTGGTCAACTGGGGATTAGAAATTGTAGTTTACCGTAACACGTGTTGTACGTGCATCGCCTTTATAAACAAAGGAGCCAGAACGGTAAGCTGCAAGGTAATAATCCTTGTCAGTTGCGTTACCAATGTTCAAACGTAGATCCAGGTTTTTGCTGAAATCGTAGGTCGCGAACAAATCAAACACTGAATAAGCTGGAATGGGTTGCGCGTAGTAATAATTACCCGTTGCAGCCAGTGTGGTGTAAACAGCTGCTGTATCAGGCTGACCCGCGAACTTTTTACCTTCATATTTCCATGCACCGCCCAAGCTGAATTTCTCGGTGAATTGATATTTCAATTGTACGTTTACAGACAAGTCAGCAAAGTTACTGATGGTTTTACCCACGTTAGCAGCAGTTGCGGATTCCAATACTTCTGCATCCATATAAGTAATACCCGCTTGGGTAGTTAACTTATCAGTAACTTGACCGCTAGCACCAAACTCGATACCGCGAACACGAATCTCGCCCGTATTGAAAGTACCTACTGAATCGTAGTTAGCACCTTCCATTACGTCAGATTTTGTTACCTGGAAAATAGCACCGGTCAACAATAAGGTTTCATCAAATAGATTCCACTTGGTGCCCAATTCGTAATTGTCTGAGCGCTCTGGTTTTGCACCGGCAACGCTACCGTTATAAATCACAGTGCCGCCGTAACCGCTGCTGGTGCCTACGTCAGATTCACCGCCGTTAATGTCAGCTGCAGTTGACCAGGTAAAATACACATTGCCAACATCATTGATGTCATAGACCACACCCAAGTGACTGTTGGTCAAGGTGTCTGAGTAATCGTATTTAGCTTTAACAAGCGCAGCAGATTGCGTGCCCAAATCAAAATCAAATCTATCTGCACGAATACCTGCAAACACGCTCCACTGATCGTTCAGATCAACAGTATCCATAATCGACAATGATTTTGCCTTTACCGCCCAATCAGTGTCCCAAGTGCTTTTGGTAATGTTGCGGTTCATTACTTTATTAATGTTGGCAATTTCTTTGCCGGATTTATCAATTACACACCAGCCATTTGCCGCTGCAACGTTGGAGGTAAAACAATTTTGACCAGAGTTGGTCACGGTGTAGTTGCCGTTCAATACAGCATGATCAGTATATTCAGCACCGATAATAAATTCGTGTTTTAAGCCACCGATTTCTTTATCAATAAACAAATTGGTTTGGTTGGCAAAGTAATCAACTTCTTGCCAACCCTGGTGAGTACTCAGAGTTACAGTCGAGTAAGCACCGTTTGGATCTTTAGCATTAGTAGTCGCAGCACGCGCACCAGTCGCAACATATCCGTTATCAGAAGTACCTTTACGAGTGATGTTGGTAATGCGCAAATCTGAATTGAAACGATATTTCAAACGCGCAGTAAGTGTATCCACATCAGACTCAAGGAAATCTTGTTTCTGTGCGTAAACCGGAGCATCGTCAGCAGGTTTACGGTTGGGAACATTACCCACCAAATAGCTGCCCAAATCCGGATTATCTTTTGCGTCCAAGCCGTAATAATCCAGAGTCATTTCAAACTCTTCAGTTGGATTGTAGAAGCCGGAAACTGCAACGCCTTTACGCTCGCGATACGCAGGATCACGATCAGGTACATCTTCTTTTGCCGTTAATAAATTCGCGCGAATCGCTAATTCATCGGTCAACGCCTGATTGCTATCCAAAGTAACACGGTGATAACCATCAGTACCTACGCCAGCAGTTAAACTGGTGTAATCATAATCAGCTGTCGCTTGTTTGGTGATGGCATTTACCGCACCGCCCGAACTACCACGGCCAGCAAAACTTGAGTTAGGACCTTTGGTAATTTCAAGTTGTTCTACTGCGAAACTTTCACGAGTCGTCATGCCTGGATCACGCAAGCCATCAACGAAAATATCGCTGCGCACTTCCTGGCCGCGAATAATATAACGGTCACCGAAGGCATTGCCGTTTTCACCAGTACCTAAAGTAATACCGGGTTGTGCATCGAGAATTGCGCGCAAATCTGTGTAACCAGATTCTTCAATTTCTGCTTTGGTCAAGACAGTAATATTTTGTGGAGTTTCAGCAATCGGACGAGTATGACGCTCATCACCAGAGAGTTGTGCTTTGTAAGGAACACCGGGTTGTGCATTTGGATTTGCTTCAAGTGCAGTCGCTTGAACTTTTACAGTGTTCAATACTTTTTTGCTTTCTGCTTGATCTTTAGTTGCTTTAGCTTCTTCTGCAACTGCGCCTAAAGGCAACAACATTGCAGCGGCAATACTCAAAGCAAGGCTGCTTTTAACCATTGATGGTTTTGCTGCGTCAAGGTTAAATTTTGAACTCTGATTCTTCATTCTAACTACCTGATAGTAAGTGTGTGTATTTCTTTTGAAGCTTCTATTGAGAGAAATTTCTATCAAGAGAAGCATTCTTGTTGAGCTAGTAATTTCTGCCTATAAATTTTGCTGGGCACTGAGCCTGCGCCTAATCAATCTCTAAATTTCTTTTTAACAATTTCGCCAGTAACTGGATTGAAATAGACTTCAATTTCTTCGAATTTTTTGCCATCTTTGCTTAAGCCCCAGCCGTAAATTTCGTAGCAGCTGCCCGACTCCTGGAATTTTTTAATGGCGAAACCATATTCGTTAACGATTTTCTTTTGTATCTCGAGTGGGTGTAACCATTGAGTTTTAGGTTTATCCGTGCACTCCATATCCGCATGAGCAAACACCTGCGCACTTGCAAAAAGGCTTAAACCAACAGCGATAGACATAAATTTTTTCATGGAGCCCGCTCCCAATAAGAGTTTGAATAAGTGAATGTGGCGCGACTAATAAGTAGAAGATGCCAAATGCTCTCCAGTAGCAAACGCCTTAAAGTAACAAATGACTTATATTGACCAAAAGCAAGATATTTCAAATGAAACAGATTCTCATTATTATCATTGAGCGGCAAAACCCTGTCAAGACTTGAGATGCCACAAATCCTGGAGAAGATGAACCGTCCATTTATATAGACAGTGATCCAAGCGGGATAAGCGCACTCGCCCACCAATGAATTTGCTATGGCGAGAAGCTAGCTGTCGTGAGCTGGAGAGATCAAAAGTTGAGCTGGAGGTAAAGGCAGGAAAATAAGGACTTTGCCGCAATCCTTTGCAGCGCAATGAGTAACTTGTAGATAAGGATCAAGATTGAAAGGCAGCGATTTCACCGGGACGACGCAGCATTTTGTCGACCTCATCAAGATGAAGCTCTTCCTGCACGATCATTTCACGTGCATATTCTTCAAGTAAAATGGATTTGCCCTCTGCGATTCTTAACAGCTCGTAATAGGACTTGATCGCAGAGGTTTCATGCTCCAGGCTTTCGCGCAGAATATCGCCAATATCATGTTTTTCTGTTTCCAGCAGGGAACCGATTTTTAACGATGGATGCCCGCCTAACAAGGTAAGCAACTCCCCCGCTCTGTGCGCGTGTACAAGGCTTTCATCAGCATTTCCTTTTAACCATGAAACTATAGGAATGCGATTGTAGCCAAACACCATTAACGAATAATGCGTGTATTTCACCACGCCAGCCAATTCCGTTTCCATAATGCGATTTAAGGCTTTAATCGCTTCAACTTTATCTGCTTCGTTCATATCAGTACCCTCATCGAATAAAAATGTAACGCCCTGTTTATGCAGAAAACGAAACATTATTGTTCAATACAGGAGAGATGTCATCCACACAATTTCAGAATTATCCACGCGTTAAAACAAGCCTTTTTATGTAGGTGTACATGCATCCCTTATTGACGCAAATTCCTGTGATGCGGGCTAATTCCCAACTCTTCCTGAAGGAACTGTAATCCCAGTGACAGACCGTAGCTGCTTAAATACACCTTGGGATTTCCCACCAGGCCCAGCACGTCCGATTCATTTATACGCGTTTTCATTTCCTTGCTGATTCTTTCTGCCAAGGCGATAGATCCGAATCGCCGGGCCAGAAAAACAAAAAGCTCTTCCTGAAAATCCTCAAACTTTAGCTCTCGACCACTCGTAGCTTCGCGCATAGAAAAACCCTCTTGTGATATCAACGCCCATATTAATAAGAATAATTCTCATTTAAGACAAAGCTAACACAAGGTTTCTGATCAAAACAAGCATTATTGAGAATAATTATCATTAAACCCAAAGAGAGCGATTACGCAAGAGGGAACTAAGCGTTTGTATAAATGACTTATGTCTGAGCATTGGGCTATGGGGGTAGGCCTGGCTAGGGACCAACGGAAATAGATTGCAGTGACGAATGATAAATATTATCATTTGCAGCATAGACCTTTTGCTTTCCAGTATCCGCTATTAATGAAATCCAAATACGCTGCTCATTACTCCTTATTAATTGTGGTGCTAGTCCACTTCGCAGTTTTAGGCGCCGTGCTTCTTGCTCGTCAAGCTGCTGCGCCAGTGGTGATTGAACTACCTACAATTCAGGGAATGATCGTATCCAGCGAGCCAGTTACCAAGCCGCTTGAGCCAACGCCTCCCCCGCCGCCAGAGCAAAAGCCCGTAGTAGCTCCCAAAATTCCTTTACCCAAAGCGCCCGCATCAGATCGTGCTATTCAACAGGAAGCACAGCCAGAGCCCGCGCCGCCAGTAGATAATCCGGTGAAATCTGCCGAGCCAACGTCGGCGCCGGTTGTTCCACCCCAGGCAGATGCAAGCCATCTCAATAACCCCGCTCCCGTCTACCCCACCCAATCGCGCCGGTTGCGTGAGCAAGGAACCGTAGTGCTGGAAGTCTTGGTTAAGGCAGACGGCAGCTTGGGCGATCTTCGTTTGAAAACGTCCAGCGGCTCTGACCGTTTGGATGAAGCAGCACTGCGCGCCGTTAAAAATTGGCATTTCGTTCCAGCCAAACGCGGGAGCGAATCTATAGATTTTTGGTATGAATTACCGATTGAATTTTCACTTAACAGATAAATGTAGTTAACGAGGCAACTATGAACTCTCCCTATGGTATAGCGTCCATCTGGCTCCAGGGCGATGCGGTTATCAAAACCGTTGCGATTATTTTATTTCTTATGTCTATTGTGAGTTGGTTTGTCATCGTTTTGCGCACATGGGGATTGGCGCGACTTCGCAAACCAAACCAGGCGCTCTCGGATTTTTGGCACGCGCAAAGCTTTGCCGAAGGCTTGCATGTGTTAGGTACTGATCGCAACGATAACCCCTATCGTCATTTGGCTGAAGAAGGCCAGGCTGCCCTCGACCATCACCAAAACCACAAGACCGACTTGCACGGCAACTTGCCACTATCTGATTGGCTTACGGCGTGTTTGAAAGATTCAATTGACCAAAGCACCGATAAATTACAACGCGGCCTGGCTGTACTTGCCTCCGTGGGTTCAACAGCGCCTTTCGTGGGTTTATTCGGTACGGTTTGGGGCATTTACCATGCGCTGGTTAGCATTGGCGTAAACGGTTCAGCAAGCATCGACAAAATTGCAGGCCCGGTAGGCGAAGCATTGATCATGACGGCTTTCGGTTTGGTAGTAGCGATTCCCGCTGTGCTTGGTTACAACGCCATCAACCGCGGCAACCGCACGGTAAGCGCCAAACTCAACCGCTTCGCACACCAATTACATGCTTATTTCCTAACGGGTGCACCGCCAGCCAGCAGCAAAACCAACGGCGCCCTGGTCAAATCCATTCGCTCAAAAGCTGAATAATTCAGGAGACGATCATGGCCTTTGGTAGTGATTTTGAAGACGATAAAGACATGAGTGACATCAACATGACGCCCCTGGTGGATGTGATGTTGGTGTTGCTGATTATTTTTATTATTGCCGTACCGGTTATCACCCATTCGGTAAAAGTGGATTTACCGCGTGCCGATAACACCCTGAATGACATTAAACCGGAAACCATTAACTTAACGGTTACCGCCGATGGCAAGATTCACTGGAACGAAACGGATATCACCGAGCAGGAATTGCAGTCTCGCTTAAGCGCTGAATCCACTAAACAGCCTCAACCCGAAATTCATATTCGCGGTGATCGCAAAGTAGCCTACGAACACGTTATGAAAGTCATGGCGAGCGTACAGCGGGCGGGAATTTTAAAGCTGGGGTTTGTTAGTGAGCCAGGGCAGTAAAGCTCGGACATCCAAAAACAAAAACCGCCAAAAGGCGGTTTTTTTATGGTAGAAATCGAAGCTATTTACATGTAAGCGTTAGTACGATCCGAATGGTCGGTCACATCGCGGATGCCTTTCAATTCAGGCAACTTATCCATCAGCTGCACTTCAATACCTTGCTTAAGGGTAATGGCTACTGAACCACAGCCTTGGCAACCGCCGCCAAATTTCAAAATAGCGTACATATCATCGGTAACTTCAACCAAGCTAACGTTACCGCCGTGGGATGCCAGGCTTGGGTTTACGTCGTTATACAGAACATAGTTGATGCGATCTTCCAGCGGGCTATCGGCATTCACTTGCGGCATTTTGCTGTTAGGCGCACGAATAGTGAGCTGGCCACCCATACGATCTGCTGAATAATCTACTTTTGCGTCTACCAAAAATGGCAAACTGCGGCCTTCAAAATACGCTTTAAAGCCTTTTAGCTCGACAATTTCATCATCCGGCTTTTCTTCACCGGGGCGACAATAGGCAATGCAGGTTTCCGCCTGTGAGGTGCCCGGGTTGGCCACAAACATGCGTATGCCAATGTTTTCATTGTCTTTTTGCTTGTCCAGCAAGCCTCTCAAGTAATCCTGTGCTGATTCTGTAATATCAACATTTACCATGTTTACGCCACTCTCTCTGCCGGTTTGCGGGGCTTGATACGCCCGCAAACTTATACCTGATTAAATTACTCAGGTATTCTACTGCAATCGTCTTCAGAGATAAACGCCAAAAAAACTATGGTTATTATTGATCCGCCCCACAGGTCTGCAAGCTCGTAATCCACTCACTTACAACTTGTACCGCTTGGGTATCTATAACCGAATGCGCCAAAGGCGGCATTTGGGTGTTATCTGTGGTCTGCATACGCTTCAATAAAATGGATTTTTGGGGGTCGCCAGCGGCCACAATTTTCGCATTAACAATTCCCAGGTCACCTGCTGTTGGCGCTATGTTGCAGACTTTCATCTGCGTTAGTGAGGCAGTTATCCGCAAATCAATATTCACCGGCGCGGGACCATTGGGTTGATGACAATTGGCGCAATTGGTGTGTAGATAGCTGCGCGCTTTTTGCGAACTGGTAGCTTGGGTATCGCTGAGCGAATATAGTTTTTCGGTTTTTTGTTCACTCGTTAATGGCGAAGAAAACATTCCAATGTGCGCCAGCGTGGTGAGTTGATTAGCGGTTTTTTGAGTTGCTGGATAAAGCAAATCGCTATTCAATTGTTTCGTTTCCAGCCCCAACGAAAAACCTGCTGCTGAGGTATGGCATTCCAGGCATTGCCCCGCGCTGGGAAAATGCCAATTAACATTGTTTACGAGTTTGTCTTTCGCACCGCTTAACAAAGTTGCTTCGGTTTGCGCATCATTCCATTCGTAACTGAAACCCTGCCAACCAGTTTTGCTGTGTGTAAATAAACGTGTCTCTACAAATTTTTCACCGAATTTAAAATGCTTCATTAACACGGAGCCGATGGGGAAATTAAAATCGCCATTACTCGCCACGGTGATCTGAGTATTATTGGGCAAACTTAAATAACGTTGTTTATCGGCACCGTCGGACCAGAGCGGACTATTGACTGCGTAGGGAATTAATCCGCTGGCTGCTTCTATCGGTTTAGTTTTAGTTACGCAACCCGTATCTGATAATTTATTTGCCATGGAACCCGCTTGTGTATTCACAGAAGCCGCTTGTAATTTATAAATTTGCTGACCAGATGAGCCCTGCCCGATCGCCAATAATTCACCTTGGTTATCTTGCGCAAACGAAACAATGCTTACCGGAAAACTGCCATAAGATGCATGTTTTAAGGTGTTATCTGCATTTTGGGTAATGGACCTTATGGTGTGCTCACAATAATCTGTGTAAAAATATTTTCCGTAGGCTGCCGAATAAATTGCACCGCGGTAAACATAACCACCTATCACCGAACACGCGCCCGAATTCTGGCTTATTGCATAAAGCGGTTTTATTTTATTAGCGGTTGAACACTGCGGCCGTCCGCTGTAACAGGAATCGCCTTCCATCTCACCCCAACCATAATTTCCGCCGCGGGTGATTAGATTAATTTCTTCCCACGCGCTCTGGCCAACATCACCTACCCACAAATCATTAGTCGTTTTATCGAAGCTGAATCGCCAGGGGTTGCGCAAACCGTAAGCCCAAATTTCTGCTCGCGCATTGGGGGTGTTTGCAAAAGGATTGTCAGCCGGGATCGCGTAATTTTTTCCGTTTTCAGTTTTATCGACATCAATGCGTAAAATTTTCCCTAGCAATTCATTTAGATTTTGCCCCATATTCAAGGGGTCACCGCCGGAGCCGCCATCACCAGAAGCAATATACAAATAGCCCTGCTGATCAAAGGCTATTTGGCCACCCAAATGGTTTCCAAACGGACGGTTGAATCGCAAAATAATTAATTCAGATGCAAGATCAAACATACCATTAGTTTGCACCTTGTAACGCGCAATTCGCGTTTCAATATCGTTATTCGCCGAGCGCCCGGTGTAATACAAAAATACGTAGCGGTTGTTAATAAAATCTGGATGAGGCGCAACACCAAGAAGCCCCATTTCGTTAGCGCCGGAGTCGACTTTACTATCGATATTCAACACTTCTGTTAATTGATTGGCCGATGCAATATTGTCAAACCGCAATATATAGCCAGCCTGGCGCGCAACATACCAATGGGAAGTATCCCCGGGTAATTGAAACAAAGTGGACGGCGCACTCACGGAGGGTAATGCCGTGAAAGCCCTTACCCAACTAATTGCACCCGAATTGTCGCTGACCGGTTCCGGAGCCAAACAACTTGTGTTGGAGGGGCGCGAATCAAGGCCCACTATTGCGGCAGGGCTGCTGGATGATGAGGACGTCTGTGCGGCGGAGCTTTGGCTAGATGATGAGCTAACCGCCGGTACGCTGGATATTTGTGGAGGAGCAGAAGTATTCGAGCCACCGCCACCACAGGCTGCGACGATTAAACAGGCAAACCCCAACAGTAGATTGCGCAACAAGCTCATATTCACCTCTAATCCTTCACTGTGCCAAGGCGCTTTAAAATTGCCACGCTCTGGTCACTACGGCTGGTTAAATGAAATTATATTGTCGCCTATTCTTGATTATTTACTGTACGTTAACGCCCTTTCGCATCTCACATCCACGCAGATGTTCGTCACAAACCAGCAAGTTCAGCCATTAGGGATTAAGCTTAATCCTAGCTATTTAACGTCCGGCGGGTTTTTAGTCGCCCAGCCAGTGCAGGTCTGGTAGAATTCGCGCCATTTTCTCTATATCAATAACTTTTGATATAGATTTCAAAGTATATGATCTGAAAGGTTTTCCATGAGCAATCACGCACGCCAAGCCCGTATCCACAATCTTCACGAAGCTATCAAGCAGCGCATTCTGATTTTGGATGGAGCCATGGGCACCATGATCCAAAGTTATAAATTGCAGGAAGCGGATTATCGTGGCGAGCGTTTTGCCAATTACCACATGGATATCGCAGGCAATAACGATTTGTTGTCCATTACCAAACCAGAAGTCATCCGCGAAATTCAACGCAGCTATTTGGAAGCCGGTGCAGATATTTTAGAAACCAACACCTTCAACTCTACACGCATTTCCATGGCCGATTACGACATGGAAGATTTAACGCACGAGTTGAATTTTGCCTCTGCGAAATTGGCCCGCGAATTATGCGATGAAATGACGGCAAAAAATCCAGCCAAACCGCGCTTTGTTGCTGGCGTACTTGGCCCAACCAGTCGCACTTGCTCTATTTCGCCTGACGTAAACGATCCCAGCGCGCGCAACGTTACTTTTGATGAGCTGGTAGAAAACTATCTGGAATCCATTGATGGCTTAGTCGAGGGCGGCGCGGATATTTTATTGATCGAAACTATTTTCGATACGCTCAACGCTAAAGCCGCTGTGTTTGCCGTGAAAAAATATTTTGACGATCACGGTTTTGAATTGCCGATTATGATTTCTGGCACCATTACTGATGCCTCTGGCCGCACACTTTCAGGCCAAACGACTGAAGCATTTTATAATTCACTCGCTCACGCCAAACCACTCAGCATGGGCTTGAACTGTGCACTCGGCGCAAAAGAATTGCGTCAATATGTGCAAGAAATGTCTCGCGTGGCAAATTGTTTTGTCAGCGCACACCCCAATGCGGGCTTGCCAAACGAATTCGGTGAATATGATCAAACTGCGCAAGAAATGGTAGAGATTGTTGAAGAGTTTGCGGCGAGTGGATTCTTAAATATTATCGGCGGCTGTTGCGGTACATCTCCTGCACATATCAAAGCCATTGCAGATGCGGTTGCAAAATATCCACCACGTAAAATTCCTGATATTGAACCCGCATGCCGCTTGTCCGGTTTGGAACCTTTCAACATTCTGGCAGATTCATTATTCGTAAACGTCGGCGAACGCTGCAACGTTACCGGCTCTGCGCGTTTCAAAAAATTAATCGTAGAAGAAGATTACTCCACCGCACTCGAAGTTGCCTTGGAGCAAGTTGAAAACGGCGCGCAGATTATCGACATCAACATGGACGAAGGCATGTTAGATGCCGAAAAAGCCATGGTGAAATTTTTAAACCTGATTGCGGGCGAACCCGATATTTCGCGCGTGCCCATCATGGTGGATTCATCCAAATGGGAAGTAATTGAAGCCGGTTTAAAATGCATTCAAGGCAAACCCATTGTTAACTCCATTAGCCTGAAAGAAGGCGAAGAAGAATTCTTACACAAAGCAAAATTGTGTATGCGTTACGGCGCCGCCGTTGTGGTCATGGCGTTTGATGAAACCGGCCAGGCTGATACCCAAGCACGCAAACGTGAAATCTGCGAACGCTCCTATCGCACATTGGTGGATAAATTAAATTTCCCACCGGAAGATATTATTTTCGACCCGAATATTTTTGCTGTCGCAACAGGTATTGAAGAACACAACAATTACGCGGTGGACTTTATTGAAGCCACGCGCTGGATTCGTGAAAACCTTCCGCATGCTGGCATTAGCGGCGGCGTATCAAACGTATCCTTTTCGTTCCGCGGCAACAATCCTGTGCGTGAAGCTATCCACTCGGTATTTTTGTACCACGCAATTAAAGCGGGCATGAACATGGGTATCGTTAACGCCAGCCAATTGGCGGTGTATGACGATTTACCACAGGAATTAAAAGACAAAGTTGAAGACGTAATTCTTAACCGCCACGCGGGCGGCACAGAAGCTTTGTTAGACATTGCAGAAAAATATCGCGGCGACGGTTCAACCGGCGAAGTAAAAGAAGATGCTGAATGGCGTTCATTACCTATCGCAAAACGCATCGAACATGCCTTGGTAAAAGGTATTTCGCTACACATTGAAGCCGACACCGAAGAAGCGCGCCAACACTACCCTCGCCCGCTCGATGTAATCGAAGGCCCACTGATGGATGGCATGAATGTGGTTGGTGATTTATTCGGTGCAGGTAAAATGTTTTTGCCGCAAGTGGTTAAATCCGCACGAGTAATGAAGCAATCCGTTGCATATTTACAGCCCTTTATCGAAGCCGAAAAAACTGAAGCCTCAAAGCCCAATGGCAAAATTTTAATGGCGACCGTTAAAGGCGACGTGCATGACATCGGCAAAAACATTGTCGGCGTTGTATTGCAGTGCAACAACTTTGAAGTTGTTGACCTTGGAGTAATGGTACCTTGCGATAAAATTATCGACACAGCTATAGAACAAAACTGCGACATTATTGGCTTATCAGGTTTGATTACCCCATCGCTCGACGAAATGGTTTTTGTTGGCCGCGAAATGGAACGCCGTGGCATTAATAAACCGCTCATGATCGGTGGTGCAACAACATCCAAAGCGCACACCGCGGTAAAAATTGATCCAGCATTTAAACTCAACCAGGTTGTTTACGTTGCAGACGCCTCGCGCGCCGTAGGTGTTGCAAGTACGCTGTTATCAGATGAACTACGCCCCGCTTTTGTAGAAAAATTAAAAGTGGAATATGCGGATGTACGCGAACGCAACGCCAATCGCAAACCACGCGGCACAGTACGCACCTACCCCGAAGCTATCGCCAAAGGTTTAAAACTCGATTGGGATAATTACACTCCTCCCAAACCAGCATTTACCGGTATCAAAGTATTCGAAAATTACGATTTAAATACACTCGTTGATTTTATCGACTGGACACCATTTTTTATCAGCTGGGATCTCGCTGGAAAATATCCTAAGATTTTAGAAGATGAAGTCGTCGGTGCAGCAGCGCGCGATTTGTTTGCAGACGCACAAAAAATGCTGCGCAAACTTATCGACGAAAAATGCATCAGTGCCAACGGTGTTATCGGCTTCTGGCCAGCCAACACCGTAAATCACGATGACATAGCGGTATACGATGCAGACGGAAAACAAATCTCCACCTTGCACCACATTCGTCAGCAACATTTAAAACAAGGCATGGAAACCAAACCACATTTCTCACTCGCGGATTTTGTCGCACCAAAAGAAACTGGTAAAAAAGATTACATTGGTGGCTTTGCGGTAACAGCAGGTATAGGTGCAGAAGAACTTGCCAAGGCTTACCAAAATGTCGGCGACGATTACAGCAGCATTATGGTGAAAGCCCTTGCAGATCGCTTGGCAGAAGCTTTTGCAGAACATTTGCATCAACGTGTGCGTAAAGAGTTCTGGGGTTATGACCGCGAGGAAAATCTTTCTAACGAAGATTTAATTAAAGAACAATACAAAGGCATCCGCCCTGCTCCGGGTTATCCTGCGTGTCCAGATCACACTGAGAAAACGCAATTGTTTGAGCTGTTGAATGCTACTGCAAATACTGGCATTACCTTAACCGAACATTTCGCAATGTTGCCGACTGCTGCGGTTTCGGGTTGGTATTTTGCGCATCCTGAATCTGTTTATTTCCCAACGGGGAAAATTGAGAAGGATCAGGTGGAGAGTTTGGCGGAACGTAAGGGGATTAGTTTGCAGGAAATTGAGAGATGGTTGAGTCCGGTATTGGCTTATGAGCCTGAAATTGTTGTAGGGTAATAAAAAGCTATTTACCGCTAAAAAGGAAGATGTAGCATGACTGAATCTAATAATTTACTACAGGATACATCTGATCTATACGGTGACGAAATTATATTCGTATTAGAAAACCTTAGAGTCAATCCGAATGACTTTTGGTCAAGGTCGTTAATTAGGCTATGCATTTCTTTATTTGAAGCGGAAGTATTTATATTAAAGAAAAACTTATTGAAATATTGCAAAGAATATAATGTTCCAATTAAGCCAGAGATATCAACGTTATTGGCAGGCATCAAGTACGAAATCAATGATAACGGGAAAGTAGCTGAACGTTATTTTCAGATTAAAATGGTAAGCGACATCAAGTTTGTATTTGATCAATTAAGAGGAATTCGGGGATTTACATTGAAAAATAAGTTTTCCGATTCTAGATGGCAATGTATGGAAAAAACGGTAAAAGTGAGAAATAGATTAGTCCATCCCAAATTAATTGAAGAACAAATAGTTAGTGAAATTGAAGTAAACGATTGTATGTCGGCATATTGGTGGTTTTCAGAGAACATTAATCATATAGCCGAACAGGAACTTAATTTTTTAGAGCAAGAAACAACAAACCTAAAGAGCAAACTGAAAAAGCTACAATTAGACATAACTAAACGCCAACGCTCTTAACCATTGCAATCACCTATTTTGATGCACGGGTAACTTTATTTACCATCCAAAAATCTATTTATTTCTATGGTTGCCTGCCGCAGGCCTCACTTTTCTTTGCTTGCCCAAAGAAAAGTAAGCAAAAGAAAAGGCACCCTGCGAGTTCGTGTTTCCTCCGCGTTTCGGAAAATAGCTGTCGTTCCGACGCGACATCCATGTCGCGTAGTCACTAAAACGCACTTCCTGTGCGTTTTCCAACAATTTTCCTCCAATGCTCGGCGAACTCACAAGGGATTTAAGTCGCGAGATTCAGAGGTCACTTCCTTTAACAAATTTACAATTAACAGAGCTTTATTAAGTAGGGAGTCGTCATCCTCGCGTAGCGGGGATCCAGCTTTTGCTTTTCACTACTTAATTACAGCAAATAATGTGTTAAATAAAAGAATGTTTATTTGTGGCCTGTCAAAACAAAAATCAAGAGCTGGATCCCCGCTACGCGAGGATGACGACTCCCTATCTAGTCAAATCCAAATTTGATTCACTCAAGGCAATATCAATCACGAGTATCGTTATCAAAAACACCTTAACAAACCGCCCGCGAATTTGGCACCGAACGGGTCCCATGTGAATTTCCCGAGCATCGCAGGGCGTTAGGGGAAAACGGACAGGACGTCCGTTTTAGTCTTGATGGGACAGGGATGTCACACCAAGACGACCCGTAGGCGACCGAGAAGCGCAGGATCAGAAATTCGCTGGGTGTCCTTTCTTTTGGTTACTTTTCGTTGGACAAGCAACGAAAAGTGACTCGCCAAGAGGCGAAACAAATAAATCCAATAAAATGAAAACTTGGAGGCAGAATGACGTACTTTACTAATAGGAATGAACCAGTCTCCGTCCTCTCTATTTACTTTTCTCATGAAATTTGTCTTCTTCTATGTCAGTATGCAACAAACTTAATAGCTCCATTCGCCAGAGATACCGAAACACAATGTCAGATAAACTCCACGTTAACGATGCAGCAACCCTCCTTCCATTTCTCAACAATAAACTACAAGGATGGTCGCGCAGCAAAATCAAAGAGCGTTTGCAAAATGGTTGCGTCTCTGTAAACGGAACATCAATAACGCAGCATAACCACCCGCTTGCAGCAGGTGATCTTGTAGAAGTCTCCGCATCTCCGAAATCAACGAACAACGTAAGTACACATTTAGAAATTCTCTATTCAGATCGTGACCTTATCGCGATTAATAAACCCGCAGGTTTATTGTCTGTAGGTAACGCAAAAGAAACACAACAGCATGCTTTGGCATTATTGCGAAATCAATTATCTCGCCGTACACAGCAGGTGAAATTATGGCCAGTGCACAGAATTGATCGTGATACTTCTGGCGTTTTGTTATTTGCTACATCGCGCGAAATGCGCGAAGCCGTTATGGCCAAATGGGATACTGCAGAAAAAATTTATTATGCGATTGTAGAAGGTTGCCCTGAATCAGCTGCCGGAACTATTGATCAACCTTTAAGACTGGATGACATTGAATACCGCGTACACGTTGGTGAGCACCCCGATGCTAAACCAGCAATTACGCATTATAAAACTGAACGTACTTCAAACGGGCGCAGCCTGCTGCGCGTAGAATTGGAAACCGGTCGCCAACACCAAATTCGTGCGCATCTTGCGTGGCTTGGTTTTCCAGTTGTTGGTGATCAGCGTTACGGAACCGCAGGAAACCGAATGGGTTTGCATGCTTTACGCTTAAGCGTTACAAAACCGGGCAGCAGAACACCTCTTACTTTCGAGGCGCCTGCACCATTGGATTTTATGGCACTTATGCGTTAACTTTAAACGAAAAGTTGATTTTTTAATTTACCTAAAAATTAATTTTCACCGAATCTGCACTTCGTTTTGCTTCACCATGAAATACGGCTTCGATATTATTTCCATCCGGGTCCAACACAAATGCAGCGTAATACCCAGGGTGATAAGGCCGCTCACCTGGTTTCCCATTATCTTCACCACCATGATCTAAAGCGGCCTTGTAAAATTTTTCTACGGTTTCACGACTTTTAGCTTGAAACGCCAAATGGGTGCGCCCGGTTAAATCACCTTGTGCGGCTTTGCTATCAGCTGTAGATACAAATAATTCATCAGCCCAAAAGAAATCGTCACTTTTTCCACCTATGGGAATATCCAACACCTCAAAAATGGCAGTATAAAATTTTTGCGAGGCAGCTAGATCACTCACCACTAGCTGAATATGGTCTATTAACCTGCCGCGATGCAATTCTTGTGTACTCATTTTAAAACTCCTTTGATGAGATCATCATTAACCAACAATAGTCGTCAAAATAATTAAAAATGTGTATCTTAATGAGATAGCACGTCTTACAAAATGTTCCCCTACAAATTTTAAATCACGTTGGAGAGTTCTAGGCGTCAATTCTAAAAGTATAAGTGGCACACACTTTGTCAACGCCACTAACCGAGATGGATCTGCATTTCAACGCACTAGAAAACTAACAGGAATTTATTTAATGAAATCTAATTACAACAAACTTCTCATTCTCGGCGCAGTGCTTTCCGCTCTCGCTGTCCTCCTTCATATTGGCTGTATAATTTTCGGCGCGCCCTGGTACAGGGTTTTCGGCGCAGGTGAAGACATGGCTCAAATGGCGGAAGCAGGCAGCAACCAACCTGCGCTCATCACGTTTATAGTTGCAGTCATTTTAGGGGTTTGGTCACTCTACGCGCTTGCTGGAGCTGGAGTTATTCGCCGGCTCCCTTTGTTACGGACAGCGTTATGTTTGATTACCGCGGTATATTTAATCCGCGGAGTAGCAGCTCTTCCCTTCATGTATCAACTTAGTGAAAACAGTCCTTTATTTTGGTTGGTGAGTTCAGGCATCTGTTTGTTTTTTGGAGTTGTACACTTAATCGGACTGCGTCAGGTTTGGCAGAAGCTCAAATAAACCTAGCCT
Source organism: Cellvibrio zantedeschiae (assembly GCF_014652535.1). Classification (NCBI taxonomy): domain Bacteria; kingdom Pseudomonadati; phylum Pseudomonadota; class Gammaproteobacteria; order Cellvibrionales; family Cellvibrionaceae; genus Cellvibrio; species Cellvibrio zantedeschiae. Next base: position 1,428,831 of record NZ_BMYZ01000001.1, on the reverse strand, counting down.
TCGCCTATTTGCTGGCGAAGGCATTTTCTAAAAAGCTTTGGCGAGCTGCGAGTTGAGCGCCTAACTTCCAACGGTCAATTTTATTGGAACGATTAACTTTAGGGAAAAGCTTGGTTTGCTTTTCCTTAATAAGGTATTTTACGTGTTCACCTAAAACTTTGATTTTAATATCATAGACAGCACTGTCCGCATCCAAGCCTTCAATTTCAGATAGCAAATACTTGACTACCGAATGCTCCATAGTAATGGCAGACAACCAACCCTTTTCCATCAGGGTTCTTTTAACTTCCTGGTAGAAAATATCATCTTCAAGATGCAAGTTAATCGTTAACGCCTTGCAAATCTTTTTAGCAATTTGTTGTTTTTCAGACAGAGATTTGGCGCGATTATAATTATCAAAATAATTAATAATTTCCTGGTGGCCTTGAGTCAAAAAGTCAATGGCATCAAAAACCGGAATGGATCTATCAAATAGAATTTCTCTAGCTATATTCGTCATACGTACCTCTAAAATCTGAGCAGGAAATAAACCATAGTTTTATTTCAGAACGATGATGCACCTTTAAAAAATGCATTCGTCTCTTAGGATGGGCGCCACAATAGTGGTTGCTAGCCTCCAAATCCGTTCGCCAGCCCACACTGTTAAAGAACCGCTTAAAATGTTCTTAGGATGCTTATAGATAGGAGAAACTCGTATGTTCATAGCCATTTATTCAAAGGCTTTTTAGCGCGCTATTTTGTACCCTTGTCTCGCTTGGATTCCGGATTTATTTTCTCATTCCATATCAAGGAGCCTGTTATGTGCGATCTATTTAAGCGGTGGATTTTTGGCCTCATGGGTTGTGTAGCTCTAGGCATAGGAGCCAATGCTTCTGCAGTAGTTATAGATTTTGACGACCGCATCCCTATTTATGACCCGGTTTTTTCCTGCTTTTGTGACAACCCGTTGAGCAATGAATATGAAGACAAAGGATTATTGATTCATGAGGGGTTTTTGAACGGAGAATCTCATGATGGCGGCGTAACTTATGAAAATTTTTTAATTACCGGTCCTTATGGACAATTGAGCTTTGTCGGAGAACTTCCCACGTTTGTGAGTATGCGCGTTACATCGCTTCACAACGATGTCATCTATTTATCAGCCTTTGGGGAAAATGGCTTTCTGGAAATGAAAAAGACACCTGGTTTCGGCGGCCCCTTTGATGACACCCCAGCAGAACCCAATTTCTTCGTGTCTTTCGCTATTGAAGAAGGAATAAAATTTATTACCATTGATGCGTTCTATTTCCGATCAACCGGCGCAGCGATTGACGATTTGACCTTCACTTACAGCTCGGTACCGGAGCCATCATCCATTATGCTAGTAACCTTGGCATGCATAGTTTTTTTAAGGCGATCCTTTTTAAGCAAATGAATGGACTGCAACATACACCCAATAAAAAGCCCGGATAACCGGGCTTTTTATTGGGGACCTTTCCAAGAGCTGTGTTATATAATGCCGGTAGAAGCTCCACCTAAGTTTAAATAAATTAGAATCGACTATCATGACCCCAGCCATTAAAGCATTACAGAAAGCCAAGATAAATTTTAAAACCCATGAATACTCGCACGACCCTGCGGCAGAATCCTATGGTTTGGAAGCCGCTGAAAAAATGGGTGTAGATGCAGCGCGTGTATTCAAGACATTGGTTGTAATGCTGGACGCAAAAGACTATGCCGTGGGCGTGATTCCCGTATCAGACATGTTGAGCATGAAGCAAATTGCCAAAGCGGCTGGAGCCAAGAAAGCAGCCATGGCTGATAAAACCGATGTAGAGCGAATTACCGGTTATGTGTTAGGCGGAGTTAGCCCACTGGGGCAAAAAAAACGTTTAAAAACATTTATTCACAGCTCTGCACAAGGACTCCCTACTATATTCTTTAGCGCGGGGCGACGTGGTCTGGAAATTGAAATGGCACCGCAGGATTTAAAAAACCAAACCTCCGGGCAATTTGCTGATTTAACCTCTCTCTAACGGATACAATCATGGTGAAGTCGCGTACTCCTTTATTTATTTTTCTATTAGTTGCGCTAGCGGTTAGCCTGGCATTATCGGGCTGGCATCCCTATGATCGCACCACATGGATTTTGGAAATCTTTCCTATTCTTATCGCTTTACCTGTGCTCTTTGCAACTTACAAAAAATTTCCGCTGACCACATTTTTATATATTTTCATTTTTATTCACGCGCTGGTTCTTATTCTGGGCGGTGCCTATTCCTATGCACGAGTACCTTTTGGTTTTAGCTTGCAGGAATGGTTTGAATTATCGCGCAATCCCTACGATAAAATTGGCCATTTTTTTCAGGGTTTTGTGCCTGCTTTGGTAGCGCGCGAAATTTTATTTCGCAAACACATTATCAAGGGTACAAAAATGTTGGCCTTCATCATCGTTTGTATAGTCTTGGCGATTAGCGCAACTTATGAACTTATTGAATGGGCCGCTGCCTTAGTTCTCGGCCAAGGTGCAGACGAATTTTTAGGCACCCAGGGCGACCAATGGGATACGCAATCTGATATGTTCCTGGCCTTGATAGGTGCCGTTACCGCCCTACTTTTATGTTCGCGGTATCATGATTCACACATGCGCAAACTTAGCTAATACCTGGCCATGCTCGTAGCTAGGTGAGACCATAGCTCACTATAAAATTAGATAAAGGAAAAAACTTTGAGTGTCTTTTACCAAAGTCAGGGCTTTGTGATTTATCCCCAACGTCAAACAATTGTTAAGGGCGATGAGGAGATTCAGGTTCGCTCCAAAACATTCGCACTTCTTTTGCTGTTATTGGAAAAGCCTGGGGAAGTATTAAGCAAATCCTATTTATTGGACAGCATTTGGGATGACGTAAAAGTAGAAGAGCAAGTGCTGGTACAATCCATTCGCGAACTGCGCCAGTTATTTAGCAGTGCAGATATTATTCAGACCTATCCTCGCAAAGGTTATGCCTGGGCAGCAGATGTTGAAAAACTTGAACAATGCAAAGTTTCCGCAACTCAAGTCAACGAAGCTCCCGCGCTTGAATTACCTTTAACTGAAGCCGATTTAACTGAAAGCTCTTCAACTGAAACGCCGACTCTCGTTTCAAAAAGCTTATCCCCTCGCCGCAAACTCTATGCTTTAACGGGTGTTCTGCTAGCACTTGGACTGGTCCTATGTGCTGTACTTTTCAATACCATAAATCGAACAAGCGAACCTCAAACCGATGTTGTCGTTATCATGCCCGTTAAAAACCAGCTACCCGGCAACGAGTACAATTGGGTTCCCTTGGGTGTGATGGATCAATTGATACATTTGCTGGTATCCGACAAGAGCGTACAAGTGATGTTTTCGGAATACGTGTTCCAGATTATGCGTTACGCGCATCTGGATCGCGATTATGAATCTGAGCAGATTCCAAAACTGTTTGAAGTATCAGGCGCTACTTTAATCGTTGAGTCGCAATTATCCGGCGCGGTGGAAGATTTTCGTCTGGATTACAAGTTGCGCACCCGCACAAATGTTAAACGCGGCGTTATTTTTGAAAAGGATCTTAATCAGGCCGTCTATAAACTTGGGCAAATTATCGTCAACCAGACCGGGCAAAAATTGCAAGATGTTGAACTCAATGCCCAGGCAAGTTTTGCCAATGAACTTATGGCACGCGGCGTGGAAAAGTTAGATAAAAATGACTTTGCGTCTGCGGAAAATTTATTCAAGAGCCTAATCCAGTTGGAACCTAACAACTTACTGGCGCGGGAAGAATTGCTGCGCACATTGCTAAGGTTAAAACGTTACGATGCGGCTAAAGAGCAAGCTGAAACCGCCATACAACTCGCCGGCAAAGACCAATCACGTGTGCAAGCGCGCATGTACTTTTTCCTCGCGGTTATTCATTTGGAACAAGGCAACACTGAAGCGGCTTTAGGCAACCTCGATCGCGCCGATGAGTTTTCCACCAATGGTCAGGAACTCCTCGTAGGTTCGGCAGTAGCTGGCATACGTGCTCGAATTCACAAAGAACGCGGTGATTTTAATTTGGCTCAAGCGGCTTACGAAAAATCGCTGAATTATGATAAAACCATTCGCTGTTCAATTGGGCAAAGCGACAATCACCTCAATCTTGCCGAACTATTTTCGCAATTGGGCAAACGTGATTTGGCGATTGAACATTACAACGAGGCGAAAAAACTTATTGAATCCCATCAGCTAGATGCAATGAAACCCCGTCTTGCAGAAATTAAACTCTGATTAAATCCTTACACCTCAAGGGTTTAATAAAATTTCATAATTTTTAATTGGGATTTTCTCACTGGTTTGACGAGAGTACGACTCATACCACCACATGAGTCGTGCCCATGCTCAAAGTTATCAACCAAAGTCCGATTAACTGCGTCCATATCTCCCCTCTGGACTTTGCGCGCCTGGGTTTACTTGCCGCCATTTGGGGCGCCTCCTTTATCGCCATGCGCGCCTCAGTTCCCGAGCTAGGCACCTTATTGGCAACTATAGGGCGCGTCAGTCTCGCAGCAATAGCACTGGTTTTATTTTCCCACCTCAATAAAATCCCTTTACAGTGGAAGCGCCATTACAGGGCTTACTTCCTCGCGGGATTATTTGGTGCCGCACTCCCCTTCGCACTTTTTTCCTACGCAGCTCATTATTTACCCGCCGCGCTTTCCGCTTTACTCAATGCAACCTGCCCTTTATTCGGTGCGCTTTTTTCAATGCTTTGGCTGGCAGAGAAACTGAGCGCACGCAAATTAATCGGTTTGCTATTGGGTTTGGCTGGCGTGTGGATGTTAGTGGGTGCCCGCTCATTATTTGCCAATAACCCAACCAGTCTATCTCTCATCGCTTGCCTGCTTGGGCCCGCCTGTTTTGCAATTTCAGGAGTGGTGATTAAGTATTACAGCTGCAGCAAGAAAGAAAACCGTATCGAACCCCTGGCCATGGCAACGGGTTCCATGGTGGCCGCCAGTTTGATTTTGTTACCCGCGCTGCCATTCAGTTTGCCCGCACAATTTCCCTCTTACCCGGCGATAGGATTAGTCGCAGCGCTCGCACTTTTCCCCTCAGCTTTTGCACAAATCATTTTTATACCCCTGGTGGCACGCATAGGGCCAACACGCGCTATGTCCGTATCATTTTTAATTCCACTCTTCAGCATGATTTGGGGCTTCCTGTTTCTAGACGAGGTTATAGGCATTAGCTGCGTACTGGGGGGCTTCGCTGTGCTTGCTGCTACCGGGTTGGTTGTTAAAACCGACTAAATATTGCATCAAGCATTCCTAACTTTTTATAAGTTTCTATTTAAAAACTCCATACGATTCCATGACCATCCCAGTTAGGCTGTTACAAGATGGTTTTTTAAAAAACAGCAATCAAGGACATAACTTATGAATAAGCCCATCAGATACCTTTGCTTACCAATGCTCGCGTTGGTGTTTACCAGCATAGCTCCCGCAATGGCAGCCACCGAAAAAACGGTGCAACAGCAGTTGCAAGAAAACATTAATGGCAGTTGGCGCACAGAAAAAAACCGGGCACGCGATGCTTATCGTCACCCGCTACAGACGCTCACTTTTTTTGGAGTTAAACCCGATGCACATATAGTGGAACTCTTCCCGAGTGGCTCCGCCTGGTATACAGAAATACTCGCACCTTTTGTGCGTGACAAAGGCAAACTTACTATTATTAATGTAAAAGGCAATCCCGAAGATTCAGGTCAAAAAGAAAAGTTTGCGGCTGACCCAACGCGTTATGGAAAAATAAATATTTTGGAAGTCGCGCCACCTAATTTCAGTTTTGGTGAACCCAACTCAGCAGATTTTTTTTTAACATTCCGCAATGTGCATAATTTTGCAATGAAAGATGCGCAGGCTCAATTTTTTGCAGAAGCCTATAAAGTTCTTAAACCAGGTGGAATACTGGGTATCGAAGATCACCGTGCGGCCCCGGGAAAAAGCTTTGAAGAAGTGAAAAATTCCGGCTATCAACCCGAAGCCTTTGTGATTGCAGAAGCAGAAAGAGCGGGCTTTCGTTTAGAGGCGCGCAGCGAAATCAACAGCAACCCCAAAGACACCAAGGACTATCCAAAAGGCGTTTGGAGCTTACCACCCAGCCTTGAAGCGGATGAAAAAGATAAAGCCAAATACATAGCCATAGGCGAAAGCGACAGATTCACCTTGCGCTTTGTAAAACCTAAAACCAAATAAAAATATAATTGCGACCAGCAGGCAGAACGCATATGCTACTGTCGCAATCTGCTAGTATCGCGCCTTTGCAAGAAGCGCGCGATACATTTTCAGCCAGCCTTCTGCATTAGATGTTGCGTCGTGTAAATTTGTAAATTCTGAATATTTCAAACAACATTACTTTTCATTTTTTTACAATTACACAACATCCCCAAGCCATTCAACCAAACTAGATCAAGGAATTATTTATGAATATAGCTCGCAAATTTAACTTGATATCAGCCCCCCTCTTAGCCTTGAGCCTTGCGCTTACCGCTCCGGTTTATGCAGACAAAGATAAGTCTGTAAAACAACAGTTAGAAACAAGCATTGCTGGTAGTTGGCGTAGTGAAAAAAATAAGGCCCGCGATCAATATCGCCATCCACTGGAAACATTGACATTTTTTGGTATCACGCCAAAGGCGAAGGTCATTGAATTATTTCCGGGTGGCAGCACTTGGTACACCGAAATTCTCGCACCTTTTTTAAAAGACTCGGGTCAATTGACAGTTGTTAATTTCAAATCGGAAAAAGAAGACAACAGCCAAAAAGATAAATTCGCAGCCGACCCTGCTCGCTACGGCAAAGTAAAAGTGGTTGAGATTTCCAAAACAAACATGAGCTTTGGGGAACCCGGTTCGGCAGACTTTTTCTTAACCTTCCGCAACGTACACAACTTTGCAATGCAAGGTACACATAGCCAATTGTTTGCGGAAATTTACAAAGTGCTCAAACCGGGTGGTGTGTTGGGTATTGAGGACCACAGGGCTGCCGAAGGAAAAACCTTTGAAGAAGTTAAGATGTCTGGCTATCTGCCCGAAGAATTTGTAATTGCTGAAGCAGAAAAAGCAGGCTTCAAACTGGATGCACGCAGCCCGGTCAATAACAACGCTAAAGATACAAAAAATTACCCTAAAGGTGTTTGGACCTTACCACCAGTTTTAAGGGAAGGTGATACCGACAAAGACAAATACTTAGCCATTGGCGAAAGCGATAGATTCACCTTGCGCTTTGTTAAGCCTAAAAAATAATTGCGTGTTAACCAAGGGCGAGCAATGCTTGCCCTTTTTTATTTTTAGGAATCGTGATTACCGGCAGTGATCAAACCAGCCTTTTACAAGATCACGCTGCTAAAAACCTACCTGGTTAATGTATCTGTAATTCATCAATATGATTAATTAATGTCGATATTTCGCGGTCAATGATATCGCCACTACTCAATAGCAAATACATACGTTGTTCGTATTCGTTAATGGCATTATCAAGCAAAATCAATCCACTTCCCTTCAGATCCAGCAAATGATAAGCCTGCCGAATTTCAGCGATAAAGTTGTTGAACGTCTTGCGATTTTCTTCCACTTGGTAGGCGTATTGAATATCGAGATCAGCCAATTGATTTTTCGTTGATTCGATCCAGGACGCCATTCCTTCAGACTGCAGGGTAACACCAGCCTCCGATTCCAAATGATGTATATGAGCATCCACAACTTTCACCAAGCCCAACAACGTGGATTCACTCAAGGGTTTTGATTTATCCGTAACAGGTAGGAGCATCAAACATATTTTTTCACTGGAAAATAAGGTCCCTTCATTAACATAAAAAACCGGATCTTTAAAAGCAAAAGATTTCACAAGATCTTTCATTTGTTCGTTAAAAATATGATCGGGTAAGTGTTCGTAATCTCCCGCACTGGATTTGATAAAAAAACCGGCTGGCGAGTTAAATTCTTTGAGAAACTGTATTATAAGACCAGACATTTCCTGAACAGATGTAGATTTCAAAATGTCGTATATGGATTGATTTACAGAATGAGTTTGGCGATATTGAAATGCCATTTTTTCCATTTCCTTGGCCATTTCCTCCAGCTCCATTCCTAATTTGACAATATCCATGTCTTCAGTAAGTTCATCCGAAGATTCCTCTTGCGATACATCATTTGCTAATGGAACGCCGCGCTCCTGTAATTGGCTGTAGAGATGATCCACCTCACTTTCCAATATTTCGATGCAGCCTTCGCATTCTTTAACCATTCGCTCCAGGCGACTTACTTCTTGCTGTTTTGAATTACGTAGATCTTCATCTTCTGTAGCCTCTATGGATAACTTGAACAAAGATATTTCGTGCTCCAAATTTGTAATAATATCCCGCTGCGCTTTGTTATTGTCGCGCAGCTGTTTAATTTCCATAACAATCTTGTCATGATCAAGATAATCAGGCGGCGATAACGCAGACCGCGCAGCAAACTCAGCACCTAAATTAATTTCGTCAAGAATTTCACTTTTGTTGTCATTCAACATAAGAGCGTAATTAGTCACTTGAGACTTTGCATCCTTAAGTTCCTTCTTAAGATTGGCAATATACTGGTCCGATTTCATCAATTCCATTTCCATCATCCGGAGAGAAGCTTCCATCTTTTTGCGAACACCCGGACTCATATCGGCGTGATGGTTATTCAATTCATTAATTATTTCTTTCAATACGCGACTTTTATCATTGGAAATACTTGAAATAGAATCCACTCGCTCGCTACTGTGCGTCAAATATTGTTCCGGTGACATGCCATTAACAGGAATATTATTTTCCCGGCCAATAGCCGTAAGGTTTCCCTGGTTAATAGCGCTGAGCATTTTTTGCAGATTTAAAATGGTTGCCTTGTTTTCACGTTGATAAGCCTCTAATTGCGCCTGGCGTTTTTTTGCGTGATCCAAACTTCGTTGTAATTTTTTATTTTCCGCCTCTAATGGTTTAAGTGCGTCTATGCGTTCTTGCAACACACGGGTACGATTGTTACGTACTTCTTGTCGATTAGTGGTTTGTTTACTAAACCAGCGTACTATGTCTGCCAATTTCTTTTCAAATATGCCCCAGCCTGCATGGGTAACCCCACGCTCTTCATATACATCCTTCTCGGCATTCAGGTATAAATATCTTAGTGCCGCAACCTTCGCACTAAAAGCTTGTGTGGCATCAATTTTGGGGAGCGTTGCTTGGACATGTTTTTCGTAGCGTTGTTGCGCATCGGCAATACTGAGGGACAAATAATCAGCAATTGTTTTCTCACTGGAGTCGACTTTATGCTCTGATTGCAAAACCTGAATTTCGCGCTCCTTTTCACTATATGCAGAATTTATTTCACTGCACTTTTCCATTAGCTTTTGTAGCATTCGTTTTTGTTTACGAATGTGAATAACCATAAAAAAAATCGCAATTAATGCGACAACCAGGGTTTCACCCAAAAGCAATATAAATAATGAAGAGCCCATCTCGAAATCCGATTCAGGTCAGCCAAACACATTCAAAATTTGCGTAGGTATGAAAAGACTAGCACAAACATGGACGGAGACAATGCAGCTCTAAAATTTAGGAGATCGAAGAATTAAGCGCCAAGATAGCATTTTATAGATGTAAAAAAAGCCGCTATAGATTACCTATGCGGCTTTTTTATTTCCCAGCAGAACTATGCTGGTAGTTTTTATTAAGACGGCAACAAATCAGCTACTGCATCGCGCTCTTCTTGCAATTCTTTTTCAGTGGCTTGCATTTTACCGCGAGAGAATTCGCTGATTTCCAAACCTTGAACAATTTCCCAATCACCGTTTTTGCAAACAACCGGGAATGAGTAGATCAAGCCTTTCTCAATGCCATAAGAACCATCGCTGTATACGCCCATGCTCACCCAATCGTTAGATGGAGAGCCTAAAGCCCAGTCGCGAATGTGGTTAGCTGCAGCATTAGCCGCTGAAGCAGCTGAAGAAGCGCCGCGCGCCGCAATAATTGCAGCACCACGTTGTTGTACGGTTGGGATGTATTCGCCTTCGTACCAAGCGCGATCAACCAGGCTCAATGCTGGCTTGCCATCTACCAAAGTATTGTGAAGATCAGGGTATTGAGTCGAAGAATGGTTACCCCAGATCAATGCCTTAGTGATGTTGTTAATGCTGGTACCAGTCTTGGTCGCCAATTGTGACAAGGCACGGTTGTGATCCAAACGAGTCATTGCAGTGAATTGACGTGGGTTGATATCCGGAGCATTGCGTTGAGCAATCAGGGCATTGGTGTTTGCAGGGTTGCCAACAACCAATACTTTAATATTGCGTGAAGCGTGGTCGTTAATGGCTTTACCTTGTACAGAGAAGATTGCAGCGTTAGCAGCCAACAAGTCTTTACGTTCCATACCTGGGCCACGTGGACGTGCACCTACCAACAATGCGTAGTCAGAATCTTTGAAAGCAACGTTAGGGTCGTCAGTGGTCACAATGCCAGCCAACAATGGGAACGCACAGTCGTCCAATTCCATAGCCACGCCTTGCAAGGCTTTAAGAGCTGGGGTGATTTCCAACAATTGCAAAATTACTGGTTGATCTTTGCCCAACATATCGCCAGCGGCGATGCGGAACAACAATGAGTAGCTGATTTGGCCTGCGGCGCCGGTGACGGTAACTCTTACGGGTGCTTTCACGGTGAGACTCCAACTTGGTTATAAAACAAATAGGGGGTGCTATGGGTCAGAACAAGGATAGTAGGCATTTTGTGCCTCGGCCTGTCTTTAAGGCCAGCCTTTAAGATAGGACGGGCGAGCATTATAGAGAATTGGGGGGAAATTTCACCTGTTTTGATTGCAACGACAAACCATTAACCCCAACCGCAACAATACCCCCTCCATTATTGTTGGCATAGCTTAGGCGTTGAAGATGGGGTTGTGTTCTGTGTGTAAGCGCACCGTGCACTCCAGTAGCTCGCTTTACCCTTAGTCCTTCAACCGAGCAAGGACATTCCCCATGACCGATATCAATGCTGGCACTCTCCCCAGTAGATTCTACGCCCTGGATGGGATTCGCGGTGTTGCCGCAATCGCCGTCATGTTTTACCACTACACGCAACACAATCAGTTAGATTGGCTCCACGGTGCATGGGTCGCTGTCGATATCTTTTTTATTTTGTCGGGCTTTGTGCTCATGCACAGTTACAGCAAAAAAGTTTCACAGGGAATGACATTTAAAGAGTTTTTTTATTCGCGCATCGCACGCTTGGGGCCAATGTACATAGTCGGATTGGCATTGGGAATTGGCGCGGCGCTTTTGCTTATTTTTTCCAATCCAGAAAGCCCAGTACGGCTAATCAATGTAGCAACTGCATCTACGTTGAATTTTTTTCTCTTACCCTATTTTAACGAGTACGCGTGGCCGTTTGGCAGCCATAATATTCATGGCACTGTGTTTCCATTAAATGATCCCTCGTGGTCGCTGTTTTTTGAAATTTTCGTGAATATTATTTTCTTCGTCTATTTAGCATATTGTCGAAGAATCAATTTATTAATATTTGTGGTTATGAGCGGAATTATATTTATTGTGCTCACCCTTGGCTTCCACCAGATAAACCCCGGTGCACGCGGAAGCAGTTTTGTTTTTGGATTTCCACGCGTAATTTTTGAGTTCTTCTTTGGAGTTTTAATTTATCAATGTTATAGCTACTACAAGTTACCGCCAAAAATTTTTACTTACGGAATATTCTTCCTTGTAGCCCTCTGTTTTTTCTCTTCCAAAGGCGCCATAGCATTAGTCAATGCGCTAGTACTTGCGCCAGTATTGATAGCAATTTTCGCTAAGCTACCCGTTTCAGGTAATAGTGTCGGCGCTTGTAAATTTTTGGGGGATATCTCTTACCCGCTTTACGTTACGCACTACCCTATTTACCGATTGCTTGCAGAGATGTCTTTTATGAGGGAACTGTCACCACTTATCCAAACGCTACTTTTTTCAGCGATTGCGATTGTAGCTGCAGTTATATTGATTAAAATCGATGAATCGATTCGCAGTTCATTTAAGCAAGCGAAATTATTGCGGGAACATAACTCGTAAAACGGGAGATCAGGAGCCATTGGGCTGGCTCCCGGGAAGAATTTACTTTGAGTAACGGCTTTTCAGGGCTGCGTAGAGTTCATCTTTAAACTCCGCTTTGGTTGTATCCAAACTTAACACGGCTTCTACCAAATGCTCATTGTCTTCGCGTCCGTCGTGCCAATGTTTACGATAAGAACCGTCTTTATAGCCATGATCCTGGCGGAAAAAATTCAACACATTTTTACCAACGTAGCCGCGATAAAGTTGGTCAAAACTCATATCAATCCCCGCCATTAAGCGGCCAAACAAACCAATATGAAATTGGCGATCACCTAATGTAGCAGCAACAAATTTTTCCAAGTCCAGACGAAAATCTTTTTCTTCGGTTTTGATAATCAGATCATTTTGAATTTGCGCAATGATCAATTCCGGTTTGGCTCCGCTTTGCAACAGAATACTTAAACCAAAATGCCAAATATCAATTAACTCAAGCGCAACTTGCTCAGTATCGGGTGATTGCTTTTTCCACCATTTCCAACCGTAATGATCCAACAATTCTGCACACTCCACCCAAATTGCACGGTACCATTCGTAGCCTTGGCTTTTCCAGTCGGCATTCACTTTTGTGTTCATGCCATCTTGCAGCTCAAGCATAATTTTTATTTGTTGGGGATTCATAATGTATCTCTAGTTATCGATAGAATTTACTGTGGTAGATATTGTTTTGCTTTACTGAATAAGCGATAGAAATTCTCGCAAGTATGCTCGCCCAGTTTTTCGATACTCATGCCTTTTAAGTCAGCGACAAATTGAGCCACTTCATACACATATTTGGGCTCGTTAGGTTTGCCGCGGTAGGGAATGGGTGCAAGGTAAGGTGAATCAGTTTCAATCAACAAGCGATCAATTGGCATATTGCGCACGACTTCGCGAATTTGCTCGGCGTTTTTGAATGTCACTATGCCCGAAATGGAAATGTAGTAATTCAAATCCAGCGCGGCTTTTGCCATTTCCCAATCTTCGGTAAAACAATGCAACACACCGCTGGATTCAAGGCTGCCGTGTTCTTTGATTAACGCGAGCGTATCAGCTTTGGCTTCACGCGTATGAACAACTACCGGTAAGCCGATTTTTTTTCCCACATCCAAATGCATCGCAAAACTTTCGTGCTGTAATTCTTTGCTTTCGGTTTCGTAGTGATAGTCCAAACCTGTTTCGCCAAGGGCAACAACTTTTGTTTGTGATGCCCATTGGATAAGTTGCTCAGCAGTCGCCGTGCCGTCTTTCACATCGCAGGGGTGAACACCAACCGAAGCAAATACACAGGGATGCGCTTGGGCTATGTCGATGACAGTTTGAATATTGTCCAGGCTAACACCAATACACAGCATCTGTTGTATACCGCGCTCGTTAGCGGCGGCAATGGCATTGGCGAGCTTGCCGTCGTAGCGATCGAGATTGATGCGATCCAGATGGCAGTGTGAATCAATTAACATAGGTAGTAAGGTCAGCTAAAAATGTGCGCCGATTATAAAGGATAACGACAGAGAATTCTTCGCCGCTTCTACGCATCCTTGCCCGCGGCACAAGGTTCATCCCGAACATAAAAAAGCCAGCGATAAGCTGGCTTTAAAATCGTTTGTCGTATATGAGTTGCTTACATCGTATGCGTTGGCTTGTCTGAATTGATGGAGCCCGCAAGGTAGGTTTCAATTTTGGTTACTGCTGTATTGTCTTGATCGGTAAATTGCACGCCAATTCCCGCAGCACGGTTACCTTGGGCTCCACGTGGAGTAACCCATATCACTTTACCCGCAACCGGAATTTTTTCGGTTTCTTCCATCAAGCTCAACAACATAAAAACTTCGTCGCCCAACTTATAGCTCTTGCCGGTAGGTATAAACATTCCGCCATTTTTCACAAAAGGCATATAGGCGGCATAGAGCACCGCTTTGTCTTTAATGGTGAGGGAAAGTATGCCGTTTCGGGCACCGCCGCCTATCGCTTGCATAAAGTAATCCGTCTGAATTCAATGGACTAAAACATAATGTGCTGAACCATAATGCAATAGTTTAGACCTGTCTAGCCGCTATTGCGTCACTATTTTTGATACGAATTCAGTTTAGTTATTTTGCGGTTCTTAAAAGCGCACCCCAATCCATTAACATTTCTTCAAGCAGCAACTGCTTGTTTGGATTTGAGTTGCCTAAGAGTTGGCGTTTGGACACCAGCATTTTCTCCACATAACGATGGAGAAGCGCCCCTGGGATTTTCATTAAGCGCTCACGCAAATCTTGCGGCAGTTGATTTATCAGGAGCTGCTCTGCCCCAACCTGCCAGCGAATAACCGAATGTAGCCAGACCAGGAACCACTCAACCAAGGCTATGACATCATCTTTTTGCCACTGGGCCGCGACTTCAATAGCAGATATTTGCCCCGTGCTGAGGCGAACCAAATTCAATAACCAGGCATCGCGGCGCTCCAAAGCGTCGCTTTCCAGATAGGACAAGGCGGTTAGAGGCGCGCCGCCAGCGGCTTCCATGAGTTTCTCTACCGGAATATTGCTACCCACCATTAGCGGTTTAAGCCAATGAATTACCTGCTCGGAATTAGGTGTTGCCAGTAAACGCATTTGGCAGCGGCTGCGAATCGTGGGCAAAACGGAACTTGGGGCGTGGCAAACCAAAACCAGGAGCGTGTTCGCGGCGGGTTCCTCAAGGGATTTAAGTAAGGCATTGGCAGCGTTAGCATTCATAGCTTCTGCAGGTTCGAGCACCACGACTTTGAAACCGCCTTGTTGTGCCGTTTTACCTAAATCGTCTATTAGTGAACGCACCTGATCGACCTTAATCCCTTTTGCACCCTCCTCCGGCTCGATCACGATAAAATCTGGATGATTGTGAACTCTGTTCAACATGCAGCCGCGACATTTACCACAGGGGGTTCCCTCAATGGGGGACAAACAGAGCAGCAGCTGTGCAAGTGCCTCTGCAAGATGACGTTTACCAATGCCTTTGGCCCCAGCGAACATCAACGCATGTGGCAGTTTGCCAGCAGCAATTTGCTGGTTTAACTGGTGCCATTCTTGTAACTGCCATGGGTATGGATGAGAGGGAAAATCAGACATAGACGCGCTCACATGATTGAGGGCGCAAGCTTACCAATCGTGGCGGCCACTTAGCAAACACAGCCGTTTAGCAATTTGATGAGAGATTTGCGATAATCGCCGCCCTTCTATTTAGCAGCTCCAGAATGAACGATTTAATCCCCAACACCTGCGGCCTCGATATCCTTCACCTCGACGACGATTTGATGATCTGCAACAAGCCGGCAGGTCTATTGACCGTTCCTGGAAAGGGGCCGGAGAAACAAGATTGCCTGATTAACCGCGCGTTAAAATTCAACCCCAATGCGCGCGTGGTACATCGATTGGACCAAGGTACCTCAGGCATTGTGATGTTTCCGCTCAACTATATGAGCTTGAAGATTCTCACCAAACAATTTGAGGCTCGGGGCATACACAAACGCTATGTGGCCGTTGTAAGTGGATTAATCGAACAAGATGAAGGCGAAGTAAAACTGCCGTTAATTTGTGATTGGCCAAATCGCCCGTTACAAAAAGTGTGTTATGAATCGGGTAAGCCCGCGCATACGCGGTATCAGGTGTTGGAGCGCGATCAAACAAAAAATTGCACGCGGGTTTTACTGGAGCCAGTCAGCGGACGCACCCATCAGCTACGCGTGCATATGCTGAGCATTGGCCACCCCATGTTAGGGGATCAACTTTATTCGCCCGTGGAAATACAGGCGCAAGCACCTCGTTTATTGTTGCACGCGCAGCATATCCAACTTACGCATCCAATCCTGCGGCATAAAATTGAAGTGGAATGTTTGGCAGAGTTTTAGTGATTAGCGAAATAAAAAAGCGCATTAGTTTTTGATAATGCGCTTTTAAGCTAATGAAAATGAGGTTGTCTTAACAGCCAGTGGTAACCGTTGTAAAGGTTGGCGGCAAAATGGCAGATGCAGCTTCAGTGTAAGTTGCCGAGCAGTTGGTCGTTACCGACACGGTTGCCGTAGCGCCGGAAACGGTGGTGGTATAGTCCGTTGGCTCGATCCCGGCCACCGCAGCAATATCATCCGCATCGGGGTAACCATTCACAAAATCGACCGTAACGCCTTCAAAAATTTGTGGTGTAACCGGGTTAACAAGAAACTTCCCGTGCGTCATGGCAGCGGTAGATTTCAATGTACCCAATGCTGCGTTTACTTTTGCAATTCGCGCATCGCTGGTTAAATTTACGAACTTCGGAATAGCTGTCGCCGCCAAAATACCCAAAATAACGATTACGGCAATCAATTCAATTAGGGTAAAACCGCTTTGTTGTTTTTTCATATCATCACCTATTTAAATGAACTTAGCGGGCGCTATTCAAACAACTCATAACGGCCAGTCATTAATAACTCTAGATCTAGATTGAAAGATAATCAAATTAATGGTTTTTATGCGTCATTAGACGGTAAATAAATGGCTTAACTCTTTATCGATATCAGCTTGTACCTGATTCAACTCTTGACCAGCATCTATTAACGAGTAACGACCTGGAGATTCAGCAGCACGTGCTTTGTACGCACTACGTACCCGCTCGAAGAAGCTTAGGGTTTCACTTTCGAAACGATCCAGCTCACCACGTTGACGCGCACGATTCAGGCCCAACTCTACATCTATGTCTAATATCAATGTTAAATCCGGACGGAGTTCGCCTTGAACCAGGACTTCCAGCTGCGTGATTGTTGCTTTACTTAAACCGCGACCGCCGCCTTGGTAGGCGTAAGTAGCGTCTGTAAAACGATCACTCAACACCCATGCCCCACGCGCCAAAGCTGGCTTGATAACCTGAGCCAGATGCTGTGCACGAGCGGCAAATACCAGTAGTAATTCCGCCGTTTCGTCCACAGATTCATCGCGCTTACTCAACAATAAGCCACGAATCTCTTCCGCCAGGGGCGTTCCGCCAGGTTCGCGGGTCACAACGACTTCCACACCCTTTGATTGCAGCCAATCGCGCACAAATGCCAAATTGGTACTTTTACCTACGCCCTCAGTGCCTTCGATGGTGAGAAATTTACCGCGCAGCATGAATATGTCTCGCTTTTATCTATTTAATTTATTTGAATCGCCCGTATGTGCTTATTGAAACTTTGGGGCTTAGGCTATTTGAACGTTTCTTTGCCTTCGTTGAACGCGTATCATACCCGCTTTTTGAGACTTACCGACTTTTTGTCACTCTATGTTTTAGGAGCTTCACATGATTACTTTACATACTAATTACGGCGACATAGTTATCGAATTGGATTTCGAAAAGGCGCCCAACACCGCAGCAAACTTTTTGCAATACGCTGAAGAAGGTTTTTACAACGGTACAATTTTTCACCGCGTTATTGATGGCTTTATGATTCAGGGCGGTGGCATGACTGAAGACATGAGCGAGAAAAAGAAAACCCGCGACCCTATTCAAAACGAAGCTGACAATGGTTTGAAAAACGTAACGGGCAGTTTGGCAATGGCTCGCACTAACGACCCGCACAGCGCTACTGCACAATTTTTTATTAACGTAAAAGACAATAGCTTTTTGAATCACAGCGGCAAAACCAGCCAAGGTTGGGGCTACGCTGTTTTTGGTAAAGTGACCCAGGGTATGGATGTAGTTAATAAAATTAAAAGTGTAAAAACCGGCAGCAAAGGCTTTCATCAGGACGTTCCAGTTGAAGCCGTTACCATCCAAAACGTAACTGTTGATAAAACAGCTTCTGCCGAATAAATATGGCATCGCTATTTATTTCAGATTTACATCTCCACGAAAGCCGCCCGCAGATTACGCGGGCGTTTTTTCAATTTCTGCACACGCAGGCAGCTACTGCAAATGCGCTTTATATCCTCGGCGATTTTTTTGATGCATGGATTGGCGATGACGATGACGCACCACTCAATCTTGAAGTCGCAAACGAATTAAAAAAATTAAGCGATGCAGGCACAAAAATTTTTTTGATGCACGGCAACAGAGATTTTTTGCTTGGCGAAACATTTGCAGCACAAGCTGGTGCACAACTACTCCCGGAATACACCACAATCGACTTATACGGAGAACCTACCCTATTAGTCCACGGCGATAGCCTGTGCACGGATGACACTCAATACATAGCCTTCAGGCAACAAGTTCGCTCCGCCCTTTGGCAACAACAAATTCTTGCACAACCTCTTGCAGCTCGCCGCGCCTTAGCCGCGCAATTGCGGGAGAAAAGCCAGGCAATGAATAGCCTAAAAGCGGAAGACATTATGGATGTTAACCAGGCAGAAGTTGTGCACGCCATGCAAAACGCCAGCGTTAAACGTATGATTCATGGGCACACCCATCGCCCGGCACATCATTCATTTGATATTACTGGTGAGCCGGCAGAACGCATAGTCTTGGGCGATTGGCACCATAAAGGCTGGGCAATTTATGCGGATGAACACAAAGTTGAACTCATTAGTTGGCCTATATAATCTGACCAATTTCAAATAAAAAATGGCGATCATATGATCGCCATTTTTTATTTATCCAAACACATAAACTCAATTTAATTCAGCGTCTTTCCAATACTTGGTGCCTTTAAGCGTTGCCTGAAGGGCCAATCCACTTTCGGTAATTTGATAAATCGTTACGCCATTTAGTAAAGCCTCACCACCAATAGCCGCACCCTTATCACCCGCTTTAGCGGCGGCATCAACATGGCCGCCAAATTCCCAGCCGTTATCGATAAATGCATCCAGGGATTCCTGGGTTTTGAAAATAAACACTGCACGAAAATCTTTAACACCCAAACCGAGCCCTACCCCCGCCTCACCCATTTTCATATAAACCGTTTTTTTCAGGCGTTTGTTTTCCGCAACACCATAGCCACCGCCCACGCTGGCAAATAATAAATTCACATTGGCATTGCTAAACACAGCGTAACCTGGAGACGCGGCTATTTGCGCTCGGGCATCCGGGTGTATTTTATAAAGATCTGCCAACACCTGGGTGCGCATATCCAGCGCTGCCTGACGCTTTTCGTGTGGGCTTGAACCTTTAGTTGTAGTGCAACCTGAAACCATGGCTACAATGACGATACCTAACACCAGATACACTAATTTTCTCATTTAATTATCCTCAATCTTGTTTATTCGCCAAACACTGCGTTGAACAAAGCTTACATTCTCATTCCACAAGAACCAAATGCTTTTGGTTATCTCTAGACACGTTTAACAAGGTTTTGTTGCACCTGTCGCACCTTCATCCGCAAACTATGAATCGAGTCACTTTTTGATCAAACCTCTGTAGGCATACCCTTAGTATTTTGTGAATTTAAGCTGACGCACTTTTCGCCCATAAGTTCCAGACTTGGCTATACTCAAGGCATCGTTTATTCAGGTTAGTAATTCCACATTGATTTCACCGCGCCGCTCGCCATTTGCATTGGAGAACTCCGGTTTTCCAGGCTCCCTTTGGATACGCCATTTGCGCGGGTATCTGCTCGTGGCGACATTCATGTATGGCATGCTTTGTTCTGCCGCACTTAACATCAACAAATTAGAAAACACCATGCAAACCCGTTTTGGTGTAGCGGGAATTGCTAAATTCCATACTTGGAATTTGTTAATCGAAAACAACCAAAATAAATCTACGCAAGAAAAAATCAAAGCGGTGAACGATTATTTCAATAAAAACACTCAATTCGTTGATGATATTGTCCACTGGAAAGCGAGTGATTATTGGGCGACACCGCTAGAGACTTTGGGCAGCGGTGCCGGCGATTGTGAGGATTACACAATCGCAAAATATTTCACCCTTATACAATTAGGTGTTTCTGTTGAACACTTGCGCCTTATCTATGTAAAAGCACAGATTGGCGGAAGCTCCAGTAAAATATTTCAAGCTCACATGGTGCTTGGTTATTATGAACAACCCAATTCGATTCCACTTATTTTAGACAGTTTAGTTTCTGATACCGATAGGGCCGACAAACGTAGCGATTTACATCCCGTATTTAGTTTTAACAGCGATGGTTTATGGGTTGGCAATCAAGCCCAACCGCAAATTGATCCGACTGCACGCCTCTCCCGTTGGCGGGACGTGCTTGACCGTATGAAACAAGAGGGCTTTTAATGAAGCTCTTATTAAAGAGAAGCACTCATTTTAAGAGAAGCAATTATGTCGTTAATTAAACAACTGTGGATTGGCATTATTGTATTGCTGCTACTGGCCTTGGGCGGAAGTTTTATTATTAGCATTTTATCTGCCCAACATTATTTGGAAGAACAGTTGCGCGTAAAAAATATGGATAACGCAACATCGCTTGCGCTATCCATGTCCCAAATGGAAAAAGATCCTGTCACCTTGGAGTTATTAATTAGCGCCCAGTTTGATACGGGGCATTACGAATACATAACCTTGGCAGATCCTCAAAAGAAAATTTTGGTTGCGCGCCGTTACGAAGAAAATAAAAACATTAAAGACTCAGCAAGTGTTCCTAATTGGTTTACGCGTTTAGTGAATTTTGATGCAGAGCCAGGAATCGCACAGATACAAGATGGCTGGCAACAATTTGGAACGCTTACTGTAAAAAGCCATTCCCGTTATGCATGGCAAGCGCTATGGCATAGCACCTCACAGTTACTGACCTGGTTTGTTGTGGCAGCTATATTAAGCGGCATAGTTGGCACCATTATTTTGAAATTTATTTCTAGTCCTTTAAATACAGTGATCAACCAAGCAGAAGCTATAGGCCAACGCCGCTTCGTTACATCTGACGAACCCAAAACAACAGAATTCCAACGTTTGGTTCGCGCCATGAATGCGCTTTCGCAAAGCGTAAAAGCCATGCTTGAAAAGGAAACCAAACAATTGGAAAAACTGCGCCGCGAATCGCAGCTGGATGCTCTAACAGAGCTACCCAACCGCAACCATTTTCTTAATTTATTGGAAAGTAAATTAACTCGCGATGACAGCGACAGTTCGGGCGTGATTGCGGTGGTGCGTTTTTTAAATCTGGCGGAGTTGAATAATCACCTTGGCCGCGCAGCGGCAGACCACGCACTTTTACAAATTGCTGGAGTGCTACATCAGTTTATTACACGCTACCCAGGCAGTCATGCAGGACGTTTGAATGGTAGCGATTTTATGCTGGTAATTTCCAGCAATCCATCTGCTGAATCTGTTGGAGCTGAGCTTTCAGAGCAGCTGAATGCGCAACTCAGCGACAAAGATTTACGCACAATTCAGCTGCCAATTGCAGTTTGCACTTACGTTAGCGGCGAAAAGCGCAATGAATTAATGCATAAACTGGATGGTGCGTTGGCTCAGGCAGAACTTAAAGGCAACCGCGCACTTATTGTTCTCGACACCAACAGTTTGCCAAGCATTCATCGCAACCTGAGCGATTGGCGTGATGCCATCACCCAGGCCTTGCAACACAAAAAATTACAGCTCGCACATTTTGCCGTACGCACCCCTGCTGGCATCACGCTGCACAACGAAGCTCCAGTTCGATTATTACTCGATGATGACTGGCAACCTGCAGGTTATTTTATGCCGTGGGCAGCACGCCTCGGCATGATGCCTGCTATCGATTTGGAGGTAATAAAGACGGCGCTGTCCAGCATCAATAAAGAATCTGCAATCGCTATTAATATTTCGGCAGATTCGCTTTGCAATGCAGAATTTCGCGAGCAAGCGCTTGCGCTGTTAAATCAATCGCTAAATAAAACACACAATTTGTGGTTGGAGTTTCCAGAGTCTTGTGCCTTGCGCCATATGGCGGAGCTACGCAGTTTTACCAATTCTTTGCGCGCCTTAGGGTGCCATATTGGGCTTGAGCATGTCGGTCTGGAATTCACCAAAATTCGCGAGCTGCAAGATATAGGCTTACATTATTTGAAAATTGATGGCGCAATTATTCGTGATATTGAAACAAATTCTGGCAATCAAAATTTCTTGTCAGGTTTGTGCAAAATTGGGCACTCTCTGGGAATAGTAATGATTGCTGAAGGGGTTCGTTCTTCAGCTGAAAAAGAAAAGTTAATTCAACTTGATATAGACGGATTTACGGGCCCTGGAATTTAATACAAAAAATAAAGGCGCTTTTTCAAGCGCCTTTATTTTTACAATATTTAAAACTATTCAAATTTTTAAATCATCGCCGTCATCAAGCAAATTCATTCCTTGTCGCTGGCCACGTAATTCTCTACGCGATAACAATTTAGTCTGCGCAGCTTCCGGTAAATCAGTGAAGCGAATTGTACCTTGATCGACCAACAAATTAATGACGTCTTCAAGCACCCGCGCCATCGCCTGATCTGATTGTTCAAGCGTGGCCATCTGTGATGGTTTTAAGGATTGCAAATATAAGTGCAATTCACTGGAATCATCATTAACAAATTCACTGACATCTTCCGCTGCAATTTGGCTGATCGCGATAATTGCACCGTCTTGATTGCGTTTTATATACATAGAGTAACCTGAGTCTACTAATCTCATCCCTGAGATTTTACATTCGTTAATCGGTAATTAAATTATTGTTTGTTTTTAACAAATTAATTATCGCTGTATCACCACCGGTCAAATTAACCGTATTTAACACAATCGTTTGATCCGTAGCTGTAGCATAGTTTGAGCCATTGAAAGCTCCAGTACTGCTGATGGCAATAGTTGTGTTTGTGCCATCACTTGTGAAATGTAAATAGTTAGTCAGATTTCCACTTGATTCATTTTGTAATAAATCACGAAGATCTAATTTGTCCCCCCCCGCTCCCGTAGTGAAGTCTGTAATAACATCATTAGCAGGAGTGGAAGTTGTGCCTCTGTCGGCAAAATGCCACACGAAGGTATCAGCACCGGCACCGCCTGTCAGCGTATCATTGCCCGAACCACCGTCGAGCAGATCATTACCAACATTACCGGTTAACTTATCATTCCCTGCCAAACCGGCAATGGTATTGCCTGTTGTAAGGTTACCATTTAATGAATTGTTATTGCCTGAGGTTCCCGTTACGTTTGCAACCTCCACATTGACACTGCCAGTTGATGTGCCATTGTGGCCATCAGAAAGCGTATAGCTGAAGCTTGCGATACCATTGAATCCAGACGTCGGTGTGAACACAAGACTTCCATTGGAGAGACTTGCGGTACCGTTAACCCCGCCGAAAACATTGAGAACAGACAAACTACTGGTGTTTTCAATATCCGAATCATTCGTCAGTAAAATTGAAGGGGCCACTGTAAGCGTGGTATCTGTTGATGCAATAAGGGAATCTCTTCCAGCCACAGGATTGTCATTCACGGCTAATACATCTATAGCAACTGTTGCGGTACTGGTCCCTCCATTTCCATCGCTAATAGTGTATGTATAACTGGCAGGACCATTATAATTAGCTGTCGGTGTGAAGATTACATTTCCACCGCTCAATTGGACCGTCCCGTTTTGAGCGCCTTGTACGCTAACTATACTCAGAGTATCACCATCTGCATCCGTATCATTTGCCAATAACTGGCTAACTGGTACGCTCCATTGGGTGTCCTCGTTCATGGTATGCATGCCGGTATGCGTCGTAGGCACAGATGAAAGCAAATTGTAAGTAACACCGTTGTTATTGCTCAATTCCGCTTTAAAGACTGCCTGCCCACCCTGATCCCAATATAGAATCTCGATCGAATGCTGACCGCTAGTTCCGACAGTAAATTGAGTATGTACAGTTCCCGTTGGCGATTGGATAGCATTTACTTGGGCAACAATGACGCCATCAACTTTGATTTGATAGCCGTCATCTGCATAAACCTTGAAATTATATGTACCTGCTGCCAGCTCAACAGAACCAAACATACGGATAATTGCGTCGCTCGAGGTTCCTGGATCATTACTTAAGGATGCAGCATCCGCACCCAGGAAGGTTTGTAAATTAGTACCGTACCCCAGGTTGTTGGAAATTGCGGTGGTAGTTCCGTAATCGAATTTGGTGGCAACAAAAGTAGCATCTGGCCCATGACTTGCGATAAAGGTATTAATTTGGGCCAAGGTTGTTACGTTCCCTCCATCCGGACCCTCAAAATAAGAATAGTATTCAGACACAAGACCTTTGCTGGTCACAGAATCCACCGCTGGGTCATTAACAGCAACTGGAGCGCGATTATCCAAAACAGTCGTAGTCACGCTATTCGCAGTACTGTTAACAACCAGACTCTCAAAACCACCACCCGTCGTTGAGCCGATGGTCACTGTGAAGTTTTCGTTGCCTTCCGTTAGGGCATCAGTCAATGCAGAAATATTGAAGCTCGCGCTGCTACTGCCTGCTGGAATGGTTACGCTTGTTGCACCATTATAATCAGCTCCATTAGCCGCAGTACCTGAATAGGTCAGGTTTACGGTCATGGCAGTTTGGGTCGGGTGATCCAGGCTTAATGTATAGCTACCTGAGCTCCCCTCTTTGACGGAGGCTGCACCGCTAAGACTTAGGGTTGTGACACCAATGGTATCCGTAATATTGGTTACCGCAGCAGCAGGGTTCAGTGCAAGAACCTCAAAACCTGCACCAACTGCAGAGGTGATCGTTGTAGTTAAAGTACTTGCATCAATATAGAAATCGTCGGTAGGGGCAGCAACCGACACTGTTCCTGTAGTAGCGCCGTCAACAATCGTAATAACTGAGTTATTGCTCAAATTAACGGTAACCGTGCCTTTAGCCGGGCTTGATAAGGTTGCGGTGTACAGAACTGAACCACCTTCAGCAACGCTTGCAGGTGCGGAAAGACTTACAGTTGTAATATCTGCATCATCTTTAACCACCGTGTTGACTGTACTTGTTATATCCAATGCTTCATACAAACCTCCTGTAGTACTTGAGATACTCACGCTAAGTGATTGATCACCCTGCGCATATACATCATCAATACGTACTGGAACTGCAGCGCTAGTGGCCGTTGTATCCCCAACAGGAATGGTAATATCTGTCCCGTTGCTTAAGTGGATGACCAAAGGCGTGCCACTGACAGCAGCGTTAACAGTAGCTGTGTATAGGATAGACCCACCTTCGGTGACACTCGCGGCGGCTGAAAGCGTTACTGTCGTTATATCTGCATCGTCAGAAACAATAGTTGTTGCAGTGCTGCTGATATCCAACGACTCATAATTTCCTCCACTAGTACTGGTAACGCCTACCACCAAAGATTGATCACCTTGAGCTTGAACATCATCTACACGTACCGGCACTGGAGCACTGGTGCCGGACGAGGATCCCACAGGAATATTGATATCCACACCGTTACTTAAATGGATGACTAAAGGCGTGCCAGCCACAGGGTGGTTAAGATTTGCGGTATAAACGATTGAGCCACCTTCAACCACGTTGTTAGCAGCAACTAAACTTACAGTGGTCACATCGCCGTCATCACTGACTAGGGTTGTCACAGTGCTTGAAGTATTTAAAGCTTCGTAATTTCCACCGCTAGTATTCGTAATAGCCACAACTATTGATTGATCACCCTGCGCATTGAAGTCGTCAGCGCGAACAGGTACTGCAAGGCTGTTTGCGCTAGTCGCGCCAACCGGAATACTAATGTTCACACCGTTATTTAAATGAATTACTAAGGGCGAACCTGTGACCGCGTTGTTAACACTTGCGGTGTATACGATGCTACCGCCCTCAGAGACGTTCGCCACGGCATTTAGAGTTACAGTCGTAACATCTGTATCGTCAGAAACAATAGTTGTTGCAGTGCTGCTGGTATCCAACGACTCATAATTTCCTCCACTAGTGCCGGAAATGCCAACCACAATAGATTGGTTACCTTGAGCATAGTTATCATCGCTACGAACCGGGACCGGAACACTATTACCGGAGGTAGAGCCCACCGGAATATTGATATCAACGCCGTTATCGAGGTGAATCACTAAAGGCGAGCCCGTTACTGCATTGCTAAGGGTTGCGCTATAAACGATCGAACCACCTTCCGCAACACTGCTCGCAGCCCCCAAAGTAACCGTTGTAGTATCAAGAGTATCAACAATCGCCGTTACAGCCGGAGTTGGGTTAATCGCAAGATTAATGCCACCACCTGATGTACCAGAAATGGTTGCACTGACGCTGCTCGGGTCAACATACACATCATCACTACCTGCTATCACAACAGCCGTACTGCCTGACGTTTGGCCAGCAAGGATAGTGATAGTTGAACCGTTCGATAAATTTACTTGCAGGTTACTCACGGGTGCCGATGTAATAGTGGCAGTGTAAGTGATAGTGCCGCCCGCCTCTGTTAATGAGGAGGTTGCTGACAGGCTTACGGTTGCTACATCAGCATCTAACAGGTTTGTAGTCACGCTATTGGCAGAGCCGCTAACAACCAGGTTTTCGAAGTTGCCGCCGGTTACTGAACCTATAGAAACAGTGAAGCTTTCTGTGCCTTCAACCAAACCATCGGTCAAAGCAGAAATATCAAAGGTCGCTGAGCTGCCATTCGCAGGGATAGTCACTGTGGTTACGCCACTAATATCTGTGCCGTTCGCTGCAACACCCGAGTAAGTCAGGTTGACGGTAACTGCGGTTTGCGCAGGGTGAGTCAAGCTCAGAGTATAAATAGCGAGTGAACCTTCAGATAAAGACGCTGCACCCGTCAGGCTGAGGGTTGTAGTATCCGAGGTATCGGTAATTGTGGTTACCGCCGCTACCGGGCTGGTTACCAAACTCTCAAAATTACCCCCCACTACATTGGAGATAGTTGCAGAAACCGAGCTGGTATCTACGTAGACATCATCGGTTGGCGCTGCAACGGATGTCGAACCTGTGGTCGCGCCGTCCAAAATAGTAATTGAAGCACCATTGCTTAATGTGATCGTCAAAGCGCCTTGCGTTGGATTGGTCAAGGTAGCTGTATAAGTGATCAAGCCACCTTCAGCCGCTGAGACAGGTGCAGAAAGGCTCAGGGTAGTGATATCAAGGGTATCATTTACAGTCGTAACAGCCGGTGTTGAATCCACGGAGAGGGTTTCAAAATTACCAC
Organism: Cellvibrio zantedeschiae; assembly: GCF_014652535.1. Lineage (NCBI taxonomy): Bacteria > Pseudomonadati > Pseudomonadota > Gammaproteobacteria > Cellvibrionales > Cellvibrionaceae > Cellvibrio > Cellvibrio zantedeschiae. The sequence continues at coordinate 1,401,663 of NZ_BMYZ01000001.1, read as the reverse complement.
CGCTTGCATTGAGGATATGCGCCGATACGGAGCCTGCATCCACATTGGCATCTTCACCAGGAGCAGCCACAGTAACAGTACCCGTAGTTGCGCCATTTAAAATGGTGATCGAAGAACCATTGCTCAAGTTAACCGTTACTGCACCTTGCGCCGGGTTGGTCAAAGTAGCTGTATAAGTAATTGAACCGCCCTCATTCACTGTAGCGGTTGCAGCCAAGCTCAAACCGGTGATATCGCTCGTATCTGTGATGTTAGTGACTGCAGGCGTTATATCAAGAACGGCATTTTCAAAATTGCCGCCGCTGATAGTTTGCAGAGTAACGGATAATGAACCAGCATCCAGATAGACATCATCAGTTGGTGCATTAACCGATACTGAGCCACTGGTTGCACCGTCAAGGATGGTAATAGACGAGCCATTGCTCAAGCCGATAGTGACTGTACCTTGCGCAGGATTGCTCAAGGTAGCCGTGTACAGGATAGAACCACCCTCTATTGCCGTTGCTGGCGCAGACAGGGTCACATTGGTTGTATCGTTAGTATCAACAATGTTGGTTACAGCTGCGGCAGGATTAGCAACCACAGTGAAGCCGCCGCCGGATGTACCGGTAATAGTTGCGCTGATGGTGGTCGGATCCGCATAAACATCATCACTTGGGGCAACCGTAACAGATTTGGTACCCGTAGTTTGGCCAGCCAAAATAGTAATGGTCTCGCCATTGGAGAGGTTTACCGTCAAGTCCGTTAAAGGCGCCGTGTTGATGGTCGCGGTGTAAACCACAGTACCGCCCGCCTCTGTCAGGCTTGAGGTCGCTGACAGGCTTACAGTCGCAAAATCTACATCCACAATGTTGGTGGTGACGCTGTTGGCCACACCGCTAATCGCCAGTGTTTCGAAGTTGCCGCCAGTTGCAGAAGCAATTGAAACCGTTAAGCTCTCTGGGCCTTCCACCAAACCATCGGTCAAAGCCGAAATGTTAAAGCTGGTTGAGCTGCTGTTAGCCGCGATGGTTACGGTGGTTGAGCCGCTAATATCGGTACCGTTAGCCGCTACACCGCTGTAGTTCAAGGTCACAGTCACTGCGGTTTGCGCAGGGTTGGTTAGGCTCAATGTATAAGAACCAGAAGCACCTTCGGTAATAGAACCCGCACCGGTCAAGCTCAGAGTTGTGGTGTCCGGCGTATCAGTGATAGCAGTTATCGCTGGCGCTGGGTCAATCGCCAGATTCTCGAAGTTGCCGCCAGTTGCACTGTTGATGGTGACCGATACATTACCCGCATCCACATAGACATCATCAGAAGGCGCAAGCACAGAGACACTGCCGCTCGTCGCACCGTTGAGAATAGTGATTGACGAACCGTTGCTCAAATTAACGGTTACAGCACCCTGCGCCGGATTGGTCAGGGTTGCGGTGTAAACAATTGAGCCGCCTTCAGCTGCTGTACCAGAAGCGCTCAAACTAAGGGTAGTAATGTCTCCATCATCAGTAACCGTCGTCACAGCGGGAATCGAGCTAACCACCAGGTTTTCGAAGTTGCCGCCAGATGCACTGGAAATAGTCGCAGAAACACTTCCGCTCACATAAACATCATCAGCCGGAGCAGCGACTGAAACAGTTCCACTGGTCGCGCCATCAAGAATAGTAATGCTTGAGCCATTGCTCAGATTAACAGTAACTGAGCCTTGAGCCGGGTTGGTCAAAGTTGCGGTGTAGGTGATGAGGCCACCTTCTGCCACGTTAGCGGATGCACTCAAGCTAACTGTGGTGGTATCAGCTGTATCAGTGATATTGGTAACCGCAGCAGCCGGATTCACACTTACCGCGAAACCACCACCGGATGTACCGGTAATAGTTGCGCTGATAGTAGTCGGATCAACATAAACATCATCACTTGGAGCAACAGCAATAGATTTGGTACCCGTAGTTTGGCCAGCCAAAATAGTAATGGTCTCGCCATTGGAGAGGTTTACGGTCAAATCAGTCAAAGGCGCCGTGTTGATGGTCGCGGTGTAAACCACAGTACCGCCCGCCTCTGTCAGGCTTGAGGTGGCTGACAGGCTTACAGTCGCAAAATCTACATCCACAATGTTAGTGGTGACGCTATTGGCTACACCGCTAATAGCCAATGTTTCGAAGTTGCCGCCGTTGGCGGAAGCAATTGAAACCGTGAAGCTCTCTGGGCCTTCTACCAAACCATCAGTTAAGGCAGAAATATTAAAGCTGGTTGAGCTGCTATTGGCTGCAATAGTTACGGTAGTAGAACCGCTAATATCGGTACCGTTAGCCGCTACACCGCTGTAGTTCAAAGTCACAGTCACTGCGGTTTGCGCAGGGTTGGTCAGGCTCAATGTGTAAGAACCAGAAGCACCTTCAGTTATAGAGCCAGCACCGGTCAAGCTCAGGGTTGTAATGTCAGATGTATCAGTGATAGCAGTTACCGCTGGTGCCGGGTCAATCGCCAAATTCTCGAAGTTGCCGCCAGATGCATTGTTAATAGTGACCGATACATTGCCTGCATCCACATAGACATCATCAGTAGGCGCAAGTACAGAGACACTGCCGCTAGTCGCACCGTTGGCAATAGTGATTGACGAACCATTGCTCAAATTAACGGTTACTGCACCTTGAGCTGGATTGGTCAGGGTTGCGGTGTAAACAATTGAACCGCCCTCACTTGCAGTACCAGAAGCGCTCAGGCTTACAGTTGTGGTATCCGCTGTATCGATAATGCTGGTACTCACATTGGACGTATTAACCGCTAAACCAGCGTTGCCGCCAGAAGTAGAGCCAATCGCATTAGTGATATTGGATGGATCAACATACACATCATCACTATTAGCCACCGCTGTAGTCGCAGTACCGGTTAACTGGCCCGCAGTAATGGTAATGACTTCGCCATTGACCAAATTGATAGTCAAATTGGAAGACTGTGGATTAGTGAGTGTTGCGGTATAGGTAATGTTCCCGCCCGCTTCGGTCAAGGTAGAGGTTGCAGAAAGCGTTAATGTGCCCGCCGCAGGAAGTACATTGACTGTAACTGTTGCAGTGCTGCTACCGCCGTGGCCGTCGATTACCGTGTAGGTAAAGGTATCGCTACCGCTGAAGCCAGTATTAGGGGTATAGATTGGGTTGCCGCTAACAGCATCAATAACAACTGAACCATTAGCGCCCTGGGTAACGCCGGACACTGAAAGCGGATCATTTTCCGCATCAGAATCATTGGTCAGCACTGAAACAGTTACCGAGTTGCCGTTGATAACACTCGCCGAATCATCCACCGCCACAGGGGCATCGTTTTGCGGATTTATGGTAAGGAAAACAGTAACGGTATTGCTATCGGAAGTACCGTCATTTGCCTTATAGGTGAAACTGTCTGATGCGCCTTCACTGCCATCATGTACATAAGTGAAAGTACCATTGGCATTCAGCGTAAGGGTACCGTGAGCTGGGCCATTAACCAAAATTGAACTGAGGGTACTACCCTCCGCATCTGTATCGTTTAGCAGTATGTTGTTCGCAGCAGTAACCGTGAGGGTTCCACCTTCATCAACAAGGTATGTATCAGTGTTAGCTACCGGAGCATCATTTACAGGAGTCACATTGATGTTTACGGTGACGATGTTGCCATCCACAGTGCCATCGTTAACTTTATAAGAGAAGCTATCGCCAGTGGTTTCACTACCATTGTGGATATAGTTGAAAGTACCGTCCGCATTGAGCGTCAAGGAGCCATTTACAGGGCCTGACACAAGGATTGCATTCAAGGCGTCGCCATCAGCATCCAGGTCATTTGCCAGCACACCAGCGCCAATACCAACACTCAATGTGCCGCCTTCTGCCACTGAATAGGTGTCAGCTACGGCGATAGGAACGTCATTTAGCGGACTGACCGTGAGGTTGACAGTTACGATATTACTGTCAGCCGAACCGTCGTTTGCCTTGTAAGTGAAACTATCAGCGCCGGTTTGACTGCCGTCATGCACGTAAGTGAATGTGCCATTGGCATTCAGCGTCAAAGTACCGTGGGCTGGGCCAGCAACCAGAATTGTATTGAGGCTATTACCTTCTGCATCTGTATCGTTTAGCAGTATGCCGTTTGCAGCAGTAACCGTGAGGGTTCCGCCTTCATCAACCAGGTATGTGTCACTATTAGCAACCGGAGCATCATTTACCGGGGTCACGTTAATAGTTACGGTTACGATGTTGCCGTCTACAGAACCATCGTTAGCTTTATAGGTAAAGCTATCTGAGGTGATTTCACTGCCGTTGTGGATATAGGTAAAGGTGCCGTCAGCATTGAGACTCAAGGAGCCATTCGTAGGGCCAGCCACCAGAACAGCCGTTAAAGGATCAGTGTTTGCATCCGAATCATTTGCCAAAACGCCAGCGCCAATAGCAACACTCAAAGTGCCGCCTTCTGCAACGGAATAAGTATCCGGAGCAGAAACTGGAGCCACATTCCCCAGCGGGTTCACGGTCACAGTTACAGTGGCTGTTGAAGTTGCTCCCGCGTTGTCCTGTACAGTGTAAGTAAAGCTATCAGTACCGGAAAAACCGGAGTTAGGGGTGTAAATCGGGTTGCCTGTAACAGCATCAATCACCACAGCACCATTCGCCCCCTGGGTAACGCCAGACACTGTCAACGCACCACCCTCGGCGTCTGTATCGTTTGCGCGTACAGCCACTGTCACTGAGCTGTTTTCGTTGACAGAGGCCACATCATCGTTAGCAACAGGTACGTCATTAACAGGGCTTACATTGATAGTGACTGTAACAATGTTGCCGTTAACCGAGCCGTCATTAGCCCGATAAGTAAAGGTATCTTGCGTAGTTTCACTGCCGTCATGCACATAACTGAAGGTACCGTCGGCATTCAGTGTCAAGGCACCATGGGCAGGACCTGCCACCAAAACGGCGGTTAAGGGATTGTTTTCCGCATCAGTATCGTTGGCCAGCACTCCAGAGCCACCCGCATTCAGGGTGCCCCCCTCAGCAACAGAGAAGGTATCTGCAACGGAGATCGGGGCATCATTTACCGGAGTGATATTGATATTAACTGTGGCAATATTACTCTGACCAAAGGCATCGACTGCACGATAAGTAAAGCTGTCAGTCGTAGATTCACCATTGTTATGGACATATTTAAACGTGCCATTGGAATAGAGGTTCAAAGTCCCGTGGGCTGGGCCGGTCACCAGTACTGCAGTCAGTGCGTCATTCTCAGCGTCCGTATCATTGTACAAAACACTAAGGCCACCCCAATCCAGTCGGTTTGCCGTACCGCCTTCAAGCACATTGACCGTATCGTCCCCCGCTACTGGTTTAGAGTTCCCAGGAACCACAGCATTTACAGTCACAGTTACGTTAGCAGTTGACGTTGCGCCGCTAGGGTCTCGCACCGTGTAAGAGAAAACATCGGTGCCAGTGAAGCCAGTGTTAGGGGTATAAATCGGGTTACCCGTTACACCATCAATTACCACAGAGCCATTAGCACCCTGGGTTACACCAGAAACCGTTAATGTATCGCCATCCGGATCTGTATCGTTGCTACGAACCGCAACAGTCACAGCGGTATCTTGTGTGGTTGAACTTGTATCGTTAGTAGCTGTAGGCGCAGAATTTGCGGGAGCTGCCGCGTTCACTGTCACACTTACTGTGGCAGTTGATGTATGGCCATTCCCGTCATTGATCGTATAACTAAAAGTGTCGTTACCGGTGAAGCCAGCATTTGGCGTGTAAATCGGGTTGCCGGTCACGGCATCAATCACCACAGAACCATTGGCACCTTGAGTCACACCAGAAACCGTTAATGTATCGCCATCCGGATCAGTATCGTTGCTGCGCACCGCAACCGTGATCGCAGTGTTTTCAACTGTCGTCGCAGTATCGTTGACCGCAGCTGGCGCAGAATTCACCGAGTTAACACCAACATTCACCGTGCTAGTGGTTGTACCGCCGTGACCATCAGATACAGTCACGACAAAACTATCGCTACCGCTGTAGCCGGTAGAAGGTGTATAGGTAAAGGTACCCGTCGCGTTATTCAGTACCAATGTACCGTGACTTGGGTTTCCGGAAACACTGTAAGACAAAGGATCGGCATCAGGATCAGTAGCGCTGATAGCACCATTAACCGGCGTGTTTTGAGCCGTAGATAAGCTTTGGTTACCCGCGACTGGGGCATCGTTAGTAGGGCTTACGCCAACACTAACCACGCTGAAACTAACACCACCTTTTCCATCATCAACGGAAACTACAAATGAATCACTACCATTGAAATTATTGCTGGGTGTGTAGGTAAAATTGCCCGTGGCAGGATCGAGGGAGATATTTCCATGGGAAGCAAAGGACGCAATCGAATAAGTCAGTATGTCCCCAACATCCGGGTCTGTAGCCAATACTTGGCCAGACACCGGCGTATCTTCTGCAGTGGACAAGCTCAGGTTGTTAGTAACCGGAGCATCATTAACAGGTGTTACACCAACATTGATCACGCTAGTGCTTACGCCACCATTGCCATCTGAAACACTCACAACAAACTGATCGGCACCGCTGTAGTTAGCGACCGGGGTATAAACGAACGCACCAGTCACCGGGTTCACAGTCACTGTGCCGTGTGCGGCGTTTGTTGTAACTGAATAGCTGAGAGTATCGCCTTCCACGTCAGTGGCAACGACTTGGCCACTAACAGGTGTATCTTCCAATGTAGTCAGGTTTTGGTCGCCAGTGTCAGGCGCATCATTAACAGGATTTACGCCGATATTGATGGTGCTGGTAGTCACACCACCCTGCCCGTCGGCAATTGTGACCACAAAACTATCGGCACCGTTGTAGTTAGCGCTTGGGGTGTAAACAAATGCACCCGTTGCAGCATTGATAGTGACAGTGCCATTCGCAGCGTTAGTGGTTACTGAATAAGACAGCGCATCGCCGTCAACATCAGTTGCAACCACAGCACCGTTAAGTGGAGTGTCTTCATCCGTAGTAAGGTTTTGGTTATTGCTGACCGGAGCATCATTTACCGGTGTTACGCCAATGGTAATTGTGCTGGTGGTTGTACCGCCATTGCCATCGTTAACCGTAACAACAAAACTGTCTGATCCGTTGTAGTTCGCATTCGGGGTATAGGTGAAACCACCAGTAGCCGCGTTAAGTGTGACAGTTCCGTTCGCCGCGTTGGTAGAAACGCTATAGCTCAGGGTATCGCCTTCTACGTCTGTAGCAACCACTTGGCCGGAAACCGGAGTGTCTTCTGCGGTGGTCAAATTTTGGTTGTTGGTAACCGGTGCGTCATTGACTGCGACAACTGTCAAATTCACGGTTGAAGTTGTGGAGTTGCCGTGATCATCTGTTACCGTGATGATGAAGCTATCGGGACCGTTGTAGTTAGCATTGGGGGTGTAGGTAAAATCACCTGTTGCCGGGTCGAGGACGATAATGCCGTTGCCCGTTTGAGCGGTAAGGCTGTAAGTCAAAGTGTCGTTTTCAACATCGGTCGCAACCACGCGGCCACTAATCACTGTATCTTCATTACCCGTAAAGCTTTGCGCATCGACAACCAAAGGAGCGTTGTTAGAAGGTGCCGTTGCTTGCGTTGTGGTTGCGTCACCACCGGCTGGGTTTGCCGCCGCGAAATTAAACGCATTCGGATCAGTCTCTTCAACAACGCGTGTCAACTCCACAAAGCTGTGGCCTTCACTAGAACCACCGCCATTCAAACCAGCCGCGGTTTCTTCCAGTGTTGTCGTTAAATCGCCACCATTATTCAAAACCGTTAAGGCTTCTTGCACTGATGCATCATCCACTGCGGCATCTTTATTATCTGCAGCCAAATCAGTCCACAAATCGCGGTTCATCAAAACTTCCTGATCACCCGCGATAACCACTGGCTGGCCTTCACCAAAATCCAGCTCTATTCGAGCACCTGTTGCCGTAATGACCACTTCTTCCGCAGTTACCGTATCGCCCACTTTCAATGGACGAAGCTTGCCGTCTGGACTTTTGGCCCAAGCTTGACCTTCAAGAGACGCAACGGTGGCAACAGAATTAGCCATAACAACACTCCAGTGGGTAATACAAAATGAAAAGAGAATAAGGGATTTTTCTGAAGTCTAGCCGAGGTGGACTGATGCGCTATTGGACTGAAGGACAATAAAAGAATAAAACGAAAAACAGAGGGAAAAAGAATAATAAAGTAATAAAAACGAGGGAGTTATTGGCGGCCTGAAAGCACTAAAACCAAATGCAGGCGATCACGTACATTCAGTTTTTCAAACACCGCACTCAAATGGGCTTTTACAGTGCGCTCAGTAATATCCAGCTCACGCGCAACTTCTTTGTTGGATTTTCCCGCTGCTACAGCTTTTGCAACATCCTGCTCGCGAGTACTGAGCATATCGAGATGAATTTTTTCTGGAGCAGATTGAATAATATTGGCCGTGGCAAAAACCAATTGCCGCATTAAATCCACTCCCAACCACAAGCCGCCAACCTCAACTACCTGACTCACTTGTTGCAGCACCGGTACTACGGCCAAATAATGCAAATAACCACTCGCACCAGCTTCCAAAACTTGCTTTGCCTGGCTCGGGTCTTCTGCCTGAGTGAGCCCGACAACGCGAGCGCCTGCCGCAACCCAACGAGCGATATGCGCGAGACTGTACACGTCTCCCAACATTACCCAAATAAGCAAACCACGCACGTCTGCAGGTAATTCGCTTTCGTCGCTCAGCAATCGAGCCGACGGAAATGCCTGTTGCCAGCGCGGAGATTCAATATGAGGTGGTGAAACAAATAGTGACTGCATTATCGCTCTGTTAAGGCATTTTGCTTCGCCCGCAAAACAGGCTTGAGTAAATAAGATAGAACAGTTTTCTTACCGGTCAAGATATCCACCTGCGCCGTCATACCAGGCATGATGGGCAGGGATGCATCAAAACCAGAGCGCTCTGTTCGCACGCGCACCAGATAAAAAACGTTGTCTTTATCATCTTTCATGGTGTCAGCACTAATATGTTCAAGCTTGCCGGTTAAGCCACCATAAACAGCAAAATCATAGGCGGTGAATTTTACAATCGCCGTTTCGCCCGGATGTAAAAATGCAATATCTTTTGGTGCGACTTTGGCCTCAATTAAGAGCTGATCGTCCAAGGGAATAATTTCAATCACTTCGTGCCCAGGTTGAACAACACCACCTAATGTATTGGTATAAAGTTTTTGCACAGTGCCGTGTACGGGAGCGCGAATTTCTGAATATTTAATTTTATCTGCAAGCCCTGTACCCGTTTCACTTAAGCTGGAAAGCTTTGCAAGAGTTTCCGATAATTCGGTACGCCATTTATTCATTTCATTCAATTCAACTTCGCGTACTTTACCTTCAGATTCCTGTACTGCCGCAAGTAAACGCTGCTCTTGCGCCAAGGCTTGTTGCCGCGCACCCTGTGCGTTAGAGACCTCACCTTGCAATTTTAAAATTTCAACTTCAGATACAGCGCCGCTTTTGAGCAGTGGCGTAGTTACCGTCAATTCCTGGTTAGCCAATTCCAACGCGCGCGTAACCTGCGATAATTTTGCACGCACTTCTTGCAACTCACGCTGGCGCTGCTCCAATTGACTGCGCGAAATACTTAATTGCTCGTCCAGCTCGCGCCGATTGGCTTCATATAATGTTCTTTCGTGCTCTGCAATATCGGGCGCAGATTTAATAATTTCCTCAGGCATATCCAAAGGAAGATTCGCTGTTAAGGCTCTCAGGCGCGCAGCACGAGCTTCCAATGACACCAGCGATGCATTATTTTCACGGAAGCTGGACACAAAACGCGTTGGATCAATACGCACCAGCAAATCGCCTTTATTAACCACATCACCTTCGTGCACTAAAATTTCTTTTACTACGCCGCCGTCAAACGATTGGATGACTTGCAATTGTTGTGACGGAATCACTTTGCCTTCACCGCGTGCAACTTCATCTACTTTTGCAAATGCAGCCCAGACTAATAAAATTAAAAACACAATGGCGATTGAATTTAACAGCAAGCGCGCCCGCAAAGGCTCTTGTTGTACACGTGCCCAATCGGCGTCACTTATCCAATCGTGCGACTGCTCATTAATGGGGGCTAACCAACGTTGATATATTTTGTCGATGTAAGCACTCGCGGGTACCCCAATTTTTTCGAGCCACAAGCCTACTTTTTTAAAGTACTTTTCTGAGCGAGAAATATTTTTTTCTGGAAGCTGAGCATTCATTATGATGCCCTCCCAATACGGCCCTGACGCAAAGCTTCAACAACTTGTTCTTTCGCACCGTCGGCAACAATTTTTCCTGCATCAATAACAATAATGCGATTCACCAATTCCAACAACGAAGTTCGATGCGTAATCACCACCATGGTTTTACCTTGCGCATAGGCGGCGATATTGCGCTTAAATTCTTCTTCGCTGGAATGGTCCATGGAACCTGTGGGTTCATCAAACAATAAAATGGCAGGATCATTTAACAGCGCGCGCGCAATAGTCACGCTTTGGCGTTGACCGCCAGACAACAATTGCCCGTGCTCACCCACCGGCATGGCGAGGCCAGCAGGATGTTGATTAACAAATTCAGTTAATCCGCTAAGGCGAACAGCTTCCAACAAAGCTTCATCGTTAACATGACCTGCTCCCATAGCAATATTGTCACGCAGGGTTCCGTAAAATAAATTGACATCTTGGGATACAAAACCAATATTACGGCGCAGCTCTGCAGGGTCTAATTGACGAACATCAATTCCGTCCACCAACACTGTGCCCTCAGTAGGCTCATACAACCCCGCTATCATTTTCTCCAGAGTCGTTTTACCAGAGCCGTTACGCCCCAAAATTGCAACGCGTTCTCCCGGGTTAATCTTGAAAGAAATATTGCGCAGAACTTCGCGTTCATCATTCGGATATTTAAAACCAACTTGTTTGAATTCAATGCCACCTTGCAAACGTGAACGGCTAATCCAATTGGAACCTGCCGGGCGATCTACCGGCTTGCTCATGATTTGTTCCAGATTGGTGAGCGCGGTCGCAGCTTGGTGATATTGCATTAACAACGCAGCAGTTTGGCTGATCGGCCCCATCACACGAGCAGATAACATGTAGCTCGCAATTAAACCGCCTTGGGTTAAGTCGCCATCAATAATTAAATAAACGCCCACGATAATAATAATGACCGATACAACTTGTTGAATCCACGCAGTACCTGCACCTACAGAGCCAGAAAGCATGCGCATTTTTACAGAGGTGCGCGAAAGCAAAAGCGTTGTTTGCTCCCAAATTGCTTGCATGCGCCCTTCTGCACCAGTGGTTTTTAAAGTTTCGAGACCTTGCAAACTTTCAACAAGAATGGCATTGCGCTGTGCAGCAGCCTGCATGGAGTTTTCAGAAAGACTGTGCATTTTGTGTTGCACAGCTGCGGCGTAAAGAATGGAGGCAACTATGCCAAATAAAATTGGAAAAATAAGCGGCCAGGAAATAATCGCAATCACAACCGTAAACAATAAAACAAAAGGTAAATCAACAAACGCAAGCACAGTTGCCGAGCTGATAAAGCTGCGAATAGATTCGAAGGATTGCAAGCTCGACGCAAATGAACCCACAGATACCGGGCGTTCGGATAATTTCATCCCCAGTACGCGCTCCATAATCGTGGCTGACAATGAAATATCAGTTCGGCTTGCCGCCAAATCCACAAACCAGGCGCGCATCATTCGCAAACCAAAATCAGCGCTAATCATTAAGACTATGCCAAGCGCTAATACCCACAGCGTGTCTGTTGCGTGATTGGGTACAACGCGGTCGTACACGTTCATCACAAACAGTGGCGATGCCAAAGCAAAAATATTAATGATAAACGCCGTTAGTAAAACATCGCGATAAAGCTCACGGTGCTCGCCAATCACACTCCAAAACCAATGGCCGCGATTTACTTTTGCGATACTGGTAGCTCTTGCATCAAATTGTTGCTCAGGGCGTGCGTAAATAACCTGGCCACCGTAATTTTCGGCGAGCTCGGCAAGGGGAATTTGCGTCGGTGAATTACCTAACTCGGGGAAAACAACGCGCGCACTTTGTGTACCCTTATTCAGTTCAAGCAGCACACAGGCAGAGTTATTTTTGAGCAAAAGGATTGCGGGAAATAAAGCATCGTTAAGCTGCAACAAATCGCGGGCAATAATTTTGCTGGATAAACCAGCACGCTTGGCAGAACGCGAAAAAGATGATGGGGTTAGTTGGTTTTGAACAAGCGGTAAACCGGCAAGTAAGGTTTCGGAGGTTGCTAAAATACCGTGAGCACGGGTTAGTATCAGCAAACATTCCAGCAAGGGCCCACCTTTTTCTAATGCGCCAGATTGTTGCGTTACCATGCAAAAGCTCCCGGGAAATTCGCCCCGCTATCGAATAGAAATTTGGTGAGACATGGATTATCTGAGCGAGAACCTAATCCGCACAGATGCCCCCAATAACTTAGGCTAAATATAGTCGCCCTATTTAAGTTCCGCAATTTTAAAGAGAGGATAACTGCTTGTTTCAGTTACAAAAAAAGCACAGTGCCGCAAAGAACACTGTGCTTTTTTGGTGCTTCAGGAATTACCCTTGACGAGATACCGTAATTTCTACCCGGCGATTGGCTGAGCGGCCTGCCTCAGTCGTATTGTCGCCAACCGCACGCGTGGCACCATAACCTTCGGTTTGAAAGGTGATTTGGTCCAAACCATTTAAAATAAAATAATTTTTAACACTTTCCGCACGGGCTTTTGACAAAGGGATATTAATCATGTCAGAACCGGTGTTGTCCGTGTGGCCGTCGATTTTGATTTGTACAACATTAGGCGTATTTTTAATTTGCAGAATAAGCGCGTCTAACTTTTGGGTTGCGTTGGATGTTAATACAGAGCTACCTACATCAAATAATGCATCACCACTAATGCGAATCATCTCTGAAATCAAATCTTTGCGCGAATAACCTTCCGCCACTTCAAGTGGACACGCATTATTGCCATCAATTTTAATTTTATCATTGACCTTGGCACCTTTAACTTGTACCAAAGATTCCCGGGTAATATCCAAGGCCGGTAACAATTTACCCATGGCAGTCAATGTGCGTGCGTGCGCAATATTTAAATCTGCCTGCGCACTGGTATAAGCGCGGTTAGCTTGAAAATATTCATTTTCAGCATCCAGCAAATCCAGCAATGAACGCTGGCCAATTTTAAATTGCTCGCTGTAAGCAGTACGAACTTTGTCGCTAGAACGACGATGCTGATCCAATGATTTCAATTGTTCTTTAATACGCTGGGTATCGTTGTATGCAATTTGAGTGGTCTGGCGTAAATCAACGCAGGCCTTATCGCGCTGATCTTTAGCCACATTAACTTCTTCCAAAGCTCTACGCACTGCTGAACGAGTCGCACCACCAGAGAAGAGATTGTAAGTGATCGCTAATTCAATCGCGCTTTCATCACCATAGCGAGCGGCATCCACGCGCTCATCAAAACCATTGCTGTTTCGACTCACGACCTGACGCGCACGCAATTCAGCTTTAGGGTAATAACCCGAGCGCTCTACTTTTACATTTGCCTGTATGGCAGCGATATTTTTTATAGCCGCATGAAAACCTGAATTTCCCTGATAAGCCAATTGCAAGGCCTCGCGGATATTCGGCGGTAGATTAGTTTGTGAAAAAGAAGATGCGGTTAAATCAGTCGCAGGCAATTGGCCCACAATACGCAAATAGCGCGCTGTAACATCATGCAGATTGGAGGCTTCGGTCAAAAGATTGGTTTCAGCCAGCGCCAAACGCCCGGCTACTTGCTCAAGGTCTACCTTGCGGCCAACACCGGAGTTTACACGCTCTTCGATTTGGCTAAATACTTCCTGATGCTTGGTGTAATTGTCGCGCGCAGAGCTCAGCAATTGCCGCTCGCGGTTAACATCTTCATAAGCACGAACAGCTTCAAAGGCCGTATTTTCAACACTATCCAATAATTCGTAATAACGAACTAAACGGGCACCCTCAAAGTGCTCCACCTGACCGGATGTGCGAAAGCCTTCAAATAAACTTTGCGTTAATGAAACCTGGCCTTGGGTATTGGAGTAGCGGTCACGGCCGTCAAAATCGCGAGAATTTTTGCCTGCGCTTGCTGCCAAATCGACAGAAGGCATATAGCCTGCACGCGCTTCACCGATTTGGTATGTGGCAGCATTAAAAGAATGCCAGGTGGCCTGAATATCCGGATTGGATTCGATGGCCTGAATCGCAGCATCATGGACATTTGATGCTGGTGCGGCTTGAACCATAAGACTTGAAAACGCCAAACAACTAACAAAAGACCGAAGAACTAACGAACTCACGCTGACCGTTGGACCCATTTTCATTAACTTGAACCTTTATAGGTATTAGACTGTTATAGATATTCTGCCGATAAACCTCATGAAATACCTATTTTATATAACTATTCGAGACATATCTTTTAACTATGTCAGCTAAATTTGCATTTAAACATCGTGTTCCATCATAAGCGAGGCACCTTAGGCCCACAACACGATAACAATTTCTGTGACACATTTCACATAAATAAACCTTCGAAAGATAGATCAAGAATTCAGTTTTGACCAGATATTGCTCAAAATTTAATCCAAACTTACTTTTTCGTAGGTACTTATCTGGAAATGCGCCAAGTCGACCAAGCCCTCTCCCGCCAGCTTTACCTGTAAATCCGAACTCAACTTCCACGCAAAGGGTGTCATTTCCAGTAGTGCATTAGTCAATTCGCCAGCCGGAACACTCAAAGGAAAACTCACTTCAATGTGAGATAGATCCTTAAACCCATGCGGAACCTTGGGTTGTGGATGAGGTTTTATCTCTTTATATATCCTTTTACGTAACTCGATCAGATGTCGATCACCCGGAGTAACTATAAATAGCTTTCCATCAGGTTTAAGAACACGGAATAATTCTTCGTCTTTGCTCGGAGCGTAGATCCGGACAATCACATCCATACTCGTGTCTGCCAAGGGCAATAAATGGCTTGAAGCTACAACATAGGTCGTTTGCGATGGCCGATTTTTAGCGGCCAAACGGATTCCCGCTTTCGCAATGTCAATTCCATAAATATCAGCGTGCTTGCAATGCTCAGCTAAACCCCGAGTGAAATAGCCTTCACCACAACCAATATCCAGAAGACTCCCACTATTAGGATCAATTATTTTCTTCAGCTCATTGAGCAGTGGAGCAAAATAACCGGCCGTTAAAAACGCACGTCGTGCAGCCAGTTGTTGTTTAGCATCGCCTGGCTCACGTGAATTTTTATGGTGAACCGGCAATAAATTAAAATAACCTTCTTTAGCTCGATCAAACTGGTGGCGATTCGCGCAGGCCAACCCCTGTTCGTTAACAATCAAAAACTGTGAGCACAGAGGACAAATCAATTCTTTCATGATATTTATTCTAAAAAAACGGCAGCTTCTAAAAAAGCGGCAGCATGCAGAGCCGACTATAAATAAGCAAGCAAAAAATCTGGTTACACTTATCTACACCCAGCATCAAAAACAATATTTAACACACAAAAAAGGATGCGCTATTGCTAACGCATCCCCTGATGAAAGTAACATTTAAAAATGGTGAGGTGAAAACTATTCAGCATCAACCTCATAGCGATCAATAATGTCACGCACCAAACCACTGCGAACAATATCGTCGCGTGCAAATTCATGCACATACACATTAGGCAAATCACTTAAACGCGCAACCGCATCTGCCAAACCGTTGGGGCCGCGAATATCGCTTTGATTGACGTCGCCGTTAATCACAACCTTACAATCTTCGCCAATGCGAGTTAAAAACATTTTCATTTGCGCAACGCTGGTGTTTTGCGCTTCATCTAAAATAACAAAGGTTTTGCTATTAAAGGTTTTACCGCGCATGTATGCCAAAGGCGCAGCAACAATTCGCCCGTGACGCAAACAATAATCTACCGTGCCCGCACCAAGACGCTCATTTAAAATATCGCGAAAGGCGTCAATGTAAACTGAAAATTTCTCATCCAAATCACCAGGTAAAAAGCCAAGGCTTTCCCCGGATTCAACTGCAGGGCGAGTGAGAATAATTCTCTCTATGCGACCAGATTCAAGCGCTTCAGCCGCCAAAGCTCCTGCACAATAACTTTTACCCGTACCAGCTGGGCCAATACCAAAGGTTAAGGCATGTTGATTAATTGCAGTGATGTAATCTTGCTGAGCTTGGTTTTTTGCGCGGAGGGGTTGGGCAGAGCGAGGGGGAGAGTAAGCTGTTTCGACTTGTTTCGAGCGGGATTTTAGATCAACTATGTTGTCATCGATTCTCGGCTGTTTTCGCGAAGATTTATGTCGCGAGCTTTTTTGAATGCCTTCATCGGCGAAGTTGCTATGAGAATTACCACTATAAGAGTTACTGCGTCTAGCGTGATTTCTTCTTGCCATAAATGGTCACCGCCCTTAAGGTTCAAAGTTAACAACAAGGTTTTGGCTTTCTAATTTCTATTAACGCACTACCTATTAACACACTTATAAATAACGCATTGCAATTTAACCTGTTTGTAGACAGAACACTGATCCTCCTATTGTCGAAATCACCTCACTCTTAGCAGCTGTATGAATCTATAAAGGTAACAAAGCCCTGTGAATAATTGATGACAGCATCAAGGATCCACTCACTTACCTTCTACCATATCTTGTGGATTTTTTTTGATCCACACCTAGATACTAGGCTTAAAGCAGAATCGGGTCAATAAATTTTTTACGTTTTTATTACCTGAAGAAAGACGTAAAAAAAGCCGCTATTGCGGCTTCTTTTTAAACGCTGAAAAACCATCTCCTAAATCATTAGCCGGCTCAACCTTGGCACTGGGTGCCCGGCGTTTGCCGATATTCTTTTTGTCTTTGGTTCGCACTTTAACTTTTACATCTTTATCTGATGAGTTTTTCTTCTCATCAACTTTCTTTTTGGTGCCAACAGCTTTGCCCGATGATTTAAGTTTATCGGGCCCTTTATAGTGGCCCACCAATCCCGGGATGCTAATTATTTGAAAGCTAATATTCAAATAGCGCTGAATGCCGTTCGTAAGATTCCAGTCATTTGCGGCTACAAATGAAACCGCTCTACCCTCTGCATCTGCACGACCGGTGCGGCCTATGCGATGCAAATAATCATCACCCGATTGGGCCATATCAAAATTCACAACCAAATCCACACCAGGAATATCCAGACCGCGCGCAGCAACATCGGTTGCAACCAACACTTGTGTTTTACCCTGGCGGAAAAAATCCAGGGAAATACGACGCTGGTCCTGAGTGATATCGCCATGTAACGCACTAACCTTGTACTTGTTGTAGCGCAACACATTATCTAACTGCACAGCTTTTGCTTTGGTGTTAGTAAATACTACGACTTTTTCAAAAGAAGATTTTTCCAGCAAAGCTACCAATAATTTTTCTTTATGCTTAACGTCGTCCGCCAAGATCATTTGCTGTTCAATAGCGTTCGCAACTTCATTCACCACAACTTCTTCTGCATCACCCAATACAACTTGTTTAATTAAATGGCGAATACCCTGGGGTTCTAATGTTGCCGAAAATAAAAGAGTTTGGCGTTCAGCGCTGCAGGTTTTAGCAATCGCCATAACATCTTCACTCAACCCCATTTCCAACATGCGGTCTGCTTCATCCAAAATCAAAAAATCCAAACCAGAAAAATCGGTCGATTTATGAGTCACATGTTCAGCCAAACGACCTGGGGTTCCCACAACAATTTCCGGGTTTTTACGTAACATGGCCTTTTGGTATTTAAATTCTTCACCGCCACAAACCATGCCCACCTTTATATGGGTGAACTTCAACAACTGCTGGGCGTTTTTAACGATTTGACGAGCCAACTCACGGGTGGGTGTCAAAATCAGAATTCGGGAGCTCTCAGGATTGGAGGTCGGCGTGGTGAGGATTTTTTGTAAGGCAGGTAGAAGAAAAGCCGCCGTTTTACCACTGCCAGTTTTTGAGCTTACCAGAAGATTTTTACCCGCCAACACTTGCGGAATGGCCCGTAACTGCACCGGCGTTGGCTGTTCGTAGCCATGCGCGTCTATCGCTTTAAGCAGTTGTGGGTCGGCAATCAGCTCATGAAAATGGGGTGACGTCATGGTAAATCCTCAAAATTTCGACACTATTTGCTAGCAGTTCGCTAACAGGCGAATTGGTTTCTTCAAAAAGGCGCGCAATCTACGCAGATTATTGGCAGTTATCAACCAAAAGGCCTGATATATCATCAAAAGCGCCTGCAATCCCGAAACAGGTTGCGTAGAATGCCGCCCTCGATTATCTCCACCCTTTTTTGCAGACAGCCCGCTATGAGAATCATGCTAGCCCCGATGGAGGGCGTTGTAGAACACCACGTGCGTGACATTTTGACACGTATTGGCGGGCTTGACGGCTGCGTAACAGAATTTATTCGAGTAACCGACCAAAAGCTGCCCTACAAAGTCTTCTACAAATATGCGCAGGAACTCGAAACAAACTCCCAAACCCCTAATGGAACGCCGGTTAAAGTCCAGCTACTTGGTAGCAAACCTGAACCCATGGCGATCAATGCCCTGGAGCTGGTGAACTACGGAGCCAAATCCATCGACCTGAATTTCGGCTGCCCCGCCAAAACGGTGAACTCCCATGAAGGTGGCGCCTGTTTATTACGTACGCCAGATCGTGTGTACAACATCATTAAAGCAGTGCGCGATGCGGTGCCCAAAAACATTCCCGTTTCCGCCAAAATTCGCCTGGGTTTTGAAGATAGATCCAGCTATATGGAAAACGCCAGCGCCGTAGAATCTGCGGGCGCCAACGAGCTCACTGTGCACGCCCGCTCAAAAGCCGATGGCTATAAACCGCCCGCTTACTGGCATTACATTGCAGACATAAAAGCCAAACTGAAAATTCCCGTGATTGCAAATGGAGAGATTTGGACTATTGACGATTACATTCGTTGCCGCGAACAGTCCCAATGCGATGATGTAATGCTTGGTAGAGGTTTATTATCTTGCCCCGACCTGGCTCGCCAAATAAAAGCACATTTATCGGGTGAAGATTATCGCCCGTTAATCTGGTTAGAAATCTGTGAAATGTTATTTGCTTACTATCAAAAAACCACACCACTTTATGATGAAAGAAATTGCGGGAATCGCGTTAAACAATGGTTGATGTATTTGAGCCGTCAATATCCGCAAGCGCAAATTTTCTTTGATGAAGTGAAGCGCAAGAGCACCCCACAAGATATTGAAGATTGCTTTAAGAAAGCTCTGGATGATTGCAAATAGCAGACATAAAAAAGCCCGCACTAAGCGGGCTTTTTTAACCACGAGCGATAGCTTTTATTCTTCCAACAAGGCATCGATTGCAGTTGCAAGTTCTTTAGTCTCTTCAATTTTCTCCATCATTTTAACCAGATTAATTCCCAACTCGGTTGCCAAAGTATTTGGGAATCCAGCCAGAATCGCTGCGCTATCTGCACCTGAATCGTTCATCTTATTAATATAAAGCGCGATGTTGATAACACCTGCTAAACGTGGGAAAACCTCTGCCTCGTGCGGATCCAACTGGTAGCGAATGCCCTTCACAATTGCTTCAGGGAACTTCCAGCGGTGAGCAAGTTCAGCACCCGCTTCTGAGAAATCGAAACCTAAATAATTTTTTTCGATATCGACGTTGCGCGCGCCTTTATCAACAACCTTTTGCATTTCTGCACACTCAGCAGGCAACAAAATGTGAATTAACAATTCGCCAATATTGTGAATCATGCCGCAGGTAAATGCAGTTTCTGCATCGTCATGAGAATAACGTGCAATCCATTTACAGGTAGCAGCAACGGCAAAACTGTCGTGCCAGAATTTTTTCAAATCAAAACCTTCGGGTGCTTTAAACGCGCCGGTCAAACCAGAAGCCAACACCAAAGTTCTTACCGCGTTAAAGCCCAATAAAAATACAGCATCACTTACTGAGCCTACTTTTCTATTACCACCGTAGTGCGCCGAGTTGGCTGCGCGAAGTACTTTAATAGTGAGCACTTGGTCTGCACTAATTTTTTTCGCGATAGCATCATTGCTCACATTCTCATCGCCAAAACTCTCTATAAGTTCTTGAACAACCTTAGGAATGTTGGGCAATTTTTGAGCATTATCTATTAGAGTTTGTAAGTTCATGATGTCGCCTCACTGGTGTGGATATACATAAGCTGATAATAGTTCAGCTTTATGTGTTTGCTAGATTTATTTATATAAAAAATTTATTTCTGTGATAAGACGGTATATGCGTTAAGGAATTGAGAAATTCCTACTCACATCATCCCAATCACCCACATGAAGAAGTTAACTGCCGACAATTTGCCTTCAAATCATTTCAGTTTATGAACTCTTTTGCTGTGAGTGCGGTTGGGTGTTTGGTAGAATCCTGCCACTGATTTAATGACCTAAGCTGAAATGATTTTCAAATATCAGGTCACCCGCCAGAACATCTATAGATCCACGGAACCTAGACAGAATAATTATGCAAAACAACGAGTTGCAAGCGAGCCAAGAAG
Source organism: Cellvibrio zantedeschiae (assembly GCF_014652535.1). NCBI lineage: Bacteria > Pseudomonadati > Pseudomonadota > Gammaproteobacteria > Cellvibrionales > Cellvibrionaceae > Cellvibrio > Cellvibrio zantedeschiae. The sequence continues at coordinate 1,381,041 of NZ_BMYZ01000001.1, read as the reverse complement.
CCCTTCATACGCCCATGATGACCCAATACCTGCGGATCAAGGCTCAGCACCCGCACGAAATGGTGTTTTATCGTATGGGCGACTTCTATGAGTTGTTTTTCGACGACGCAAAAAAAGCCTCCGAGATTTTAGATATCACCCTCACCGCCCGTGGTAAATCCAATGGGGAACCTATCCCTATGGCGGGAATTCCCTTTCACTCTGCCGATGGTTACCTCGCAAAGCTGGTGAAAGAAGGTGTATCTGTCGCTATTTGTGAGCAAATTGGCGACCCGGCAACGAGCAAAGGACCTGTAGAACGCAAGGTTATGCGTATTGTTACACCCGGCACTGTAAGCGACGAGGCGCTGCTGGATTCTCGCCGCGATAATTTATTGGTTGCGTTACACCAGGCCGGCGACATCTTTGGCATCGCTTCTCTCGATATGGCGAGCGGCCGCTTTTTAGTTCTGGAAGTTGAAGGACTGGATGCTGCATTGGGAGAATTACAACGCTTAAGCCCTGCCGAACTGCTGTTAAGCGATCATTTAACGACCCCGGCCCTGATTGAAAACCGCAAAGGCCTTCGCCGCCGCGGTCCTTGGGAATTCGATTACGAAACTGCCGAGCGCCTGCTGATTCAACAATTCGGCACCAAAGATTTAGCTGGCTTTGGTTGCGAACATCTTAAAACTGCACTTTGCGCCGCTGGCTGCCTGCTCAGTTACGCGCGTGAAACCCAGCGCACCGCCCTGCCGCACGTACGCAGCCTCTCCCATGAAAACCGTGACGAAGCGGTAATCATGGACGCCGCAACTCGTCGCAATCTTGAATTGGATATCAATCTTAACGGTGGGGATGAACACACCTTGTTCTCGGTGCTGAATCGCGCCGCCACCAGTATGGGCAGCCGTCTTTTGCGCCGCTGGTTAAACCGCCCTTTGCGCGATATTGAATTGCTCAACGCGCGCCAAAACGCCATTACAACCTTGCGTCACAACTACAACTTTGAAGTGATCAATGGGATTTTGAAGCAAGTCGGCGATATGGAGCGAATTCTAGGACGCCTGGCTTTGCGCTCATCGCGTCCGCGGGACCTGTCCCGCTTAATGATGTCGATTGCTTGTTATCCAGAACTGCAATCTGAACTCGCCAAACACAAATCGCCACTGTTGAATGATCTGGCAATCCAGATAAGCACCTTTCCCCAGCTCGTAGAATTGTTGTCACGCGCTATTATCGAGAACCCACCGGTTGTCATTCGTGAAGGCGGCGTGATTGCAGACGGTTATGACGCTGAACTGGATGACTTGCGGAACATCAGCACTAATGCAGGCCAATATTTGCTGGACCTTGAGCTTCGCGAGCGTGAACGTACGGGGATTCCAACGCTCAAGGTGGGCTACAACCGTGTGCATGGTTATTTTATTGAGCTAACCAGCGCGCAATCTGAAAAGGCCCCTGCTGACTATATTCGTCGCCAAACGTTGAAAAATGCCGAGCGTTACATCACGCCAGAACTGAAAGAGTTTGAAGATAAAGCCCTGTCTGCCAAGAGCCGCGCTCTTGCCCGTGAAAAGGCGCTTTATGATGAACTGCTGGATATTCTTAACGAACAGCTCATTCCGCTGCAAAACTCCGCAAATGCTGTATCGGAACTGGATGTGCTGGCAACCTTGGCTGAACGCGCAGATGCACTTGGCTTTTGCTGTCCAACCCTATCGCTAAAAGCTGGCATAAATATCGAAGGCGGACGGCATCCAGTCGTCGAGCAAGTTACTACGGCGCCCTTTGTTCCCAACGATTTATTGTTTCACCGCGAACGCCATATGCTGATTGTGACCGGCCCAAACATGGGCGGTAAATCGACCTATATGCGTCAGGCCGCATTAATTGTATTGCTTGCCCACATAGGTAGTTTTGTTCCTGCCCAGAGTGCAGAAATAGGCATTGTGGACCGCATTTTTACGCGTATAGGCTCGTCAGATGATTTGGCTGGTGGCAGATCAACCTTTATGGTGGAAATGACCGAAACTGCCAATATCCTGCACAACGCCACTGCCCGAAGCTTGGTATTAATGGATGAAATTGGTCGCGGCACCAGTACCTTTGATGGCTTATCTTTAGCTTGGGCATGCGCAAAACACCTTGCTGAGAAAGTTAGCGCATTCACCCTGTTTGCCACGCATTACTTTGAGATTACGAGCTTGCCGGAGACTATTCCGGGGATCGCCAATGTTCACTTAAACGCGACTGAACACAACGACAATATAGTGTTCTTACATAAGGTACAGGAGGGTCCGGCGAGCAAGAGTTACGGCTTACAAGTCGCCAAGCTAGCAGGCATTCCTGCAGAGGTATTGGCGCAAGCACAAGCTCAGTTGCAACTTCTGGAGCAAGGTGTTCATCCGGAACATTCAACTTTAGCGATTACCCAAACAGCACCTGCGCCAGTAGCCGAATTATCAGTCACAGCAGAGCTTACATCTCCACTGCAATCGGGCTTATTCGATGCCTTACCTAACCCGGCGGTAGAGGCTTTGAAGAAGATCAATCCAGACAACCTATCACCGAGAGAAGCCCTGGAACAACTCTATCGCCTGAAAGAGATTTTAAAGAAAGGACGTTAGTTTTTTAAAAGCTTACCGGAGTTTTGACGAGCGCAGCTTAGGCTCGTAAAAACTCAATGCGCAAAATGCTATTCAAAAGAGCCTAGGCTGTTTAGAATGCGCGCTTCTTGATGTTGTAACTTTATTTTGTCGTGGGGAGTCAACTATGACTTTTGTTGTTGGGGAAAACTGCATTAAATGTAAGCACACAGATTGTGTGGAAGTCTGCCCGGTAGATTGCTTCTACGAAGGCCCCAATTTTTTGGTTATTCACCCGGACGAATGTATCGATTGCGCGCTTTGTGAGCCCGAATGCCCCGTAGGTGCCATTTTCTCCGAAGATGAATTACCGGAAGACCAAGCCGGATTCCTGCAGCTTAATGCTGAACTCGCAGAAGTTTGGCCAAACATTACCGAGATTAAAGAATCTCCGGCTGATGCCGCTGAATGGGATGGCGTTCCTGGCAAGTTGCAATATTTAGAGCGTTAATCGCCCCAATTTATTGCCAAAAACCGCGCTAGCCGCGGTTTTTTATTGTCCGAAAATCCAATTCTGAATAGATATACCCAGAAACAACAAAGGCAGCCGAAGCTGCCTTTTGTTTTTAAGCTGGAATCGATTAAGCGCTAAATAAAGCGGCGCTATCCAAACCTTGCTTTTCCATAATGTCACGCAGACGCTTTAATGCTTCTACTTGAATTTGGCGAACACGCTCGCGTGTCAAACCAATTTCATGGCCAACTTCTTCCAAAGTGCTCACTTCATGGCCACGCAAACCAAAGCGGCGAGAAAGCACTTCACGTTGCTTTTCAGTCAATTCGTCTAACCATGAATCCAAACTCATCGTTAAATCGCGTTCTTGCAAAATCGCAGCTGGATCTGAAACATGAGTGTCGGCAATCGTATCAACGATGGTTCTGTCAGACGATGGACCAATAGGAGTATCAATAGACGTTACACGCTCATTCAAGCTCAGCATGCGCTCTACATCGGCTACCGGCTTTTCTAATAAATGTGCAATTTCTTCTGGTGATGGCTCGTGATCGAGCTTTTGGGAAAGTTCGCGTGCAGCACGCAGATAAATATTTAATTCTTTAACAACATGAATGGGCAAACGAATAGTGCGCGTTTGGTTCATGATGGCACGCTCGATGGTTTGACGAATCCACCAAGTCGCGTAGGTAGAAAAACGGAAGCCGCGCTCGGGGTCAAACTTTTCAACAGCGCGAATCAAACCCAGGTTGCCTTCTTCAATTAAATCGAGAAGCGCCAAACCACGGTTTACATAACGACGGGAAATTTTTACAACCAGACGAAGGTTACTTTCAATCATACGCTTGCGCGCTGCTTCATCACCTTTCAGGGCTTTGCGAGCGAAGAAGACTTCTTCTTCTGCACTTAATAATGGGGAAAATCCAATTTCGTTGAGGTAAATCTGAGTTGCATCGAGGGTTTTGTTAAACTTGTCATCTACAATTCGTTCACTAATTCCTGCTGAGCGCGTTGCTTTCGGTACTACTTCGTCTTCTTCCGTCAGTAACATATCACTTTCATCGAAATCAATTTCTTGCGCCATGAACACGTCGTCGCGATCAAATACGCTTGATTCTTTAGTTTGCAAAGTCATTTTTCAGCCCCTTAAATCGTAAAATTTAGCCAGTTAGAACTAGCTCACCCAAGCTATACCATTCCCTTCAGCCTACTTCTTTATTCTGGATCAGGTTAACGAGTCGCTTCACAGACCCCATTTATCTTTACTTATCGAATGTGTGAACTCTATTGGCGCTTGGGCAAATATTTCAGTGGATCCACTGGACTACCTTCGCTACGAATCTCAAAGTGAAGCTTAACTCTATCAGTACCGCTTGAACCCATATCGGCAATTCTTTGCCCAGCTTTAACTAAATCACCTTCTTTTACTGATATTTCATCATTGTGTGCATAGGCACTTAAGAAGGTTTCATTGTGTTTTATGATGAGCAATTTGCCATACCCACTCAGCCCACTTCCTGCGTAAACGACACGTCCGGAAGCTGCTGCAAGCACAGGCTCTCCCAATTTACCGCTAAGATCAATACCTTTATTTAAACCTGAATCGCCCTGAAAAAGTGCAATTGGCTTGCCAGGCACCGGCCACTGCCACTTGGGCGAGCTTTGTAAATTATCACTATTTGATGACAATCTGCTTACAGCCGTTCCATTTTTTGAACGGCCAGAAGGATTTTTAGTTGCAGGATATTTTGATACATCACCAACACCATTAGATTGGGAAGCTCTCCCGTTTGAAGCACGAATATCAAGCTTAATCTGTTGCGAAGGATATATTGTGTACGGAGACTTAATACCATTAAATTCAGCGAGTTTTTTTAAGTCAACACCATAACGCCATGCGATGGAAAAGAGCGTTTCGCCCTTGGCCACACGGTGTGTTTTTCCTTTATAGGAATGTTGACTGGAGCGGTCAGATACATCTGCTGCCCGATTGGATGAACATGAGGAAACGATTAAAAAAATGATCAATATACTGAACATGCTTAAAGCAGTAGTTGAACTTTTTAGCCATTTTTTACCCATAATAGAGCACAAGAGATTAGGTTAATTTTTGATCTTTGTTATATCTTTTAGTGCTAAATATATGAAATTTATTTTAAAATTATCTAAAATTTTCATATAAATGTGCACCATTAGTGGTTAATTAATCGCCAATTAGGAGTTTTTAATCCGTTTTTGAAATAGTCATGCACAAGTTAAACGCGAATCTTGTATTTAGGCAATTTGAATATCAAGGATAAAAAAACAAAATCGCGGAGGGATTTTAGCGAGAAGTACCGGAAACGAGGGGGACAAACTTTACCGGTTCAATAACGCGAGTAACGAAATTGTCACTATCGCCATCGCGCATAATAAGATGCAGGTGCTGCTCTCTTCCGCCAATGGGAATTACCAACACTCCAGATGGAGCGAGTTGTTTCAATAGTTCTTGCGGAACCGCATGAGGAGCTGCGGTACTCAATATGCCTTCGTAAGGCCCCATTTCCGGCCAACCGAAACCGCCATCTGCATGGCGAAGGCTTACATTGCGTAAACCCAACTGGCGCAAACGCTCTCGCGCCTTATCTTGCAAAGGTTTAATACGTTCTACGCTATAAACCTGGGGAACCAATTGGGCTAAAACAGTGGTTTGATAGCCTGAGCCTGTACCCACTTCCAAAACCTTATCCAATTTTCCTGCCGCACCGAGTAAAATTTCGGTCATGCGTGCGACGGTATATGGTTGAGATAAAGTCTGGCCGTGGCCGATAGGCAACGCAGTATCTTCGTAGGCGCGATGAGCCAGCGCTTCATCGAGGAATATATGGCGCGGCGTGTTGCGCATAACATCCAACACACGCATGTTGGTTACGCCTTGGTCAACCAAACGCTGTATCAAACGATCACGAGTTCGGGCAGAAGTCATGCCGACACCTTGCAACATCAAGTCACTCATTATTAGCCCTCCCCCGTTTGAATTTATTAAAATTAACGCGCTTATTAAAGCGTCAACTATATCACACAGAAGCTGGTTCTGTTTTTATCGCCGATTGTAAAATCGCTAATTCGCGCAAAATTGTTGTAGCGAATTCACCACTACCCAATTTGAAACTGACTTCAAGATCGTTGTCTATCCAGCGCCACGAAGTTGCTTCCGGTTTTAACATCAACGTTCGACGTTCTTGCGATAAGCCCGCGTGCTCCAAACCATTACACCAATCAGCCCAAGGCTCCAATGTAGTTTTTTCCAGTTGTAAGGCTTCTCCCGTTGCAGCTGAACGGCCACGCCCCCATAAAGGTGCTGAAGGATATGTTTGTGGCTCGCCCTCCAGAAGTGCTTGCCAATTATTTGCACAAATACGTGCTGCCAAGACCTGATTAAATAAATAAGAGCGAGCTGCGGACAAAATTAGTCCACGCTTTTGTTTGTCGCGAATTCGCTTACCTTCTACCAAAATTGCTTGTGCTTCGGGAAGATTATTTCCATTACGGCCAAATCTTTGCTCACCATAATAATTGGGAACACCTTGTGCGAATATCTTTTCAATTTTTTGTTCTAAAGCAGTTTTATCCACTGGAGCCAAATTGCGTAAACGAATAATAAAACTATTAGTGTCGTGATCGCCACGACGCAACTTATGTTGATGGCGGCCAATAGATAGAATTTTTATATATTCAGAGTTCAGCGCAGACCAAGCGGGTTCAAGTTCTTTTTTAGGTAAATAAATACTAAACCATTGAGTTGTAACGGCGTGACGATCTTTGCGACCGCAATAGCCAACATCCATAACTTGCACTTGCGCCAGCTCTGCAATTTTCTCTGCAACCCAGGCAGTATTTTCACCGCGTTTCCAAATATGTAAGTAAACGTGCTCACCCTCACCTATTGGTGCAAAACCTAAATTTTCATCAACCTGAAAGTCTTCTGGCTCAACACGAAAATTTGCTGTTACCTCTGGCTGACCGTAGGCGTAAGGAAAATCCAATGAAAAATTACTTTGCATAAAATACTTTCAATGAAGGAAAAATAAAAAATCCAACATTCCATTTTTAGATGTTGGATTTAAAACAGGAAGATCGAATTTAAATTTTTGACAAAAGAACAACTGCGTAAGCGGCAATACCTTCTTCACGCCCGGTAAAACCCAATTTTTCAGTGGTGGTAGCTTTCACGTTGATTTGATCATTTATTGACTGTAAATCAGCAGCAATATTTTCCACCATATGCGGAATGTAGTTTGCCATGCGCGGCTTTTGCGCCACAATGGTCATATCTGCATTTTCAAGCTTCCAACCCTTGGCTTTTACTTTTGCATAAACCATGCGCAACAAAGAACGACTATCGGCATTGCGGTACTGCATATCTGTATCGGGAAAATGTTTACCTATATCACCGAGTGCAGCTGCACCTAAAAGTGCATCGCATAGCGCGTGCAGTAAAACATCCCCATCTGAATGCGCGATTAAACCGCGAGAATGTGGAATAACTGCACCACCGATAACAATTTTATCGCCATCGCCAAAAGCGTGGACGTCATAACCGTGACCAATTCTCATAATGACTTCTCTAAACATGGCTTTTCTGTTGCTGCTGCAAAATAAACTCAGCTAATAATAAATCGTCAGGACGAGTGATCTTGATATTGTCAGCTCGACCTTCAACAACGAGCGGTTTATATCCGCACAATTCTATGGCAGAAGACTCATCAGTGATAGTTTCATTGTTCGCGATAGTTTGCGTTAAACAATCGCGCAACAACTTATAACGGAACATTTGTGGAGTTTGTGCTTGCCACAATGCGCTGCGATCAACTGTGGTTTGTATTTCTTTTTTGTTAACTACCTGCTTAAGCGTGTCGCTAACAGGCACAGCTAAAATCCCACCAATATCGCTATCAGAAAGTTCATTGCAAAGTGTTTGAATATTTTCCACGGTTACACATGGGCGCGCAGCATCATGAACCAAAACCCAATCCAAGGCGTGAGATTTATCTGCCAAATAATCTAAGCCACTCAACACTGAATCAGCACGCGTTGTGCCGCCGTGAATGGTATGCACTAAAGGATGTTGAAGAATTGTTAATGATGTCCAATAACTATCTTCACTACTTAAAGGAACAACAATTCCCGCTAAACCTGGCAGGGCTAAAATACGCAATAGCGTATGCTCAAGAATTGTTTTGTCGCCGAGCATCAAATATTGTTTTGGTTTGCCTGCGCCCATACGCGCACCTATTCCTGCAGCAGGAATAACAAACCAATAACGAGGAGGAGTTAATAGGGGCATTACTGTTCAGATTTTTTCTTGGCGGGAATCATAAAAAAGGTCTCGTCTTTTTTAATCATGCCTATATCGTTGCGTGCACGCTCTTCCACGCTATCCGCACCCGATTTTAAATCCTGTACTTCTACATCCAATATGCGGTTACGTTCACGCATACGGTCATTCTCAGCTTGCTGCTGTTTTATATCGCGCTCTAATTTTGCAGCATGCGCAAGACTCCCCTCACCTTGCCAAAGGCGATATTGGAGTGCAGCGAGTAAAATCAATAAAACTGCAAAAAGCCACTTCATAGTATATTTATTATGGAGTTAAAAATTTACTAAATAAAAATCAGCACATAAAAACAAAGGCCGAACTAGTCGGCCTTTGTTTTTTAACAACTTAAGACTTGAATTCTGCACGGCCTTTGTAAGGAGCAGCAGCACCCAATTCAGCTTCAATGCGTAACAAACGGTTGTACTTAGATACACGGTCTGAACGGCACAGAGAACCGGTTTTGATTTGGCCAGCAGCAGTAGCAACAGCCAAGTCAGCGATAGTGGTATCTTCAGTTTCACCTGAACGGTGAGAAATAACTGCAGTGTAGCCAGCATCTTGTGCCATTTTGATCGCGTCCAAAGTTTCGGACAAAGAACCAATTTGGTTAAACTTGATCAAGATTGAGTTAGCGATTTTCTTATCGATACCTTCTTTCAAAATCTTGGTGTTGGTTACGAACAAGTCATCGCCCACCAATTGGATTTTGTGACCGATTTTGTTGGTCAAATCTGCCCAGCCAGCCCAATCGCTTTCGTCTTTACCGTCTTCGATAGAGATGATTGGATATTTAGCAGCGAGGTCAGCCAAGTAATCAGAGAATTCGTTAGTGGTAAATACACGGCCTTCACCCGCCAAATCGTATTTGCCATCTTTGTAGAATTCAGTAGAAGCACAGTCCAACGCGAGAGTTACGTTTTCGCCCAACTTGTAGCCTGCTTTTTCAACAGCTTCAGCGATAACTTTCAAAGCATCTTCATTTGATGGCAAATTTGGTGCGAAGCCACCTTCATCACCTACTGAGGTACTCAAACCTTTGTCGTGCAGGATTTTTTTCAAAGTGTGGAAAATCTCAGCACCAACACGCAATGCTTCTGCGAAGGTTTTTGCGCCTACTGGTTGAACCATAAACTCTTGGATGTCTACGTTGTTGTCAGCATGCTCACCGCCGTTGATGATGTTCATCATTGGAACTGGCATTGAGTATTTGCCTGGAGTGCCATTGATGTCAGCAATATGTGCGTAGAGTGGAACTTTTTTGGAAATTGCAGCTGCTTTAGCATTTGCCAATGACACAGCGAGAATAGTGTTTGCGCCCAATACAGTTTTAAAATCTGTACCGTCAGCTTTGATCATGGCGTTATCAAGCGCGCGTTGATCCAAAGAATCCAAACCTACTACCAAATCTTTAACAATAGTGTTGATGTTGTTAACTGCTTTCAACACACCTTTGCCTAAGTAACGTGACTTATCGCCATCGCGCAATTCCAATGCTTCGCGTGAACCGGTAGATGCGCCAGAAGGAGCCATTGCAGAGCCTACTGAACCATCTTCCAAAATAACTTCTGCCAACACAGTTGGGTTGCCGCGGCTATCTAAAACTTCAAAGGCTTTAATATCAACAATCTTAGTCATGTGTGTACTCCAAATGTTTAAATCGAGTGTTATAAAAAATTCGTATGTTTACTGCTGTCAAAGTCTTTTATCGTGCAATGACATCTTCTTCGAATGTCGTTGTAACTACACTGTTATTCCCACTGGGAATCCAGCGTCTTATTTAATATCGAGCAATGGAAAACCTTTCACCAAATCATCAATGGCTTTCATTTGCGCTAAAAAGGGTTCCAATTTATCTAATGGCAATGCGCTTGGGCCGTCGCATTTAGCTTGATCTGGATTTGGATGCGCTTCCAAAAACAAACCTGCCAAACCAACCGCCATACCTGCACGCGCTAATTCAGCAACTTGATGACGACGACCGCCAGAAGCGCTGTCTTTGGATTCGCGGAACTGCAACGAATGAGTTACGTCAAAAATAACAGGAGCATTGCCGCTTACTTCACGCATGGTACGGAAGCCGAGCATATCAACAACCAAATTGTCATAACCAAAGTTAGTGCCACGGTCACACAAAATAATTTGTTCGTTGCCACACTCGCCAAACTTTTCAACGATGTTTTTCATTTGGCCAGGGCTTAGAAATTGTGGCTTTTTGATATTGATCACAGCACCGGTTTTCGCCATAGCGACAACCAAATCAGTTTGGCGCGCGAGAAATGCTGGCAACTGAATTACATCGGCCACCTCTGCTACTGGTGCGCATTGGTGAATTTCATGCACATCAGTAATCACAGAAACGTTAAAGGTTTGTTTGATTTCTTGAAAAATCTTTAATCCTTCTTCCATACCGGGACCGCGGTAGGAATGAATTGATGAACGATTAGCTTTATCAAATGAAGCTTTAAATACGTAAGGGATATTCAGCTTTTGCGTAACTTGCACGTAAGCTTCGGCAACTTGCATTGCCATGTCGCGCGATTCAAGTACGTTCATACCGCCGAATAAAACAAACGGCAACGAGTTACCTACTTGAAGCATGCCAACTTTTACAATTTCTTGGGACACATTAACCAACTGTATTTTTGCGATGAAAAGATAAAGATATTTTTTTTAGAAAAATGCAAAGGACACCAAAAATCAATAGAAAGAGCGAAGATGGCTCAATTGCATTAACTATCCTTTCCCCAGACACAATTATTCGATACCTAGCCCATGGCATAGAATCTTCGATGTGCCAATTTCTTCCGGGGCTCGTACCATAGGATCTACCATTGCTGAAACTTGGTTGACTCTGAAGTAACGTTAATGCTTGAAAGCCTGAGGTTCCAAATAAACCCGCACCAAAAACGATACCATAGGATCCGGAATCAAGATTAACAGCAATCGGAGCCAAGTAATCTTTGCCTGTCTCAGGGGTGAAAATCGTATAAGCAAGAATGTTATCCAACTTAAATGCACTATTTGATGGGTATCCGCTATTATTCAGTCTAACTATGGCGCCAAATAGATTGCCGCCAAAGCTCTTACTTGCCATAAAATGACCGCCAACTGCATCTATTTTTGTTTTCTCATTAATAGTGAAAGTTGCTCCAATATATTGATTGGTATTCAATATTGATCCACAACAAAAAGTGCTATCGAATCCTCCTGCTGCAGACTCATATATAATGGAAGCTTTAGCAACTATCGAAAACAAACTGACAAATATTACAAACAATACCTTTTGCATGACTAACTCCGGGATTTACACTTCAAATATTTTAGATTCAAACTTTACTTCTTATTCGCTAAAGCCGCATTCACAAAACTGGTAAACAATGGATGACCATCACGTGGAGTTGATGTGAATTCAGGGTGGAATTGGCATGCAACAAACCATGGGTGATCTTGCAATTCAACCATTTCAACCAAAGTATCATCTGCAGACCAGCCGCCAATTTTCAAGCCAGCTTTTTGCATTTGATCAACATAGTTGTTGTTCACTTCATAGCGATGACGGTGACGTTCAACAATGACATCAGCACCGTAAATATCGCGAGCTTTTGCGTCAGCAACCAAACGGCATTCTTGTGCGCCTAAACGCATGGTGCCGCCGAGATCAGACGACTCATCGCGTTTTTCAACTTCGCCTTCAGCAGTAATCCACTCGGTAATCAAACCAATAACTGGGTGCGGAGAATTTTTGTCAAACTCAGTTGAGTTAGCGCCTTTCAAACCTAATACGTTACGGGCAAACTCAATCACAACAGATTGCATACCTAAACAAATACCAAGGTAAGGCACTTTGTTTTCACGTGCGTATTGAACGGCCATCAACTTACCTTCAACACCGCGCTCACCGAAACCACCGGGAACTAAAATCGCATCGGCATCTTTCAGAATTTCAATACCTTCGTTTTCAACACGCTCTGCATCGATGTAATTGATGTTCACTTTAGTGCTGGTGTGAATACCGGCGTGCGTTAAGGCTTCAATCAAGGATTTGTATGCATCCAACAACTCCATGTATTTACCAACCATGGAAATGGTAACGGTTTTTGTTGGATTCAATTTGCCTTCAACAACTTTGTCCCACTCGCTCAAATCTGCTTCAGGGCATTGCAAACCCAATAATTCCACAACGATTTGATCCAAACCGAATGATTTTAATAAACGTGGAATTGAGTAAATGGTGTCTGCGTCTGGCAGAGGCACAACAGCGCGCTCGGCAACGTTGGTGAACAGGGAAATTTTGCGGCGTGAATCTTCATCAACCAATTTTTCTGAACGGCACAACAAAATATCGGGTTGCAAACCAATTGAACGCAATTCTTTTACGGAATGCTGTGTTGGTTTGGTTTTAGTTTCGCCTGCGGTTGCAATGTAAGGAACTAATGTCAAATGCATCAACAACGCACGTGAACCCATTTCTACTTTTAACTGACGCACAGCTTCAAGGAATGGTTGGGATTCAATATCGCCTACAGTTCCGCCAATTTCTACCAACGCAACATCAACATCGCGGCCGCCTTCCAAAATGCGGCGTTTAATTTCATCCGTGATGTGTGGAATAACTTGTACAGTACCGCCCAAATAATCTCCGCGACGCTCTTTGCGCAGCACGGTTTCATAGACACGGCCAGTGGTGAAATTGTTGCGACGAGTCATTTTGGTACGAATGAAACGCTCGTAATGGCCCAAATCCAAATCCGTTTCTGCACCGTCTTCAGTTACGAAAACTTCGCCGTGTTGGAAGGGGCTCATGGTACCGGGGTCAACGTTGATGTAGGGGTCGAGCTTCATGATGGTCACTTTCAGACCCCGAGCTTCAAGGATGGCCGCCAAAGAGGCAGACGCAATGCCTTTCCCCAAAGAAGAAACAACACCGCCGGTAACGAATATATATCGTGTCATTGAAAACCTAATTGCAAGTAATTGATTGAGCTGTAAATAAACAAAGAGATGGAGATAAACGATCAAATTTGCACCCGTTGCGGGGCGTGAGGTTTATCTTTCAGGACGGGGCGCCAGTCTACCCGAAAGAGGATGCTGGCTCAACGAAAAGCTGTCTTATGAGCCAGTTGATTTTGAGGTTCGCTCGTATTTCAGGCAATAACCGCCCGCCTCGGCCTGGTAACCCTCGCAAATCCACAGATCTGCTACGGCCACCAAAGTATCGCCGCTATAAATGAGTGGCAGGCTCTCGCGCAACCAAGGCTCCAGACCGTAATCCTGCAACAAACGCTTCAAAGTCTGGGAGTGGTTACGTCCAGTGGGTTTGCAGCGCTCACCGCCCTGGCGAAAACGGCAATGCAAATTGGGAAGATCGGCTTTTAACAGAAGATCGGCTTTTAACAAAGGTTTCGCGTCTCTTTCTCGCAACTCAAACCTAAGCTGGAAACCTGATGGCAATTCAATAACAGGGGCAAAGCTGGGCAAGATTTCAGGTACGGACGGTAAATTAGCAGAAGGCAATGCATAGACTCTGTTCCGATAAACGCGTAACGACACATTGCCCCAAGTTACCTGAGTCTCTGCATCCTGTCTGGCAGCAATAATTTGCTGTTCGATTTGATCCAGATGCTGCTGCTCCGGAGTACTCAAGCCTTGTCTGCGCAACCAATTACGGACCAGGTTGTGGCGACGACTGACAGATAGCCCTTCGAGATACGCAAGGCTGATACTGGTGCCTACAAGCTCAAGATTAAAATCAGCTAAAGCTAAATCCTGTACCGCCAATTCCTCAATTAAAGCTTCATTGGCAGCACATAAATCAGCGGTCTGTTGCCATTTGTTCGCGAACGATGGCCAGCGATTACGCAATAGCGGCATCACCTGATTGCGGAGGTAGTTGCGGTCGTAATGGTCATTAGCATTGCTTTCATCATTAACCCAACTCAAATCGGCAGCTTGCGCGTAGGCTTCCAGATCGGCCCGCATGAAACTTAACAGCGGGCGATACAAGATACCTGCACCTAGAGGCCGCTGCTGGGCCATGGCGGCCAGACCGCGGGGACCGGTACCGCGCATGAGGCGCAGCAGCATGGTTTCGGTTTGGTCATCTCCATGGTGAGCAGTGAGCAGATAATCCCCCTCCGCAAGATGTTGCTCGAATACTTTATATCGCGCTTCACGCGCAGCATCTTCAATCCCGCGCCCGCTATTTTCAACATGAACACTCACTGCCGTAAAGGGAATGTTTAGCCTTGCACACAAATCCGCACAATGTTGTTGCCATGCATTTGCATTGGGAGAAATCTGGTGATTAACGTGTAAAGCGTGCAGCTTAACGGGCAGCTGTAAAGCCGCGAGCGAATGCAATAAAACACAAGAATCCAGCCCGCCAGATAACGCGACCCACCAAACATTCGGCGATGTTTGTGGAAGCTTGGGCAGCAACTTGGCAGGTGAAAAGTTCATAAAATGGATTGGGTTCTTGACCAACAATGCGCCATTAAAGCGGAAATTGGGAGAAATAAAAACTGTAAAAGAATTTCTGGAGCCGCCACAATACATCATCAGAAATTGCTGGGCTTCATCAATGACTAATACTTACGGAAATTGGCCTTCACCCATAACCGCAGAAATGTTGACGCAACAGAGCGCCAAAATCAGTGAGCCTCAAGCCTGTGGCCTGGATGTGTTTTGGCTTGAATCACGCCCGGCTGAAAAAGGCCGCAACGCTTTAGTTCAATTATTCACCAATGGCGCGCGTCAAGATGTATTAGCGGCGCCTCATAGCGTTCGCTCACGTGCACACGAATATGGTGGTTCAAGTTATTTGGTAACGCCTGAGCGTATTTTTTGTGTGCTGGATGCCGACCAAGGTATTTATGTAATTGACCGTGCAACACATACATTAGAAGCGCTTTCAGCACCGGATAATTATCGATACGCTGATTTTTGCTGGGACCAAAGAAGGCAGCGTTTAATATGTATTCGTGAAGACCACACCCACGCGAATCACGCCGCACAAATCTATGAGCGCAGTGAAATTGTGGCGATTGATTTAAAAGGCAATGTACAAGTATTGGTGAGCGGAGCCGATTTTTACAGCAATCCGCGTTTAAATTCCACCAGCGATAAATTAAGTTACTTATGCTGGAACCATCCGCAAATGCCATGGGATGGTAGCGAATGCTACTGTGCAAGCATCAATGCTGCGGGAGATATCACTACCACACAATTTATTGCAGGCAGCAAAACAGAATCTGTGTTCCAACCCCAATGGTCGCCAAACGACGAATTATTTTTTGTCTCTGATCGCAATAACTGGTGGAATATTTATCGCCATACTTTCAATAGCGCCGACGGTAATCGCGCCCAAAGCCCTAGCACTGACAAACTAGACATTGTCGACTGTATTTGTGATATGCCCGCGGAGTTTGCAACACCGCAATGGATATTCGGTATGAGCACTTATGGGTTCCTTAATCACACAGAAATATTTTGTTGTTTTAGCCAAAAGGGACAATGGAATCTGGGCTTAATCAATATCCCAAATAAATCGCTCACGACAATTCCAAATGATTTTAAAGATATTGCGGGTGTTCACTGCTACAACTCACAGGCATACTTCCTGGCAGCTGGCGCCGTTCAATCCACTGTCCTTTATCGTTTTTACAAGCACCAAATAAAAGCTGTACTTCCCGCAAATCCCGGCCTATTAAGCAGTGATGATATTGCCCAACCTGAGGCTATTAGCTTTGCGACAACCGATGGCGAAATTGCTCATGGATTTTATTACGCACCTAAAAATAAAAGCGCCATCATTCCTCAAAACTTACGCCCACCACTGATTGTGATGTGTCACGGTGGTCCCACTGGCGCAACAGAAACATCGCTTAATATTAAAATTCAATTTTGGACCAGCCGTGGCTTTGCGGTGTTGGATGTGAATTATCGCGGCAGCACGGGTTATGGCCGTGAATATCGTGATCGTTTAAAAAATAATTGGGGTGTAACTGATGTTATTGATGTATGCAGCGGCGCGCGCTATTTAATTGAACGCGGCTTGGTTGATAAAAACAAAGTCGCCATTCGCGGTAGCAGCGCAGGTGGTTACACTGTACTTGCAGCACTCACCTTTAGCGATACTTTTAAGGCCGGTGCAAGTTTATATGGTATTGGCGACCTGGAAGCACTTGCCAAAGACACCCATAAATTTGAAGCGCGTTATTTGGATTCTTTGGTAGGCGAATACCCAGCACGACAAGACCTTTATCGCGCTCGCTCACCTATTCATCACATTGAGCAATTAAATTGTCCGGTGATTTTTTTACAGGGGTTAAAGGATAAAGTTGTACCACCGAATCAAGCAGAGGCTATGGTTGCAGCATTAAGATCAAAAGGAATTAAAACAGCCTACGTGACCTTTGCAGAAGAAGGCCATGGTTTCAGGCAGGCAGAAACGATTCAAAAAGCGATTGAAGCAGAACTGGAATTTTATTTAGAGGTTTTTAACCACAAGCAAGCTTAACAAATCTAAGGATTCGCCGTCTCCGGCTTTCACGGAATGGCGAGTCTTTCAGATCACTTCTGATATTCTATTTTAGTTACATACCAAACAAACTTCCCCGCTTCTGTACGCACGACTGCCTCATCATCCACTTCTTTTTTGATGAGCGCGCGCGCCATGGGGGAATCAATGGAAATATAATCTTTGGTGTCGAAAATTTCATCGTAGCCGACTATGCGGAAGCGCTTTTGCTCGCCGTCATCATTTTCTATTTCTACCCAGGCTCCAAAAAATACCTTGCCCTCTTGCACAGGTGAGTAATCTACGACTTTTAAATCCTCAATGCATTTGCGCAAATAACGCACACGGCGATCAATTTCACGCAAACGCTTTTTATTGTATTGATAGTCCGCATTTTCAGAGCGGTCGCCCAGGCTTGCAGCCCAACTTACTTTTTGCGTAGTGTCCGGGCGTTCAACGCGCCATAGATGATCTAGCTCAGCCTTGAGCTTTTCCAGACCTTCTCGAGTTATTAGTGGTGTCTTCATATTTATAAATTATAAAAATAGCAGCTTCGCATACGTGAAAGCAAAGCCATGGCTTAAACGGTCAATGATTAGAAAGATTGTAACACCAAAATGAATGGGTTCTAAATACAGGCGGGATGCTATCAAAGTAACCTGGAGGGAACAAACTGCTTAGTAGGCACTAAACAGTTTGTTATCTGGGATTTAAACAAGCTTAAACAGAGGCTTTTTTTCGTAAATATTTTTATTGCGTTGATAAAGATGTTCGCCGAGATTTTTATCGAGGCTAGCCAGTGTGTCGGGATCAAAAATGGGGGCATCCTGAACTTGCTGGCGCAACATATCCACGTATATTCTCGCATCTCCCCAACTTATATCCTTGATCAATTGGGGCTCTACTAATACTTGATGCCCTAACCACCAGTTACTGGTATTCACCATTAAATAAGATACAGACCAGGTATCTTCATCAAACACCATGCCCTGCAAATAACCAACATCACTGTCGCTGGCCTCAATATCGTAATTAATGATTTCCTGGCAGCTGCGCAAATGGCGATCACCATAGGTACGTCTTACTGCATCTATACATGCAAAAATTTCAGCAAGCTTTCTGTCATCTTCTTGATCATAACCATGCGCATCGGTAACACCGCGATAAAATGAATAACCATAGTAGCTGAGATAATCAATTTCAGTTTGTGGCGTGAGGGAAATATTGTCATCAATAGCTGGTCCATTTTTAACCTGATACATGGAAATATCCAACGTCAGATTTTTCTCTTGCAGGTTAACAAATTTAATGGCTGTTGCAGGCAGCAAAACCTTGCGATTTTTTAACCATGTCCCTGTTTCAGCAACCAGATAACGAATCGTCCATGTTCTGTCGTCAAAATAAAAATCTTTTACTTTTCCTATGTAGCCGTCAGCAGCATTCACAGTAAAACTTTCCAAATCATGTAGTGTATGCAACATGTTTAATTCCTCTAATCAGCTTCAATACACTGTTAATTAATAGTTATGGAATCTTTTAATTACAGTAACCGCTAATAAAAGCAACTCCTAATAAAAGCAACTACTAATAACAGCAACTACAGTTCCAAGACTGAACTGAAACCTATGCTGAATCCGTTCGTTGCCGAACAGAGTCTTTCGTGTGCATTTCGTAATCTAAACTCACTCATTTTTTTCTACCAAAGAGGCACACAATGACACATGTCGCTCATATAGATTT
This sequence comes from Cellvibrio zantedeschiae, assembly GCF_014652535.1. Taxonomy (NCBI): domain Bacteria; kingdom Pseudomonadati; phylum Pseudomonadota; class Gammaproteobacteria; order Cellvibrionales; family Cellvibrionaceae; genus Cellvibrio; species Cellvibrio zantedeschiae. The sequence continues at coordinate 1,362,343 of NZ_BMYZ01000001.1, read as the reverse complement.
AGCAAACTACCGCGACAGCATCGCTGAGGATGTTAGAAATCTCATTGAAAAATATCATTCAATTGTTGAAGACAATTCACCTGATATTGACGATGATTTAGCTGATGCTTTTATTCTATTAGAGATGCGCAACGCTTTAAAAAATATTCAAGACGACAAACTGGAAAAAATCATTAATTGATTTCTACAATCTCGAACAGCAATGAAAAAATACGACGTGTGAAATATAAACATCAGGTAATTTATTATGAGCACTTATCGGCATTATATTTCAGGATTTTTCTCTCATCGCGACCAAGCCGAAACTGCATATACGCAATTAATGGGTAGCGGCATACCGCGTTCGCGTTTACAAATTTTCGATTCTCAGTCAGTCGCACCTACTCACAGATCAACTGAAGGAAGCAATGAAGTTCTTAAAGAAGTTTTGGTCGATGGTGCAGTAGGTACAGCAGTAGGTATGACTATTGGTGGGCTGGCACAAGTCGCATTGGTAGCGGCCAACGTTACTTTATTTGTAGCAAGCCCATTAATCGCGCCTTTAGTCATGATGGGTTGGGGTGCAGGAATTGGCGGTATATTAGGTGCATCTGCAGGCGCAGCGGCTAAAGCAAAACCCTTATCTGAATTGGTTAATGATGCAATTAAGGCCGGGCAAATAGCCTTGGTGGTTGAAACCCAATCAACCGAAGAAACAGCAGCGGCCCAAGCGATTTTTAAAGAGTTAATTGGCGATTATCAGGATCTAGCCGCAGCCAGGGCGTAAATCATTCGGCAGAAAAAAATAATGCGCCAAAAGGCGCATTATTTTTTGGGGAAGACCAAGTATTTTATTGCCGAAGGCTGGTGTTAAGCGTATCTATAACAACCGCCCAATCTGCATCTGCTTTTATTTGCTCGCGTAAAAATTTTGCTTGGGCTGGAGTCCAAAAACTTGCATCGAAAATATTAGTTTCCGCATTGAGTGGATGCTCCTCTATAAAGTTTTGGATGTCATCTTCACCAGAGGGCAGACCTAACTGTTGGAATAATGTGACCATGTCATGCTCATGGGTTTCCATGCTAACCTCTCTCATCTAAACCAGTATATGACAGCAATTAACCAGAATTACTATTGGATGCTTTCGGGAAGATCTTGCAAGAAATCGGCAAGTTCATCTGCATGTTCTTCTTCCACGGCGAGAATCGATTTCAACATTTGACTTGTCGTTGAATCTTTATCGCCAATGTACTGAATTAACTCGCGATAACTATCAATTGCGATGCGTTCTGCAATTAAATTTTCTTTAATCATATCAGCAAGCGAAGCGCCTACCTGATATTCTGCATGGCTGCGCGATGTTAATGTATTGGGAGAAAAGTCTGGTTCCCCGCCCAACTGTACAATTCGCGCAGCGATTTGATCAGCGTGAGCTTGCTCTTCGTTGGAGTGGACAAGAAATTCAGCAGCAACATTTTTTGCCTGAATTCCGCGCGCCATAAAATGGTGGCAACGATAGCGCAGCACACATATCAACTCAGTCGCCAAGGCTTGATTCAATAAATTGATAACTTCTAGCCGATCTGCCGTGTAGCTTGGGGTAATTGCACCCTGCTCTATGTGATCACTTGCCTGGTTACGTAATTTTCCAATGTCGCTTAGGGTAATTGTCATAAATGTGCCTCACTCACAGCGGTATTTTCTAATGATGCAACTTCCTTTTCAGAAAAGATTCCTTTTCATTTAACCGATTCCTTCTACTCACATGTTTCCTGGATTACCCAAGATGTTGATGCACAACAGATTCAGTTACCGCATTTGTAAATGAGTTCTTGGACGGAATACGCGTTTTGGAAGTTGGTTCCGGCTTTGAATAAACAGTCATATCCAGTGGCGCCTCTTGCTTCCAGGCACGTGGTTTGTGCGCTGCAAGGAAATTTTTAAAACGACTGACACTAAAATCATCATAAGTACTCATAAAAAATCCTCTTTTAAAATCTCATACAGACTGAACAGTAAAAAACTCTGGTGCGAACCAACAGTGCCCACACTAGGCGCGCAAGTCCTTTTCGTCGGTGCGGTAACGCTCATAAATTCTGCCCAGGCGGAACAAAGATTTCCGTGTGTTGACGAACCGAGCGCCCGCTTACCCAAGCGTATCCTCCAAAACCCTAGCGAATGTTTTTTGTCAAACGCCTGATCCTTCCATAGATCTATTAACGGGAATTGGTTATGCAAATTATCGGAAAAATGTATTACATAAAAAATATTGTGAGCCTTGGCTTGCGCAGCATTTTTACCATATCCATTACTGTGAAATTGTTAACCTTTGTTATAAATGCCCAAGCTGCTTCAGCACCAACTAATGTAGGTGTGGGCCCCAACCCCACATTGCCTGCGCCAGAAAAATCTTTAGTACCCACCATAAAAATTGCAAAAGCTATTGGTTGGCCAGCAAATAAAATTCCACTAGCGGCCGATGGCACCCAGGTAAATGCGTTTGCGACAAAATTGGATCATCCACGCTGGATCTATGTTTTACCGAATGGCGATGTGCTAGTTGCAGAAACTAATGCGCCACCAAAACCGGAAGAAGGCAAAGGCGTGAAAGGTTTGGCGATGAAAGTTGCAATGAAACGCGCGGGTTCTGCCACACCAAGCGCAAACAGAATTACCTTATTGCGCGATGCCAATGGTGACGGCGTTGCAGAATTGCAGTCCGTTTTTTTGGAAGGACTCAACTCACCTTTTGGAATGGAATTAATTGGCAATGATTTTTATGTTGCAAATTCAGATGCCATTTTGCGTTTTCATTACACGCCCGGTGACATTCGCATCAACTCGCCGGCGATTCGCATAAGTGCTTTGCCTGCCGGCGATATTAATCATCATTGGACTAAAAATTTAATTGCCAATCGCGACGGCAAAATGCTTTACGTAACTGTCGGCTCAAATAGCAATGTGGCTGAACGCGGTATGGATGTAGAAGCCGAGCGCGCTGCTATTTTAGAAGTTGATACAAAAACCGGTTCTTCACGCGTATTTGCCAGCGGTTTGCGCAACCCCAACGGACTCGCATGGGAGCCGGTTACAAACGCACTTTGGACAGTCGTTAATGAACGCGATGAGTTGGGTAATGATTTGGTTCCAGATTATTTAACCTCCGTAAAAGACGGTGCCTTTTACGGTTGGCCTTATAGTTATTTTGGTTCCAATGTTGATACACGTGTAAAACCACCCCGCCCCGATTTAGTGGCCACCGCCCTTGTTCCCGATTATGCGCTTGGTTCACACACAGCTCCGCTCGGACTCGCAGCTTCCGACGGTAAAACGCTAGGCACCACTTTCGCTTCGGGCATGTTTATTGGTCAGCACGGTTCATGGAATCGCAAACCACCTAGCGGCTACAAAGTTATTTTTGTGCCCTTCGCAAATGGTAAGCCGCAAGGTATGCCAATTGATGTGCTCACCGGATTTTTAAGCGAGCAAGGCGAAGCCTATGGCCGCCCGGTTGGAGTCGCGCTTGATCGCAAAGGCGGTTTACTGGTTGCAGACGATGTAGGCAATGTTATTTGGCGCTTAAGTTCAAGCGCAGCTAAGCCGGTTAGCGTACAGACGAAGTAGTCAGCAATTTTTATTTTTGAATTGGCTCTTTCTTAAGAAAAGAGACTAAAAATATTTATTTCCCAAGGCTGACATTATGAAACCAACGAGCTGGGGTAAAACCCTGGAGTTAGATACTGGACGTCTGTTTGGACGCAATGACAATCTGGAACAAGATAACCAGCCTCCCCTGCGCGCCGAATTATTCAGCGCTGATCAAATGGAGCAACATGGCAGGGCACTTGCCGGCATTCATCATTTAGGTCCCTTGGCAAAAAGTACGCGCTTGCTGGAGCGCCTCGATGACAACGAGCAAGTGTTACTCGATTGTCGCGCGCTGCTCACTGAAACAGTAAAAACCAAAACTCGCATTGCACCCGCGGGCGAGTGGTTGCTCGATAATTTTTATTTAATCGAAGAACAAATTCGCACTGCACGCAAACATCTTCCCAAACGTTTTAACCGCGAACTGCCACGATTAGCCGATGGCCCCTCAGAAGGTTTACCCCGTGTTTACGATTTAGCCTTAGCGGTTATTTCTCACGGAGATGGCCGTATAGATATAGAAACCCTGAGCCGATTTATTGCAGCCTATCAAACACTCAACCCCTTAACCTTGGGTGAACTTTGGGCCACGCCGATTATGTTGCGGCTCGCGCTAATTGAAAATTTACGACGTGTTGCTGCACGCATTAGCAGCTCACGCGAATATTTTAATAAAGCCCAGGAATGGGCGAATTCCATGATTGAAATAGCCGAGCGCGATCCAAAAAATTTGATTGTGGTTATCGCCGATATGGCGCGTTCCAATCCACCTATGGTGAGTTCATTTGTGGCGGAACTTACTCGCCGTTTACAAGGCCACGGCCCCGCTCTTGCATTGCCGCTTACCTGGATTGAGCAACGCCTTGCCGAATCCAGTTTAACGATTGAACAAATGGTTTTAATTGAAACCCAGCAACAAGCTGCTGATCAGGTTTCAATTAGCAATAGCATTGGCAGCTTGCGTGTGTTGGGTGCAACTGATTGGCGCTACTTTGTGGAAGCAATGAGTGTGGTTGAAAAAACTTTGCATCAGGACCCTGCGGATATTTATCGAAAAATGGATTTTGCAACACGCGACTCTTATCGTCGTGTGATTGATAATCTTGCCAAGCACAGCAAATTTTCGGAAGGAGAAATTGCAAACTCTGCCATTCAACTTGCACATGCATCCGCTAATAAAAGCGATCCTGATAAAGCGCACACTGCCCACGTAGGTTACTACCTTGTTGATAAGGGTTTACCACAGCTAGAGCGAGCCGTAAGAGCGCGCTTACCCATAATGACTGGTTTGCGACGTATTGCCGGGTATTTCCCCTTAAGCCTGCATGTAGGCAGTATTGTGCTGCTCACGCTGCTTTTTTCCAGTGGTTTGTTAGCGCAAGTGCGAGCGAGTGACGTCGATGGTTGGCCCTTGTGGGTAATAGGTATTTTGGCCTTAATTGCTACTAGCCAGTTGGCTTCAGCGCTGGTGAATTGGCTGGCTATGATGATGGTCAAACCAACCTTGTTGCCACGCATGAACTTTGACGACGGCTTGCCCAAGGATGCTCGCACCATGGTGGTAATTCCCACCCTGCTTTGCTCCATTGAGCACACCGATGAGTTGCTGGAAGCTCTTGAAGTTCGCTTCCTCGGCAACCGCGACGCCAACTTATATTTCGCTTTGCTCACAGATTTTGGTGATGCCGCTGAAGAAGTTTTGCCTTCCGATTCAACTCTATTGGAGTACGCGCAGAAAGGTATTGAACGGCTCAATGAAAAGTATCCGCTAATCGATACATTTGATGGCGACACTCGCATTGAGCCAGAGACAAGCCGCTTTTTTTTATTCCATCGCCCGCGTTTATGGAACGCGGTGGATCAGGTGTGGATGGGCCACGAGCGTAAGCGCGGCAAGCTTGCTGATCTCAACGCTTTTTTGCGCGCAGATGCGGACAACGACCAAGCGGCACGGGCGAAGTTTTCACTGATTGTGGGCAAGACCGCAAAACTGCACGAATTGAAATACATCATAACGCTGGATACGGATACCCAACTGCCACGCGATAGCGCCCGTGAATTTGTGGGCACCATGGCTCATCCGCTAAATCGTCCACGCTTTGATAAAAATAAACGCTGTGTCATTGGTGGCTACGGAATTTTACAGCCTCGTATTGCCGCCAGTATGGCGGGCGCAAACCGCTCAGTGTATGCGCGCTTATTTGGCAGTGAACCGGGTATTGACCCCTACACTCGCTCGGTTTCCGATATTTACCAGGACTTGTTTAACGAAGGTTCGTTTATCGGCAAAGGAATTTACGACATAGATGCATTTGAGTTCACACTCAAAGATCGCCTGCCAGAAAATCGAATCCTCAGCCATGACTTGTTGGAAGGTTGCCATGCACGCTCTGGCCTTATTAGCGATGTTCAACTCTTAGAGGAATATCCCACCCATTACACCGCCGATGTTACCCGCCGCTCGCGCTGGATTCGCGGTGACTGGCAAATCGCCAGTTGGATTTTACCGCGTGTGCCCGGCGCTAATGGCAAAAGTGCAGGGAATCCGCTGTCTGCCTTATCGCGCTGGAAAATTATGGACAATTTGGTGCGCAGCCTCGCGCCCATAGCGCTCCTGTTATTGCTCCTGCTCGGCTGGTGCATTGCGGGTGATGTCTGGTTTTGGACGCTCACGGTTACCGGCATTATTCTCATCCCAACGCTGCTGTTTGCGGTGGTAGATACCTTGATAAAGCCAGAGGAAGTGAGCCTTCAGGAACATCTTGCGGCGGTAGTGAAATCTGCTGCACGCAATGTTGCCCAAGCGGCGTTTCGTTTAGGCTGCTTGCCGCACGAGGCGCTCTATAGCCTTGCCGCTATTTTATGTAGCATGGGCCGAGTGCTGTTTACCCGTCGCCTGTTGCTGGAATGGAACGTTTACTCCTACAACAGTGACGCCTCCAGCCTGCCCGAAACCGCCAGGATCATGTGGTCCAATTATGCGATAAGCATAATCGCCATACTCGGCCTCAGCTTGCTCAATCCATTTGGCTTGGTGGCTGCAGCACCGGTTATTTTGCTGTGGTTGGCAACGCCCTATATTGCCTGGAAAATCAGCCAACCTGCAGAGCCAAAAGCCGCTGATTTACCGAGCCGCGACCTGGTGTTTCTGCGCAAAATTGCGCGAAAAACCTGGGCTTTCTTTGATCGTTTTGTCACAGCGGAAGATAACTGGCTGCCGCCGGATAACATGCAGGAAGACCCCGGTCCCATCATTGCGCACCGAACCTCGCCTACCAATATAGGCTTGGCATTGCTTTCCAATCTTACCGCTTACGATTTTGGCTACAGTACTACCGGTGAGCTTCTTGTTCGTACCACCGACACATTTGACACCATGGGTAAAATGGAACGGCACTTCGGCCATTTCTATAACTGGTACGACACCCGTAACCTCCAACCTTTGCCCCCGCGTTACATCTCCACCGTAGACAGTGGCAATCTGGTGGGCCATTTACTGACCTTACGTGCGGGGCTTATCGATCTACCCAAACACCCGATTACAGGACCACAGGTGTTTGATGGATTGATGGATACCTTGTTGATACTGGCAGACAACTCCCCCTTGCCCCATCAGCCTTTGATTGCACAGCTAATCAATTTGGTAAAAGCCGCTTCAAACGCTCAACCCAACACATTGAAAGGCATGCTGCATTTCCTGAACCCCATTCTCGCGGGCTCGGCGATGGTCAGTGAACAATTTGATACATTGCTGGATACCGAGGCCGGTTTTTGGGCGCAGGCTTTTATCCGGCAAACCGGTGCTGTTCACAAAGAATTATTCTTCCTCGCGCCCTGGCTGGAACTAGCTGATCCCCCGTCAAATATCGCGCACCTCAATGACTTTGACCGCATTCCCACCTTGGAGGAACTGGCTCGCTACGAGGACGTTTTGCTCGCCCACCAAATACTGGCCACCAGCCTTGTTCCCAACCCCGAATTCACGCTCGCGGAACAAGCATGGCTTGATGAAAAACGCGGTTTTTACAGGGTGGCCCATGAACGCGCCAAAGAACGCATCAAGACAATTAACCAGCTAGTGGCACAGAGCACTGACTTCGCCACTATCGATTACGAATTTTTGTACGACCCCAACCGCAAGCTCCTGGCCATTGGTTACAACGTAGATGATTTCCGCCGCGATGCCAGCTTCTATGATTTGCTCGCCTCGGAAGCACGTTTGTGTAATTTCATTGCCATCGCCCAGGACCAGTTGCCGCAAGAGAGTTGGTTTGCCCTTGGCCGCCTGCGCACCAGTACGGGTGGTGAGCCGACCCTGGTGTCCTGGAGCGGCTCCATGTTCGAATACCTCATGCCCATGCTGGTGATGCCTACCTATGACAATACACTGCTCGACCAAACCTGCCGCGGTGCCGTTGCGCGCCAAATTGCCTATGGTAAACAGCGTGGTTTGCCCTGGGGAATCTCGGAATCTGGCTACAACACGGTTGATGCTTCACTGAATTACCAATATCACGCCTTTGGTGTGCCCGGGCTTGGATTAAAGCGCGGCTTGTCTGAAGACACAGTAATTGCCCCTTATGCAACGGTGATGGCGCTTATGGTTGACCCTGAGTCAGCTTGCGATAATTTGCGCCGTCTTTCAGCCATTGGTTTAGAGGGGCGCTACGGATTTTATGAGGCCATGGATTACACACCCGCCCGCTTAAACCGTGGCCAAACCAACGCGCTTATTTGCTCTTTCATGGTTCATCACCAAGGCATGAGTTTGTTGTCACTCGCCTATGTCTTGTTGAACCGCCCCATGCAAGCCCGCTTCGAATCAGACCCGGCCTTACAATCGACCTTGCTGCTCTTGCAAGAGCGAATCCCAAAACGCACTGTCATCCACAACCGCAGCGCGGAAGATAACGAAGGCAGCGCTTTCTTCGATACCACCGAAGGTTCGGTCCACACAGCGATTGGCGCGGACACCCCAACCCCGGATGTGCAGTTGCTCTCCAACGGTCGCTACCAAGTTATGCTTACCAACGCGGGCGGAGGCTATAGCCGCTGGCGTGAATTTGCCGTGACGCGCTGGCGCGAGGACACCACCTGCGACAGTTGGGGTAGTTTTATTTATGTGCGGGATGTGGAGAGCGCAGATTTCTGGTCGGCAGCCCATCAACCCACTTTGAAACGCGCCGATAGCTACGCCGCCATGTTTAGCGAAGGCCGTGCGGAATATCGCCGTCGCGATAGCGATATCGAAACCTATTCGGAAATCGTGGTATCTCCTGAGGACGATATTGAATTGCGCCGGGTGCGCATCACCAACCGCTCAGGTCGCCGCCGCGTCATAGAAGTCACTAGCTATGCAGAAGTTGTATTGGGCACCCAAGCCGCCGATGCAACCCAAACTGCTTTTGGCAAACTCTTTGTGCAGACGGAAATTTTGCCTAACAACCGCGCCCTGCTCTGTACCAAGCGCCCCCGTTCTGCCGAAGAATTCACGCCCTGGATGTTCCACTTGCTCGCCGTTCAGGGCGGCGAAGTGACTAAAGTTTCTTACGAAACTGATCGCCTTAAATTCATTGGCCGTGGCCGTACGCTCGTATCACCCAAAGCCTTGACCGAGACAGATGAATTATCGGGCAGCCAGGGATCGGTGCTGGATCCAGTGGTGGCAATTCGCTGCCAGATAGTGCTGGAAGCCGATCAATGGATAACGCTCAACTATGTTACCGGCGCTGCTGTTAGCCGCGATGCCAGCATGATAATGATTGAGAAGTATCAGGATTATCATTTTGCGGACCGCGCTTTTGACCTGGCCGCAACCCATAGCGGCGTGACCTTGCGCCAGATTAACGCCAACGAATCAGACGCACTTCTGTATCGTCGCCTCGCCCGCTCGGTCATTTACAGCCATTCTGGCCTGCGTGCCGATCCCGCAATCATCCAGCAAAATCGTCGGGGCCAATCTGGTTTGTGGGGTTATGCAATCTCCGGCGACTTACCCATAGTACTTTTGAAAATCGCCAACAGCGACCATATCGAACTGGCTCGCCAGCTTATTCAATGCCACATTTACTGGCGTATGAAAGGCCTGATGGTGGATCTGGTTATTTGGAACGAGGATCACGCGGGTTATCGTCAACGTCTGCAAGACCAAATTATTGGCCTGATTGCAACCGGCACCGAAGCCAATACCATTGACCGACCCGGCGGTATTTTCGTGCGCTCTGCGGAGCAAATCTCCCATGAAGACCGCGTGCTTTTGCAATCGGTAGCGCGGGTAATTGTCGCAGACGGACGCGGCACTTTACTTGAGCAGATCAATCGCCGCCCACCGGTAGAAAAGCGCATCCCGCGCTTAAAACCCAGCCGTCGCTACCGAGCCGAAGAACCGCAAGATTTGCCCCTACCCGATCTGCGCTTGCGCAACCCGTTTGGCGGCTTTAGCGCCGACGGACGCGAATACGTCATAGTCACCCATCCTGACCAGGTCACACCCCTGCCGTGGGTAAATGTACTCGCCAATCCTAACTTTGGCAGCGTGGTGACCGAAAGCGGCCTCGCCTACACCTGGAGCGAGAACGCCCATGAATATCGCCTTACGCCCTGGAGCGATGATGCCGTTGGCGCTACCGGCGGCGAAGCGATTTACCTGCGCGATGAAGAAACCGGCCATTTCTGGTCACCTTCGCCCCTGCCATGCCGCAGCAAAACGCCTTACATAACGCGTCACGGTTTTGGGTATAGCGTGTTTGAACATATTGAAGATGGGATTGTTTCCGAGCTTTGGGTCTACGTGGATCTGGTCGAATCGGTGAAATATTCCGTGCTCAAAGTGCGCAATCAATCCGGCCGCAACCGCCGCTTATCAGCAACTGGTTATGTGGAATGGGTGCTGGGTGATTTACGCAGCAAAACAGCTATGCACGTAGTCACCGAAATCGATGCTACCAGCGGAGCTTTGTTTGCCTACAACGCCTACAGCACCGAATTTGGCAGTCGCGTTTCTTTTTTCGATGTGGATGATATATCGCGCACCCTGAGCGGTGACCGTACAGAATTCCTTGGCCGCAACGGCTCAATCTCTAACCCCGATGCCATGAGCCGAGTGCAGCTCTCCGGCAGACTGGGTGCTGCGTTTGATCCCTGCGGTGCGATTCAAGTCCCGTTTGAGCTGGGCAACGGCCAAAGTCGCGAGCTGATTTTCCGTCTGGGCTCCGGCCACGATCTCACCCAGACACGTGCGCTGGCACAACGCCTGCGCCTGACCGGCACTGCACGCGCCGCGTTGCAACGGGTTCAGGCTTACTGGCAACAAACCCTTAGTGCCGTGCAAGTTGAAACACCCGACGAATCCATCAATATGCTTGCCAATGGTTGGCTCATGTATCAAACCCTGGCTTGCCGCATTTGGGCCCGTAGCGGCTATTACCAGTCTGGCGGCGCGTACGGTTTCCGCGATCAATTGCAAGACACCATGGCGCTGGTACATACGCGCCCTGAGCTAATGCGGGAACACTTAATACGCAGCGCGCAACGCCAATATCCGCAGGGCGATGTACAACATTGGTGGCACCCACCCATTGGTCGCGGTGTGCGCACACGGTGCTCGGATGATTACCTGTGGTTGCCCGCAGCCGTTTGTCGCTACGTGCAGGCCACGGGCGATACCAGTGTGCTGGATGAACGCTTGCACTTCCTCGACGGTCGCGAACTTAATCCTGATGAGGAATCCTATTACGACCTGCCCGGCCACTCTGCCGAGGCAGCCACCGTTTACCAGCATTGCCAACGCGCCATACAACATGGTTTACGCTATGGCGAGCACGGCATTCCACTTATGGGATCGGGTGACTGGAACGACGGCATGAACCTGGTGGGCATTCACGGCAAGGGCGAAAGCGTTTGGCTCGGGTTCTTCCTGTACGATGTGCTCGTCAAATTTGCGGATTTGGCAGGTATTTATAACGACCAGGCTTACGTTGAGTTCTGTGAAAAAGAAGCCTTCCAGCTTCGCCGTAATCTGGAAATGCACGCCTGGGACGGCGCCTGGTACAAGCGCGCCTGGTTTGACGATGGCACTGCGCTTGGCACAGCAACCAATAGTGAGTGCGCTATAGATTCCATTTCCCAAAGCTGGTCTGTGCTTTCGGGTGCTGGTAGCGATACACATTCGCAAACCGCTATGGAATCTCTGGATAAACATTTGGTGCGCCGCGATCACGGCTTGATCCAGTTGCTAAACCCACCCTTCGACAAGTCCACCATGAACCCCGGCTATATCAAAGGCTATGTTCCCGGTGTACGCGAAAACGGCGGCCAATATACGCACGCAGCAGTTTGGGCAATTATGGCCTTTGCAGCGCTGGGCGACAGCAAACGCGCCTGGGAATTACTCACACTTATCAACCCTTTGAACCACACCGATACCGAGGAGACGCTCAACATTTACAAGGCCGAACCCTATGTAGTCGCCGCCGATGTGTACGGCGTTGCGCCCCATATTGGTCGCGGTGGATGGAGCTGGTACACAGGCTCCGCCGGGCTTTTCTATCGCCTGATTATTGAATCGCTTTTGGGCATTAGCCGTGTTGGTAACCAGTTGCACATTAACCCGTGCATTCCAGAAAACTGGCCGGGTTACAAGGTGAGCTACCGCTTTGGCAAAAGCCTTTATCACATTGCAATTACCCAAAGCACGGGCAAACCGGTGCTGACATTAAATGGCGTGTTAGTTGGCAAGGATTATTTGAATTTGGTGGACGATGGCTTGGAGCACCAGGCGGACTTGAGTGGTAGCTTTCAAAAAAACTAGTTTAATTTCGCGGGGAAAAATTGTGGCTAGACCTGGATACCGAAATTAAACTAAGCTGCACACCAACAACTTTTTTGCACACTGAAAATGCCCCTGACTCGCTACTCACATCTTCTGATCGCATTTCTGCTCTTGGCCTTTACCTGCCAAGTATTATCCAATGCGGCTATGAGATGTGAGTTAGAAACATCAACGCAGATTTCAGCCAGCAATTCAGACACACGCTCACATCATCACATGAGTGAATTGCCAATGCATGACATGGCAGCTATGTCTCATGCGGATGATGTAGAGCATCATGCGGATCATTCGCCACAAAAACATCACACGTCAGATTGCTGCAAAAACATGGGGCACTGCGCAATGGGTTCTTGCTCATTGGCAACCGCTAATAGCAACCCGATTTTATGGGTACTTAAGTCAACTACCCTCGTAGTAGATTTTTATTCAGGCAAACTTCCCGCTCCGCATATTTCTTCCCTCTATCGACCTCCCATTTTCAGCTAATACGGCACAGCTACGTCTTAAAATAGCTACGCCCTAAAAAAAAAGCGTTTAAAAGCACACATATATTCTTATCGAAAAATCGATTACTTATCATGAGCTGAAAACAGGAGGCTCAATGAACACTTTTAATTCACCACCGATATCTCGCAGACATTTCGTACTAGGTGCATCCTCAGCTGTTGCATTAACTGCACTGCCATTCTCACAAGCACTTTCAGCGGAAACTTTTTTAAATTCAAAAAACAGCGAGGTTAAAATTTTAAGCGGTAACCAGTTTGATTTGCAGATTGGCTACCAAACTGTGAATTACACCGGTAAAAATTCAATCGCTACTACTGTTAATGGCAGCTTGCCCGCACCTATTTTGCGCTGGAAAGAAGGTGAACGCGTGCGCTTGCGCGTGACTAACAATTTACATGAGGACAGCTCAATTCATTGGCACGGAATTATTTTGCCTTCCACCATGGACGGTTCCCCCGGCTTTGATTTTGCGGGCATAAAACCCGGCGAAACATTTGAATATGAGTTCGACGTAAAACAAAGCGGCACCTACTGGTATCACAGCCATTCCGGTTTTCAGGAACAAACTGGTTTGCTGGGCGCGATTATTATTGACCCCAAAGAGCCCGACCCGATTAGTTATGATCGCGACTTGGTTATTTTATTGAGTGACTGGACCGATACAGCGCCCGCAAAAATTTATTCGCGACTCAAGAAAATGAGCCACTACTACAACTACCGCGAACGCACTATTGCAGATACATGGGCAGATATTAAAGCCAATGGCATTGCACAAACCTGGAGCGAACGCGCCATGTGGAATCGCATGCGCATGAGCGATACAGATATTGCAGACGTTAGTGGTTACACTTATTTAATGAATGGTGTAAGCCCTGCCCAAAACTGGACTGGCTTTTGTAAACCCGGCGAAAAAATTCGTTTGCGATTTATCAATGGCGCGGCCATGACTATTTTTGATGTGCGTATTCCCAGATTAAAAATGACAGTCGTTGCTGCTGATGGCCAAGCAGTTCAACCGGTAATTGTTGATGAATTTCGTATAGGCAATGCCGAAACCTATGATGTGATAGTGACACTGGATACAGATAAAGCTCACACACTTTTCGCACAAACCATAGATCGTACCGGCTTCACCTGCGGCATACTCACAACCAATTTAAACCTGCGCGCTGAAATTCCCGCGCTTGATGCAGCACCTGTTCTTGGTCATCAGGATATGGGAATGGATATGTCTGGGATGGATCACAGTAATCACACAGCGCCTGCAAAGATTGATCACAGTCTTCACGATATGAATACTGCGAACAAGAGCGAACCAGACCATAGTCATCACAATATGAATGCTGCTGAAATGGATCACAGTGGCCATGACATGAGTGCGATGGAAGGCATGGATCACAGCAATCACAATATGCATGCGACACCATCTTCCGTTATGGAAAATCTCGCAAAGGCCGGATTCGGGAGCAATTTCGATCAGGGCAGCAAATCTACTCACTACGCTACAGAATTTGGCCCCCATGTAGATATGCATTCGGAAATGCCGCGTAGCGGTTTAAATGATCCGGGTATTGGTTTGCGCGATCACCAGGAAAAATATAATCGTAAAGTTCTTCGTTATGCTGATTTACGCAGCTTGCATCCCACACAAGACAAACGCCAACCTACACGGGAAATTGAGTTGCATCTCAACGGAAATATGCATCGCTACATGTGGTCAATTAACGGCGAAAGTTTTATGAATGCCGCGCCCATAGAACTAACTTACGGAGAACGCATACGTATTATTTTGGTTAACGACACTATGATGACACACCCTATTCACTTGCACGGTATGTGGAGTGAACTTGAAACCGGTGACCCGGATTTTATTCCGCGCAAGCACACGATACTCGTGCAACCGGGTTCAAAAATTAGTTACTTAGTCACTGCCGATGCAAAAGGTCGTTGGGCTTATCACTGCCATTTGCTTTACCACATGCTCGGCATGATGCGTATGGTTAAGGTGGTGTAGGAGATAAATATGAATTTGAAAAATACATTTACAATTTTCTCCATAACCTTTTGTATTTCTACTACTCTCGCAAGCAATTATGCATACAGTCACGAGCATGATGACCCATTACTAGCAAGCCTGGTATTGGATAAATTGGAATTTACTAGCGAAGAAACCAGCCTTGAGGCTGATGCATGGATTGGTAAAGATATAAATAAACTCTGGCTAAAAACGGATATAAAAATCCATGACAAAAAAACTGAACACGCTGAACTGCAAGCGCTTTATAGTCATGCCATATCGCCTTATTGGGATCTACAAACAGGGATTCGAAAAGATATCGAACCCTCGCCATCCCGAACCTGGGGAGTTGTTGGAGTGCAAGGCCTGGCTCCCTATTTTTTTGAAATAGATGCGGCGATATTTGTGGGCGAAGCTGGCCGTACTGCTGCGCGTTTTTCAGCAGAATACGATGTGTTAATTACCCAAAATTTAATTCTTTCACCTGAAATACAAATTAATTTTTATGGACAAGGTGATGCAGCGACATCTACTGGCTCAGGCTTATCCGATGCAGAAGCAGGGTTGCGTTTACGCTATGAAATTTGCCGCGAATTCGCCCCCTATATTGGTGTGAATTGGAGTAAAAAATTCGGTAAAACGGCTGACAGCTTTGAACGACAAGGGAATTCAATTTCTGATACAAGTTTAGTCGCAGGGGCCGCTTTTTGGTTCTGAGGTCGTTGTGAGAGTATTTCTGTGGAAAAGCCCACAAGGAAAGGATAATTTCCTTGTTTGGGTTTTCCACCGTCTATAATATTTACTAACCAAATTTTCGCTAATATATTTCCATCTTGCATATTCTGATAAATCTATATGACCGATACCCAAGCTGCCATAACGACCCTCAATATCCAGAGCGAGGAATACTTTCGCTCCATGGCGGATGCCATTCCCCTTATCGTATGGACGGCAAAAGCAAATGGTGAAGTAGATTTCTTCAACCACCGCTGGGAAAGCTACACCGGGCTCACAGTAGAACAAACCAAAGGCTGGGACTGGTCGCCAGTGTTGCACCCGGATGATTTGCCAAATTGTCTCTCCGTATGGAAGAACGCACTGGCAACTGGCGAGCCATTCGAAATTGAATATAGGTTCAAACGAGCAGATAGCGCCTACCGCTGGCACTTGGGGCGCGGCCTACCCTTTAAAGATTCGTCAGGCAAGATCATTAAATGGTTTGGTGTGTGTGCAGATATTGAAGACCAGATAAGCTCAAAAGTTTTACTGGATAAGGCTTATCGCGAAATTGAAAAAACTGTTGCAGATCGCACTGCAGAGCTTGCATCTGCCAATCAACAGTTAGCGCGCCATAACGAAATTCGCAAAGCGGCGGTGGAAGCGCTACAACGCGACTCATCACGCTTGAATGAAATTATCGCCACCCAAACCATGCTCGCTAAAGCGGATCTCGACCTCGACGCATTTATTAAGCTCGTCGTTGAACGCATGGCAATTCTTACCAACGCGACTGGCACCGTAGTGGAAATGGTAGATGGCGATGAAATGGTTTATACCGCCGCTCATGGAACAGTCGCCCAACACGTGGGTATGCGGCTAAAAATTGGTGAAAGTCTCTCCGGGCTATGCATTCGCAGCCGCGAAGTATTGAATTGTATTGATACTGAAAATGACCCTCGGGTAAACCTCGAAGCTTGCCGAAAAGTCAAAGCTGGGGCCATGGTGGTTGCTCCTTTGTTTAACTCGGGCACTCCGGTAGGTGTCCTCAAAATTATGGCTACTGAAGCCAACTCTTTTACAGATCGTGATTTGCAAACCCTGCGTTTAATGGCAGGCCTTATTGGTGCCGCGATTGGCCATCAAGCTGATTACGACACTAACCGACGTTTACTTTCCGAGCGCACCGAAGCAGTAGCCGCACTAGAGAGAGAAATTGCACGCCGTATCGAAATTGAACAAGCAGTGCGCGAAAACGAACTGCGTACGCGCATGATTTTAGAAAGTTCTTACGATGCATTTATCGCTATGGACGCCAATGGGGTTATTAGTGATTGGAATCAACAAGCTGAAATTACATTTGGATGGACGCGCCAGGAGGCTATAGGCTCAATCCTGGGAGACCTCGTCATACCCGAACGTTTCCGGCAGGCTCACACCGAAGGGATGAAACGATTTGTGGCAACCGGGGTTGCTAACGTTTTAGGCAAACGTATTGAATTACCGGGCTTACGAAAAAATGGTGAGGAATTTCCTTTAGAAGTTACCATTCGAGCCCTACCCTATAAAAATGGTTATGAATTCTGTGCATTTTTACGCGATATTACAGATCGCAAACATGCCGAAGAACGCCTGGTTTATCTCGCGCACAATGATGCCCTCACTGGAATACCTAATCGCAGTTTATTTAACGACAGGCTCACAGAAGCCATGTTGCGCAGTAAACGGACAGGTGATTTGTTGGCGCTTATGTATTTGGATGTCGATAAATTTAAATCAATAAATGACACCTACGGTCACGCCACCGGCGATGCATTACTGATTGAGTTTTCGCAACGTTTGCGAGCCTCTGTACGAGCATCAGACACAGTTGCGCGTTTGGGCGGTGATGAATTCACCATCATTGCTGAATCAATAGCCAGTGATCCAGACGCTGAGCAAATCGCCAATAAAATTATTCAGAACGTACAAAAGGCAATGAATATTAATAACGTCGAATTAAATGTCACTACCAGTATCGGTGTTGCTTTTTATCGCGGTGAGAATATGGATAAAGATCAACTCGTAAACAACGCTGACCGCGCGCTTTATCGAGCGAAGCAAGCAGGTCGCAATTGTTTTAGTCTGTAGCCCTATATTAAACAACCTATTTTGGCCGTCACCCAACTGTAATTAAATCGTCACCTTTCCTACTTAAAACGTTCATATTTGCAGTCTACTTTAGCGACAGCTTAAGGAGGCTACTATGAAAAAACTCTTACTTTGCACCACCATTTCAATAATATTAACCGCCTGCGGCGGTTCATCAAACACATCTGTAACTGTAGAACCTTCACCTGTCCCAACAACCAAGCCTAAAAATGTATTGTTCTTTTTAGGTGATGGAATGGGTATTACCACCTTAACCGCAGCACGCATTTACGGTGCCGGTGAAGATGGCAGTTTGACTATCGATACCTTTCCCGAAACAGCATTTGTAAAAACTTTTTCAAACGATGCACAAGTAACAGACTCTGCACCATCCATGGCTGCTTACATGACCGGCGTAAAAATGAATAACGAAGTTATTTCAATGACACCGGAAACCAAAGCCTTTGATGAAAAAGGCGCAAGCTATTTGAAAGGTACAGACAGCATTTGCCCAACAACCAATGGCAAGCCTGTTACCACGCTACTTGAAATAGCAAAATCAAAAGGCATTGCAACCGGAGTTGTAACTACTACACGCGTTACTCACGCAACACCCGCTGCAACTTATTCGCATATTTGTCACCGTGATGCGGAAAATACTATTGCAGCGCAACTTGCTCCTGCTGCGACCGATAAAGGTTACAACGATAAATTGTTAGACGGTGTTGATGTTGTACTCGGCGGTGGTCGTCAATTCTTCCAATCAACATCCGTTGGCGGTAAGCGTACCGATGGCCGCGATTTAATCGCCGAAATGAAAGCGAAAGGTTATACCTACACCAGCAATCAAACTGAATTGAATGCATTCACGCCAACATCAACCAGCAAGTTGCTCGGTTTATTTAATTCAAGCCATATGAATTACGATTTGGTTCGCAACGGTACTGGTGAGCCTAGCTTGTCAGAAATGACCGTGAAAGCCATTCAAACTTTGAAGAAAAATCCTAACGGTATGTTCCTTATGGTTGAAGGTGGCCGTATCGATCACGCGCTGCACGAAACTACCGCAATCAAAGCACTGCAAGACACAATCGCTTTTGATGACGCGATCAAAGCAGCCATTGCCGAAATCAAAAAAACCGATCCTAATTTAGAAAACACTTTGATTGTCGTAACAGCTGACCACGATCACACCTTGGTACTTAACGGTTACGCTGCAAGAACCGGTAAAACCACCGTTAATAATCCTGGCGTTTTGGGTCTGTTGAAAAATTACACCGACGGATCAGTTGCTAAAGATGTGGAAGGCATGCCATTTGGCATTATAGGTTTTGGTAACGGTGAAAATCGTGTTGCAGGCGACCGTAAAAACTTCGCCGCCTTAACCGACACACAAGTATTTGCTGATTCTTATCATCAGGAAGCAGCCATTCCTGTTGCAGCTGGCAGTGAAACTCACGGCGGTACAAACGTATTCCTTGGCGCTATGGGCAAAAATGCAGACTCCTTTGCCGGAGTAATAGACAACACCAAAGTCTTTACGCTAATTCGCAGCGCAATTGACCTGTAATTTCCTGCAGAACCTTCTGTCATAACGTCCAAGACTTATAGGAATAGATCATGAAAAAATTAATACTCGCTGCTGTTTTAGCATCAGCATGTTCGCAGGCAGCCTTCGCCGCTGGCGAAGCAAAAAATGTTATTTTCTTCCTCGGTGACGGCATGGGCCCAACCACTGTAACTGCTGCGCGCATTTACAAATATAAGGAAGAAGGTGAATTGAATATGGAAAAACTCGACGGTAAAACACGTACCGCTCGTATAAAAACTTTTTCTAACGATGCACAAACCACCGACTCAGCGCCATCAATGGCGGCTTATATGACCGGCGTAAAAATGAATAACGAAGTCTTATCCATGTCAGCCGACACCAAAGCTATACGACCTACAGGCGCAGATTCAAACTGCCCTGCTACCGGCAATGGTGTAGCTGTGGATACCATTCTTGAACTCGCAAAAGCAAAAGGAAAATCTGTTGGTGCGGTGACAACCACGCGTGTAACTCACGCAACACCTGCGGCAACTTTTTCTCACATTTGCCATCGCGATGCTGAAAATAATATTGCAGCACAAGCCGTAGTCGGCGGCGCTGGCTACAACCAAAAACTGGGTACAGGTTTGGATGTTTTGTTAGGTGGTGGCCGCGATAACTTCTTGCCAGCCGCAGCAACTGCAAATGGCAAAGGTAAGCGTACCGATGGCCGTGATCTTGTAGCAGAAATGAAAACCGCTGGATACACCTACGCCAATACCGGAAGCAGCCTTGCAGCAATTGATGGCAAAACGACTACCAAATTATTTGGTCTCTTCAACGCAAGCCATATGGAATACGAATTGGATCGCGTTAAGAAAAATATCGACGAGCCAAGCCTTGCAGCCATGACATTAAAAGCCATTGATGTATTAGGGCAAAATTCGCAAGGGTTTTTCCTCATGGTGGAAGGTGGTCGCATCGATCACGCTTTGCACGGCACTAACGCAAAACGTGTGTTGGAAGATACCATCGCTTTTGATGACGCCATTAAAGCGGCCTTGGATGAAATGAAAAAACGCGATCCGGAATTGAAAAACACCTTGATTGTTGTTACTGCCGACCACGATCACACCATGACGTTTAACGGTTACGGTAAACGCGGAAGCAACGTATTAGGTATAGTTAAAAGCTACAAAGACGGCAAAGACTTGTTAGATGTGGACGGTAAAAATTACACCACATTGGTATTCGGTAACGGACCTAATCGCCCAGCGGTACGCAGCACATTGATTGAAGGTTCTGCTGATACAACCCAAGTGTTGCACGATGATTATTTACAAGAATCTGCCGTTAAAACCAGTGTAGGCGGTGAAAGTCACGGTGGCGGCGACGTTATGCTGTTTGCCACAGGTGCCGGTGCTGCGTCAAAGACTTTTAAAGGCACTATCGACAACACCAAAGTATTTAGCTTGATCAATACAGCTTTCGGTTTTTAATTTGGTCGCGGTACATGTTCTACCACTTTGGCTTTAATAAAAGCACCTGATCCCGCGATCAGGTGCTTTCTTTTTTGGAATTGCTATGAAAAAAATTTTAGTGTGTGTTGGTATTTTGTTTTTGGCGAAAGCAGCAATTGCTGCGCCGCTCTCTGCAATTATGACTTTTGAGAGCATGACTCTCACTTCAGACGGGGTGAAAAAACAAACCCAATTCCAGGAGCGTTTTATCCGCGACACCAATGTGATTTGGACCGAACGCATAGTCCCCATGGCAGTTCATCACGATCACGTTCATGAACCAGCATCTGACCACGAACATCATCATGATTTAAATTTCGCTACCGCAGGGAAATGGATTGTACGCGACAATAACAATCAAATTAAATTTGCTTTCGTGCGCAGCGATGAGAAAAAAATTATCGCTCCACGAGTATCCGAATATGGCACCCTTGGTTTTGATGGTGAATGGGAAACCGCTTACTATTTAGTGAACCGTGCGGCCCTGAAGAAAATGCAGATTTTGAAAAAGAGTTCAGCTGAAGGTACTAACTGGTATGAGAAAAAAGACGCCACACAATTTACTCGCATCCTGTGGGACGAACGCAAAGAAATCCCTCTGAGCATTGAAACAACCAGATTTGATGGCACCATGAGCAACAAAATAACCCTGGCCCTCACCCCTGCCCCGTTAACTTTGCCTTGGAGTAAGCTGGCTGCATACCAAACTATCGCTTACGAAGATTTACTCGATTAATTACCGTTATCGCGTCTGCATAGCATCTTTAAACTCCATATAACGACATTTGTGTGCTATTACTATCTAGTACACAAATTCATAGGGTATTCTTTGGAGTGAGATTATGAATATCACAAAAATGCTAGGTTCCTTATTGTTGGCAAGCTTCGTCTGCGCATGTTCACCCAAACAACCCGAGCAACAACCTGCGCAACTACCGGAAAAGAAATCACAAGGCGTACTAACGGATAGCCAACAACAAACGTTGGACAAAGCCAAACAGACGGAAGAGTTATTGGATAAAACCAATAAAGAGAGAATGAAGGAAGTAGATGAGGCCGCAGGCGAGAAATAAATTTCAATACAACAGAGATTATCCTAAGGCCAAACCCTGTTCACGATAATCTTTGATGTACACGCCGAAAGAGCCATCGTTGAGTGCACGTTTGATTAAAAAAGATTTGTCCAGGCTTCCGCGTTCAACACCTGACAAATCAACCAGCACATTTTTTTCCAGTTTGGCATCTTGCTTTTTAACGGCGATAACTTTAGGTAAATGGCGATATTTACTGTTGGTTTCAAACACAATTGCAATTAAGCCATTGACTAATTCAACCAAAGTTCCGGGCGGGTAAAGGCCCACACTTTTGATAAACTCCAATCCCAAGCGATCATCAAAATGTGTGCCGCGGTCTTTAAAAATAATTTTTAAAGCTTCGGTGGAAGGAATACTCGGCGAGTAACACCGATCAGCAGTCATAGCATCATAGGCGTCAACAATCGCAATAATTTTTGCGAATTCAGAAATCCCCGATGAACTCAACCCACGCGGATAACCCGTACCATCGATTCGTTCATGATGGCTATAAGCTACATCTATAGTGCTATTAGGAATTCCTGGCGAAGACATCAACAGATTACGCCCGTGCACTGTATGGGCCTTCATCATATTGAATTCTTTTTCGGTGAGCGACGCAGGTTTGTGTAGCACCTCGGGCTGAACGCGCATTTTGCCTACGTCATGCAACAAACCGCACAACCCCAAACGTTCAAGATCACCCTCACTCATACCTAAATGGCGACCAAATGCGATTGCCAAAATACACACGTTCAAGCAATGCTCCGCTGTGTATTCGTCTTGCGTGCGAATTTTAGACATCCAGATCAATGCATCTGAATTGCGAAGAATACTGTGTACACATTCTTTAACGGTGGACTTTGCTTGCTCGGAATTTATCACTCCACCAAGACGCAAATCATCAAGCAAACTACGAGTAAGTCGACGCGCTTCGCGGTAGGTATCCATGGCCGCCGCATGCTCAGCCTTGGCATCGATCTTGTTGATATAGGAAACTTTTTTGGCCTGCCCTTTAACAGCAGCTCGCTCCTCCGGAGCTACCCATTCCTCACCCACAGCATCAATCCACACGTGTTGCGCATATTCTGCAACTGCATCAATGTCATCCAGGCTTTCAATCATAAAGCCTTGCATTAAAAAGGGAGTTTCAAGCCACGGGCGATCAAGTTTGGAAACATACATTCCAATCTTGAGCTCAGAGATATGAATCTTGATCGTCTTTTCCGAAGACTTAAGGTAACCAGGGCGCACTTCGTTGAAATCCAAGCTAAACCTCACTGGTAAAACATCAGTGCCTTATGGAAGCACACGCATAATTATTAGAGTCTTTTTTAGTCTAGCGGTTTTCCAGAATTTCGGCGAAAACAAAAAAATCTAAGCAGCAAACCCATTATTCCTCAACCCCGAAATTTGGTTATTTTTTAAGCTTGGCCTTATCCCCCCGCTTGGCCTCATCCCAGAGGACAGTCATCTCTTCAATTGTGGCTTGGTTCAAGGGTTTATCAAGATGGGTTTCAATATAGTTAAAACGGGTTTCGAACTTTCGGCTGGCTTTGCGCAAGGCTTGCTCCGGATCAATTTTTAAGTAGCGGCTGATGTTCACCACCGCAAAAAACAGATCGCCTAACTCCTCTTCAATCGCTTCGCTGTCATTAGTCGTTAAGGCCTCTTCAACTTCTATAAGCTCTTCACGCACTTTTGCAATAGGGCCCTGGACATCAGTCCAATCAAAACCAACAGTTGCTGCTCGCTTTTGTAATTTAGCCGCACGACTCAATGCAGGAAGATTAACAGGAACATCTGCCAGCAAACCTTTTGCTCCTTTCGCATCGCGCTCTTGCTGCTTGATCGCCTCCCACCGCTCTTTCACGTCAGCAGGTAGTGTATGGCGATTATCTATTTTACTGTGCAAGGTTCCATCAGGGAAAACATGAGGATGACGGCGCACTAATTTTTCCACAAGATCGTTCACTACCCCGGCAAATTCAAAACGGTTTTCTTCTTTACCTATCTGGCTGTAAAAAATAACCTGAAATAATAAATCGCCCAACTCTTCCTTCAAATGAACAAAATCCTGTTTCTCGATGGCATCAACCACTTCATAGGCTTCTTCCAATGTAGAGGGCGCTATGCTGGCATAATCCTGTTTGATATCCCAAGGACAACCCGTTTGGGGATCGCGCAAGCGTGCCATTAAATACAGAAGATCGTCAGTGGAATATTGGTAAGTTGTCATTCAAAAATCCAAATTATTCAGTCAGCAATTTATCCATTGCATCTAAATGCATAATTAATGCGGCGCTATTTAGCGAAAGTACGCCAAAATATTCTTCTGCCATAGGTTTTACACCACTCACGCGCGGCAATGGCAAACCTTGTTCAACCATAAAGTAAAGGCGAGGAATAAAAATAAACTGTAACCATTGTGGGAAATTCAAGGTATCAATTGCAAAGGGTTGAGTGCTTGCAAGCGCTTCTTCTGGAGGAGATTCAAATTCCCATAGACGCAACTCACGCAATTCTTTTTCGATATCTATCAGAATTTCTGCAACAGTAATATGTTTATGGCTCATATAGTTTTCGCTAACATTTAAGCTATTTGTGCACAACCTGCGCTTATTTATGTACTACTTGAGTAAAGGGTGGCAGAGAATTCAAAATCGCTTTTCCGTAACGCTTGGTGATAATTCGACGATCCAATAAACTGATTTTTCCGGTATCAGTTTCTGTTCTTAATAAACGGCCACAAGCTTGTACTAATTTTAATGAAGCATCCGGAACAGTTATATCCATAAATGGATTTCCACCGCGCGCAGTAACCCATTCGGACAATGCTGCTTCAATAGGATCATCGGGTACAGCAAAAGGTAATTTCGCAATAATAACGTGGGTGCAATATTTACCTGGCAAGTCTACGCCCTCTGCAAAACTGGCAAGGCCAAATAAAATACTGCCCTCGCCCTCATCAATTTTTTGTTTGTGTTGCGACAACATTTCCTGCTTGGAATTATCGCCCTGGATTAAAATCAAATCGCGCAAGCTATCGGGCATTTCATCATAAACGTCCAACATTTGTCGGCGCGATGAAAACAAAACCAAACTGCCCTCTTTCTTATCCAGCAAAGTTGGTAAATGATCAATCAACGAAATTGTATGGACATCCGCATTGCTTGCATCAACTGCAAACGTGGGAACTTCAATTGTGGCTTGCGTAAAATTAAAGGGACTCGGCACAACTTGGTAATTTGCATCATTGGGTGTGCCGGCACGCATTTGGAATCGCTGAAAATTACCGAGTGCAGTTAAAGTTGCAGAGGTAATAACCGCTCCACAACACTTATCCCACAAACTATATTCAAGGGTTTTGGAAGCGAGAATGGGGCTTGAACAAACTTCAATATCCATATTGCCCGAACTATCCACAGGTGTAAGCCAACGCGCTTTGGGCACTGAAGTTGCGGAATCAGGCACGGCATAACTTGCCCAAAGCTCGCGATTTGCTTCCGCGCGGGACTGCCATGTTCCCACAACTGGAAAGTTATTTTCCAAATCGATTTTCGGAACGGGGCAATGGGGATCTTCCATCGCCTCAGTCAACTCATCGCACATTTTGCTGAGCAAATCACTCAAGCGATCAAAACTGCGCTGCAACTCTACCGAAGGCAATAATAGTTCTTGTGGCACTACGCCATCTTTAAAACGGTAATTAGATTGACGATCATCCAGGGAAATGCTTTCTACCAATTCGCCCAACAAAGGATAAAGTTGATCGAGCCTTTGTTTGCAATCGATAAAAGCCGCCGGTAATTGTTCTGCGTACCTATCAACATTTCCAGCACCACTAATTTGGCCGAGAATTGCGCCTAAGCCTTTGTTGGATTGATCTAACCATTTGCTGGTAGAGGTCATGCGGCTGTGATGAGCAAAATGGTTGAGCGCTTTTTGCGGTAGGTGGTGGCCTTCGTCAAAAATATAAAGCGTATCTTTTGGGTCCGGCAGAATTGCACCGCCGCCCAACGCCAAATCAGCCAGCACCAAATCATGATTGGTGACAATGCAATCTACGCTATGCAGAGAATCACGCGCTTTAAAAAAGCTACAAGCAGAAACATTAGAGCAGCGACGGCCAGTGCATTGGCGATGATCTGTAGTAATAATTTGCCATTCATCTTGTTCAAGCGCTTGCGGCCAGGTATCGCGTTCACCATTCCATTTATTGGATGCAAGTGCCTCCATCATAGTTTGATAAAGTTTTATGCCTTGCGCGGTTACACTCGGCATCTCATCTTCATAAAGCGCACGCGTTGGGTTCAACCCGCTTTCGTATTCGGCGAGTAAGTTATCCAACTTACTTAAACACAAATAACGACCGCGCCCCTTAGCAAGGGAGAATGAAAAAGATAGACCACTGTGCCTATGCAGTTCAGGCAAATCTTTATAAACAATTTGTTCTTGCAGGGCGACAGTAGCGGTAGATACCACCAATTTTTTACCGAGAGCTTTTGCAATTGCAATTGAAGGCAATAGATAGGCGATTGTTTTTCCTGTACCTGTTCCCGCTTCCACAACACAAATGTGTCCTGATGATTCACGCACATTTTCTTCATCTAATTCGATATTGCCAAGGGTTTTGGCAATTTCGGCAATCATCAATTTTTGGCCATAACGGGATTTTAAATTTTTGCTTTCCAAAAATTTACTATAAGCACCTTGAATTTGCTTTTTAACAGCGTCTGTTAGCATGCATCCGGCTCAGCCGCAGGCTTGGTTAATTTACTCACAACAGGATTCGCATAAATCGCCAGGGCAATATCGCGATGTTCCGCAGGGATTTCATTCATGCGCGCAACAAATGCAGCTTTCTGCTCAGTAACAGCAGCGGGATCGTACGGAATATTTTTTTCGGTGTAATTTACCGCCGGTACAGTACCGTGCAAAATTTCATAGGCGATGCAGTTAGTTGCGTGCAATACGTAGTTATCAACAATTTGTCGATCTAGGTCCGCGACAATTTGGTCAGTATCTTCATAGTGATGATTTAATACGCTACCAAAAGCGACGTGCACATGGCCCTTCTGGCCGGCAATACCCATGGCAATACTTTTTACGTCTTCGTGCTCTTCTTTTTGATAACCGCCTTGCGTGCGCTGATGATAAAGCTCGCGCGCTTTTGCGGCATCGCAGGGGTCTAACTCATAGGAAATTGAAACAGGAACAATACGTAATTCTTTTACGTATTCATCCAAGGTTTGGGTTTTCGGTTTATTGAGCATAATCATGCCCAACACAGCGGAATTGGTTTTATCGAAACCGTCTTTAGCGCGACCTTCGCGCTGCGCAATCCAGATACTGGAAGCCTCATTGACGATTGAATGATGAATATAGGCAGACAAATGTTTCGCCGCTTTTAATTTTTCGCGCGGCGCTTTAGCTGAACGATTAACAATAAAACTTTTATTCAAACGCATTAAATCCGACACGTAAGGCTTGGTTAACAAGTTGTCGCCGATCGCAATACGCAAGGTGTTGCAGTCATTGTGGAACAAACTCCAATTCACGAATGCAGGGTCCATGGCTATATCGCGATGATTGCTAATAAATAAATAAGATTGATGGTGCTCCAACACATCCAAACCAGAAATCGTCAGCGCGGTTGTGGCTTCTGCAAGCATTCCCGCCATATAACGTTCAACGACTTCCTGAAATCCGCGCACGTCATTTACATTCGCCAGCTCTTGCGCCAACCTCTTTTTCACCAAAGGTTTGATTACCCAACCGAACCACTGGGTTAATTTGGGGAATCTTAAACGCGCTACTGCATCCGCCAACTCTGGATCAGCTAGAATGCGATCGATGGTCGGGCGTACTTCAGCGTCGTGATAGGGACGAATATCGTCAAATTGAGTCATGCTTGGTTCACTTTACAAACAGAAGGAAATACCGGGGCAAACCACCGTCAACCCTGGCGAAAATAGCCGCACAACATACCGAAAAGAGGTCAAAATTGCCACCTGCAAAACAGTTCCAGCCGCAATCGCCCTGCCCTTGTGGCAGCTCACAAAACCTGGCGGATTGCTGCTTGCCCTTTATCCAGGGCAAGTCCATAGCACCAACGGCGGAATCCCTCATGCGTTCACGCTATACAGCGCACGTGCTGCTGGAGATAGATTACCTGTGGAATACCTGGAGCCCGGAGCAGCGTATTCGTTCCAGCAAACAGGAAATTCAGGCTTGGGCGAGCAGCTGTGAATGGTTAGGTTTACGTATTTTGGAAACAAAAGCTGGCCAGCCGCAAGATTCAGAGGGCTTGGTAAGTTTTGTTGCACTGTTTCGGCAGCACGGGCGAATTCACGAACATCATGAAATTTCGATCTTCAAAAAGACTCTGCAAAATTGGTATTACGTAAACCACAAAGATGCGTAATTTTTTGAAATGATTTATACGACAAAATGTTGGATTTTGTGACAGGGATTACGAAGCCAACAAATAATGACCATCCATCGCTGTTTATAATCGACTCATCGATATTCCCGCTTTAAAATCGCGCAGAAAGAATAAACTACAGCCTATAAATTATCGGCTACACTCAGCTAAAAGTGGTTGATTGCGCAAACTAAGACCAATAAAACCTCACACATAAGTTCTCCCAATTGATGAAGATCCTCCTTGTAGAAGACAGCGCTACCCTTCGCTACGCCATGCGCAATTATATTATTGAGGCTGGCCATACGCCGCTTATTGCGCAAAGTGGTGAAGAAGCCTTGCAGATGCTGGAAACAACACCCGTTGATATGATCATTATGGACGTTGAAATGCCCGGCTTAAACGGCTTTGAAACTACACGTTTAATCCGCGAATGGTTAGGTGGGCACTGGATTCCTATTATCTTCGTTACGGGCCGCAATGAAGATGAAAGTTATCGCGAAGGCATTGAAGCCGGCGGTGATGATTATCTCATCAAACCTGTTAGCGCCATGATCATCAAAGCCAAGATCCGTGCTATGGAACGCATTACTGAAATGCGCGACCAGCTCAACCAATTAAATGCCGAATTGGAAGCCTTGAGCCAACTCGACAGCCTGACGCAAACCTACAATCGTCGCACCTTCAATGAAATGGCGCAGCAACAATGGTTGCTAGCCGCGCGTCAACAGAATCCTATTAGCGTGCTTATGATCGACGTAGACCATTTTAAACTCTACAACGATCATTATGGCCACCCGGCGGGTGATAGCTGCTTGAAAAAAATTACCCAGGCAATTCGCGATTGTTTAAATCGCCCATTTGATTTATTGGGGCGTTATGGCGGCGAAGAGTTTATTGTGCTCTTGCCTGAAACCGACAGCTTGGGCGCGCTGCGAGTTGCAGATTTAATTAATGCGGAGATGGAAAAAATTGGTCTGCGCCACGAGGTATCCCCTACTCGTCAGCATGTCACTGTAAGTATTGGTGGTGCAAGCTGCGGACAAACCATGTCCTATTCGCTGGAAGAATTAATTAAACGTGCGGACCGTGCACTTTATAAAGCCAAGCACTCTGGTCGCAATCGCTCTTTGGTAGATGATATTGCGATTCACAAAACTATTTTGGTGGTTGAGCAAGATACTTTAGCGACTAAAACACTCATCCAAATGCTAACGCCGCAATACAATATTTTGTACACAGAAACCGCTGAAGAAGCATTGGATATTTGTATTGATATACATCCAGAGGCCATTATTTTGGATGCAAGTATCGCTGACGAGAATGATGAGCGCTTGTGTCGTCAATTGGCGCGCAATCCAAAAACCAACAATATTCCTATTGTATTAATTTCTGACGACAGCTGCAGTCTACGCCCGATTTCTGATATGACGATCGGAATTCGTGGCTGTTTGGAAAAACCTGTTGATAAAGACGCGCTTCTGCAAAAAATTCAATTTCTAATCAATTAATAGATCACTTGCTGAATAAAATAAACGCGCTCAAGGCGCGTTTTTTTATCGGGCTTTGCGCAATAAAAATAATCCTATACCTATGCAGATAAGGATCGGACAAAGCACAGCAAATGCGGGCGAGAAACCAAATACCAAACTGGAAGGACCAAATAAACGTTGGGCAATTAAGAATGCCAGCCCAACAATAACGCCTGTAAATACACGCTGCCCCATAGTCACGCTGCGCAATGGCCCAAAAATAAACGAAATTGCGATTAATACCAGGCTTGCGGTAGCTAAAGGTTCAAGCGCCTTTTTCCAAAAAGCCAAACTGTAATCGTTATTTTCAATATGTTGATCGCGCAAATAATTGTTGTAGTAGTACAAATTGCGAATCGATAAATTATCCGGGTCAAGCACCAAAACGTTGAGCAAATCAGGAGTGAGTTGCGTATCCCAGCGGCGCGACGCTGTATTTTCTATACGGGTTGAATCCGCTTCCAGGTGAGTAATAGCCACATCTTCCTCTTGCCAATGATCGCCTTGATAAATTGCCTGCTTTGAAAAGCTGGCGGCAACTAATTGATGTTCTTCGTTGAGTTGATAACGGCTTAATCCGTAGATAACACCGCTCGGCAAGACAGCATTAAAATGCATGAACTCGTTGGATTCGTGATTCCATAGTTTTTGTTGCGATTGCTTAACGCTGTATCCCTGCGCGATGGCTTTGCGATTAACGGCCATTTGCTCAGAGTAAGGTGCAACATATTCACCCACCCAGAATTGCAACAGCATAAATACAATTGTCGGGCGCAGGGCCAACCACAAAATATGTTTGGTAGAAACACCCGAGGCGCGAATAATCGTTAATTCGCTGGATGTAGCCAAAGCTCCCAACCCCGCCAAGCAACCAACAAGGCAAGAGAAAGGAATCAATACATTCAGATAGGTGGGAATTCGCAGCACAACATTAATTAAGGCTTCGAGTGCGGTGTAATTGCCACGTAAACCTTGCAGCTGCTCAATTAATGTAAAAATAAAAAAGAGCGCGATAAATACAAATAAGGTCAATGCCGTAGCATTGAATACACTCATAAAAACGTAACGGGATATTTTACGCATGAGTGGTAATCTCCTGCACAGGTCGGCGTTTAGGCAGCGTCAACCTATCCCAATTAAATAGTAGCCAACCCAGTGCTGCAAAGGCACCATGAACAACCCAAAATCCGGGGAACAAAGGCCATTTACCTTGCGCCATAAGCTCACGTACCGTTGTCAAAAATACAAAATAAAAAACAAATACTAAAAATGCCGGCAGCATTTTTAAATAGCGCCCCTGGCGTGGATTAGTTTTGCTAAACGGCACCGCAAGAATAGCTATTACAAAAACCATCAAGGGTAAAGATAAACGCCACTGAAAAGTTGTACGCTGCGCAATTTCATCGGACGCCCACAGTTCCGCTGTTGTTTTTGCATCGAACTCATTAGTGTAATCGCCTGACAAAACTACCGGCGGCATGTATTGCCCATAAGATGAAAAATGAGTGATACGGAAATCAGCAGTGCCAGGTTGACCTTCGTATTGATAACCATCATTCAAAACCAAATAACGTTGACCATATTCAGGATGTTCAATTTGTGTTCCCTCACGCGCAAGTAAAATGGTGGGCGATGTTTTGGAACCACTGTCACGCGCAATAAATACATCGTTTAAATTTTTATGATCGTTGGTAATTTCTTCTACGTAAGTGATCGTCTGCCCTTGGGATAGCGACTGGAAACGACCTGAGTTCAACATATCAAATTCGCTACGGTTGCGCTGTTCATCCAGAATTTTCGCGTAATTTCTTATACCGCTGGGCGCAACCCAAAATGTAAAAACCGCAACCAATAATGCAATCAAACAGGCAGGCCCCATGGTTATTGCAAGCAATTGGCGATGACTTAAACCCCCTGCAAACAACACCACCATTTCGCTTTCCATATACAGCCGTCCATAGGCCAATAAAATCGCAAGATAAAAACCAAATGGAAGAATGATGGGTACAAAACCCGGCATGCGATAACCAATCATTTCAAAAAGCACATTAACTGCATATTTGCCCGCGGTGGCCTCTGCCAGCAAATTCGCAAAGCGTAAGCTTAAAACAATCAGTAAAAGCGAAAAGCAAACCGCAAAGGTGCTTATCAAGATTTCCTTACTGAGATAGCGAAAAATAATCACGCAGCATTCCCCAAAATTCTGTGTCGCAAAAAGTAATTTTTGCTTAAAAATCAACCTTTAATAAAAAAGCTGCAGCGGCGCCAAAAGTGATTAAACACGGGCCCTGAAAGTGTGGCATTATCACGTACCTGCGCAGGTTTGTCTTGGAACTTTTGCTCCTACAATGCTAAACCCGCTTGCACAATCTATTCGCCCTACGAGAGGAATTACTCATGCAAATTAGCGCCAAAGTTGTAGATTCGGTAAAGCAGTCCACCCAATGCCTGGTTGTTGCCTGTTTTGACGGCAACAAATTATCGGCTGCGGCTAGCGCCATAAACGCTGCAGATGCGAAACAACTTGAGGCCCTATTAAAGCGTGAAAAATTCTCTGGCAAGGTAGGCCAATCAATACTGTTACTTAACCCACAAGGTATAACTGCCGAGCGCTTGCTGGTACTTGGTCTGGGCGAACAAGACAAACAAGGCAGCACATCGCCTGACAACTTCCGTAAAGCATTACAAAAAATCCCCGAAGCCTTAAGGCCAACCCCCTGCAGCGAAATAAGCTTGGTACTTGGCGACATCAAAGTTGATCAAAAAAACGCCGAATGGCAAGCGCGCCAGGCAGTTGAAGTATTAATCGCCAGCCAACACCGCGCCGACAGCCTTAAAAGTAAACCAGCAGAACCTAGTTTTGTGCTTACAAAAGTCAGCCTGGGTTTTCACAAAGCCCAACTTGCAGATGCGACCAAAGGCATAAAAATTGGCCAAGCCATTGCCAAGGGCGTTGATTTGGCGCGCGAACTAGGCAACCTGCCCGGAAACGTTTGTACACCCACCTATTTAGCGAGCGAAGCCAAACGCCTCGCACGTGGTCAGACAGCGCTGAGCGTAAAAGTTCTGGAAGAAAAAGCCATGAAGGAATTGGGCATGGGTTCACTCTTATCCGTATCTGCTGGAAGTGACCAACCTGCCAAACTGATTGTTTTGGAATACAAAGGCGGTAACAAAAAAGATGCGCCCTTCGCTCTTGTCGGCAAAGGCATTACCTTTGACACCGGCGGCATTAGCCTGAAACCGGGCGCCGGCATGGATGAAATGAAATACGACATGTGTGGCGCAGCCAGCGTATTGGGAACCTTCAAAGCCTTGGTAGAACTCCTACCCGCCATCAACGTTGTAGGAATTATTGCAGCCAGCGAAAACATGCCGGGCGGCAGTGCCACCAAGCCGGGCGATATTGTGACCTCCATGTCCGGCCAAACCATTGAAATTCTTAATACCGACGCTGAAGGCCGTTTGGTGTTGTGCGATGCCCTCACCTATACCGAGCGTTTCAAACCTAAAACTGTGATTGATATTGCCACCCTCACCGGCGCTTGTGTTGTTGCGCTCGGCAATCACGCGAGCGGATTATTCAGCAATAACGAAGACCTCGCGCAAGCCATTTTAAAAGCCGGCCAAGCGGCCAATGATCGCGCATGGCAAATGCCCTTGTGGGATGATTACCAAAAACAACTCGACAGTAATTTTGCCGATATCGCCAACATCGGCGGCCCAGCGGGTGGCAGCATTACCGCAGCGTGTTTCCTCTCGCGCTTCACCAAAAACTTCGCCTGGGCACACTTGGATATTGCCGGTACTGCTTGGCTTTCGGGTGCAGCCAAGGGCGCAACCGGCCGCCCGGTGCCATTACTCGTTCAATATTTGTTAGATAACCAATAAATGACCCAGATTGACTTTCATATCCTTCAAGACGCCAGCGTGGAAGCGCGTTGGTTGTATGTGTGCCGTTTTATTGAAAAAGTAGAACGGCTCGGCCACAGTATTCTGGTGGTGGTAGATTCACAAGAAGCAGCCCAAGAATTAGATGATTTGCTGTGGAGCTTCAAACCCGAGAGCTTCATCGCCCACCAAATTATTGGCGGCGGTGAAGAGGCCAAAGTGGAGATAACCTATGCAACTGGCGGAGGTGTTATCGAATCTGGCGCACATCAAGATGTACTCATAAACCTGAGTAGCCAAATTCCAGAATTCTTCAGTCGCTTTGCGCGCCTGGCAGAAATTGTGATTCAAGAACCAAAAATTTTAGAAAACACCCGTGAGCACTATAGATTTTACAAGCAGCGGGGTTATCCTATTACCCAACACCAACGCTGAGTAACCACTATTGGTAATACGCAGTAATTCGTCGCACGAGGCAAAGGTTTATCACATGGAGTGAGGATGTTAGAACTTCCTTAAACTAAGAAAGGTAGATTGAGGCTTTTCATGGTCGATACCAAAATTAAAACCAAAGCAGCTATGCTGAATGAATTGGAATCCATAAAAGGGCTTTTGTTAGAGGAAGACGACATTCCTATATTGCAGGAAGTTGAAGTTATAGATCAGCAGGTAAACAACGAAGCTGCAAGCTCCAGCTATAACGAAAAAGTTGAAGCAGAGCCACAGCCCAAACCCAGTCCACGAATTATTGTTGAAGAACAGCAAGATTTTTTTAATTCGCCAACACACGACCTGGAAGATCACCAGGAATCAGCCAGTGAATTGTTGGACACTATTGATGAACTCGAAAAACATACCGCAGAAGTAACAGCCAATAAATTTCCCGGTGAAAACCATAAATCAGCAACGCGCCCTTCACTGGCTAAAGCGACTGGTGAGAATCCTTTTTTACCAGCGCATATTCGCTCACGTTTGCACGGCAATAATCCACCACCGCTCTTTGCACAGGAAACTGCACGTAAAATTGCCAGTTCCAGTGTGCCATCGCGCTTACTAGGTAACACCTCTTCGTTCTCCAGCAACCAGAAGCCCAACAATAGTCAGCAAGAACTTATCGATAGCATTATTGAAAAATTAATGCCCGATATTGAAAAAGAATTGCGTTCAAGACTTGAGCTTATGAGCAAACAATTGCTGGATGAATTAAATAAACACTAAGCTTACAAAAAAACGTCATCGCCTTTATCGCGGGGAAAATAGCGCTCCGCTTTAATGTCATCAACTGCTACTTGATATGCCACTAAACCATTCACATCTGCAAGCACGCGATTAATCAGCGGTAACTCCTGGTCGCGTTTAATGGCTTCAACCAACGCATTTCCCCAGACAACAATGTGACGGGTAAAAATACGGCGGTCTTTTTTATTCTTTGGCCACTCACTCGCAATACCTTGACCAATTAAATCCATCTTGGTTTTTATTTCCTGCGCGACAACCGGATCTTTAACACCGTGTAACGCATCCTCGGTTACCTTAGTCCAGCCGTTGCTGTACAACTCCCAACCTTTGTAGAAGCGAATAACCCATAGCAGATATTCGTCGAGATCCTCTGTTGCTTTGTTATCTATATCATTTTCGTAATGAGCCACAAAATAATCACGGGGTGGAATATCTTTCGGCCAATTGGCTTGCTGAGGCGCATGGCTAACGCAAGCTGTTAACAAAAATGACGAAATGACCAACAGGAATAAAAATCTGAATTTCATAACAATTAATACAGGAATGATGAATGTTTACTGAGAATACGAATTAACCATGACAAATACATGATCATACAAACTGCGCGGCAGCGAAGCCGGATGCCCAAGCCCATTGAAAATTAAACCCGCCCAAATGGCCGGTGACATCCACAACTTCGCCAATAAAGAAGAGGCCCGGTTGGTTTTTTGCTTCCATCGTTTTAGAGGATAGACCATCAACATCAACTCCGCCCAAAGTTACTTCAGCGGTACGATAGCCTTCTGTTCCCGCGGGCATAATTTCCCACTTATGAAACAGATCGGCAATTGCCTGAATTTCTTTAGGCGTGTACTGATTTACGGGGCGAATTTCTGTAACAAAACTGCAAAAACTCTGGGCAATACTTTTCGTCAAAAGCTCGCTCATTAAAGTCGTTAATAAAACTTTTGGGCGTTCTTGTTGCTGACGAGTTAAATAATCCACCAAATCCAATTGCGGCAGCAAATTGATTTCAAGATTCTGACCCGGCTGCCAGTAGGACGAAATTTGTAAGATCGCCGGACCGCTCAAACCACGGTGAGTGAATAAAAGATTTTCAGTAAAACTCTGCGTGCCGCAAGTGACAGTAACTTCAGCCGCGTTGCCCACACAATCTTTGAATTGTTCTAACTGTGTTGGCGACAATGTAAATGGAACCAAACCCGCAGTGCGTGGTTTTAATGCCAAACCAAACTGTTCAGCAACCTGATAACCAAAACCCGTTGCACCCATAGTGGGGATTGATAAACCACCTGTAGCAATCACCAAAGACTCGCACAGATAATCACCCAAACTCGTCGCTACTTTATAGCGCGCAGGTGCATGCTCCGCTGACAAAGCTTCAATGGTTTTAATATCGCAATGAGTGAAAATGCTGGCGCCAGCTTCTGCGCATTCGTCCAACAACAAATCCAAAATATCTTGCGCCTTGTTATCACAAAATAACTGCCCCAATTTTTTTTCGTGGTAGGCAACGCCATGCTTTAACACCAAAGCAATAAAATCCCACTGGGTAAAACGTGCAAGAGCGGATTTGAAAAAATGAGGATTTGCCGAGAGATAATGCTTGGGTAGAACTTCCATATTGGTAAAGTTACAGCGCCCGCCGCCAGACATAAGAATTTTTTTGCCAACTTTATTCGCATGATCCACCACTACCACATTGCGCCCGCGCGCAGCAGCATTAGCAGCGCACATTAAACCTGCTGCGCCAGCGCCAATAATTAAAACATCAATGTTTTGTGGTGAAGACATAGGATGA
This sequence comes from Cellvibrio zantedeschiae, assembly GCF_014652535.1. Lineage (NCBI taxonomy): Bacteria > Pseudomonadati > Pseudomonadota > Gammaproteobacteria > Cellvibrionales > Cellvibrionaceae > Cellvibrio > Cellvibrio zantedeschiae. Next base: position 1,325,500 of record NZ_BMYZ01000001.1, on the reverse strand, counting down.
AGACATAAACAGAGAAGATGCTTACCGTAAATCAGTTAATTTTATTAACCGATTTACGGTAGAAGAGAAAATCAAGTACGAGGAAGAGTCACGCCACGTTGGCCCTGGTATTTTCCACCGCGATCTTTATAAGACGTTTCACAAACTTCATCGGTTTCAAAAAACAACATTTGCGCAACACCTTCGTTTGCATAAATTTTTGCAGGGAGCGGCGTGGTATTAGAAAATTCCAAAGTCACGTGACCTTCCCACTCAGGCTCCAACGGCGTTACGTTTACAATAATGCCGCAACGTGCGTAGGTTGATTTGCCTAAACAAACAGTCAAAATTGAACGAGGAATACGGAAGTACTCAACGGTTCTCGCCAAGGCAAAAGAATTTGGGGGAATAATGCAAACATCACTTTTAATATCCACAAAACTTTTTTCATCAAAGTTTTTCGGGTCTACCACGGTGGAGTGAACATTGGTAAAAATCTTGAATTCGTCTGCACAACGTACATCATAGCCATAGCTTGAAGTGCCGTAAGAAATCAAACGGGAACCACCGGCGTCATAGCGCACCTGATTTGGCTCAAAAGGTTCGATCATGCCGTGCTGTTCCGCCATACGGCGCATCCACTTGTCGGATTTGATGCTCATTGAAGCTCCCAAATGATTAGGGTGAGTAGGTATTTACAGGGGCGGCATGATAACGGTTTTCAAGCGGCTTAAAAACCGTCTTTGCAAGCAGCTTGTAGCGGATGGCGAAAAACAGGGTTGTGCGCACCTTGGCACGAAAACCCTACCCCGCTTTCAGTAGTTCAGCCCAGCCATTAATCTTCGGTGATCTCAATGTCCGGCATAGCTTGGCTATCCAGGTTTTGGACCCACAGTTTCGCCGATAACTTACGTGCAACATCGCGGTAGATCTTACTCACTGCGGATTCAGGATCAGTCGCTACCGAAGGCTTGCCATTGTCTGCATCTTCACGAATCGACAGGTTCAAAGGTAATGAACCGAGCAATTCCGTATCGTAATCGCGCGCGATTCGCTCGCCACCGCCCTCGCCAAAAATATGCTCTTCATGTCCGCAGTTTGAGCAAATATGGATTGCCATATTTTCTACCACACCCAGGACCGGCACGTTCACTTTACGGAACATTTCTATGCCTTTTTTGGCATCGAGCAGGGCTATATCCTGGGGGGTGGTCACAATCACTGCACCTGTCACAGGGACTTTTTGCGCGAGGGTTATCTGAATATCACCAGTACCCGGCGGCATATCAATTAAGAGGTAATCCACGTCCTGCCAATAGGTTTGCGCCAGCAATTGTTGCAGTGCTCCACTCACCATAGGGCCGCGCCACATCATGGGTGTATTTTCGGTAACCATGAATCCCATGGAATTGACTTGAATACCATGGGTTTCAACTGGAACCATAAATTGCTGATCGTTGTGTTTTATCACTTGCGGTGGACGTTCTGGTGCGCCCAGCATTTGCGGTTGGCTTGGGCCGTAAATATCAGCGTCCAAAACAGCAACTCGCGCGCCCTCTGCCGCTAAAGCCAAGGCCAGGTTTGCCGTGGTAGTAGATTTACCCACCCCGCCCTTGCCAGATGCAACTGCAATAATATTTTTAACTTCTGGCAATGCCTGTTGCGAATTTGCCGTCGGGTTCGCGTAAACCGTCCAACCTATATCCAACCCAACTTGTGCGACACCAATTCTGTTCAGCGCTTCATTAACAGCTACGGCAATTGCCGAATGCACACTGTTGGCGGGATAACCTAACAACAATGTGACATCGACTTTACTACCGTTAATTGCAATATCGGTTACTGCATTAAGGCTGGTTAAATCGCGCCCGGTGGTGGGGTCAATAACCTGTTGTAACGCTTGTTCAACGCTAGCGGGAGTAATAACGGACATGGATACCTCAAAGACAAAATCAAGAGTTGAGAAACGGGGATCTCACACTCCTAAACAACTCTCAAGAAAAAGGGCACCTAATGGTGCCCTTTTAGGATGACGCTATTGTACCAGCTCCAGCCGGTACGTGCTTTAAGCTTGGCCGTGCTCCAAATCTGCCAAGCGCTGCTTGTCCAAATGATGGTCTTTAGCCAACAAAATGTAGACAGACGGCAACACAAACAAGGTGAAGATGGTGCCAATCGCAATACCGAACACCAATACCACACCTATCGAGTTACGCGCTTCGGCACCTGCACCACTGGCAAAAATCAGCGGTGTATGACCAGCCACAGTCGCAATACTTGTCATCAACACCGGACGCAAACGAATTACAGCGGCTTCACGGATTGCTTCAAACTTGCTCGCGCCCTGCTCTTGCAAACGGTTCGCAAATTCAACCACCAGGATACCGTTACGAGCGATCAAGCCCATCAAGGTTACCAAACCTACTTGCGAGTAAATATTCAATGTACTCGAGAAAGATTCGGTCAAGGATGGCATCTGCGGGTTAGGCATTTTGATGAAGGTGAATACCAATGCACCGAAAATTGCCAAAGGAACAGAACCTGCAAGAATAACGATTGGGTCGCGGAAACTATTGTACTGCGCCGCTAATACCAGGAAGATCATGGTGATTGCCATTAAGAATGCGGGCAAGAAAGTATTGCCTTCACGCTTCAACTGACGCGACTCACCGGTGTAATCAACACTGTAGTTTTTTGGCAAAATTTGCGCGGCTTCAGTTTCCAGCCATGCAAGAGTTTCTGCCAAAGGTTTACCACTTACACCGCTGATTTTTACTGAGTTCAACTGCTGCATACGGCTAATGCTGCGCGGTGCAGTTGAATGATTCAGCGTTGCAATTTGATCGAGACGAATTAATTTACCTTCAGGACCAGTGATGTACAACTTGGTCAAATCTTCCGGTGTTAAACGCTCGCTGCGTTTTACTTGCGGAATCACCTTGTAACTTTGGCCAGCCATGTTGAAGCGATTGACATAACCACCGCCCAACAAAGTTCCTAAATCATAAATCACTTGCTGCATATTCAAACCGAGATCAGCCACTTTTTCGCGATCAATATTTAATTGGTAGTCAGGCTGGTCAACTTTCATATCCAGAACATTAAAATAAAACATGCCGCTAGCCGTCATTTTTTCCTGCAGCTTGAGCGCATAGTTATAAATTTCTTTTGAATCTTCGGTAGATGCAATAACAAATTCAACCGGGAATTGACCACCACCTGGCAAGGCAGGAGGCGTGATCGGTAAAATTCGAACACCTGAAATTTCCGCAAGCGTTTTTTGAATTTCCGGCATTATTTGGAACACAGTACGATCGCGCTCATCCCAAGGTTTTAATACCATGCCGGAAAAACCGCCAGTAGGGAAAGTCAGCTGGAATGTAAAATCAGTTTCCGGAACATCCATAAAGGCTTTGTTCACAACTTTTGCGTAGTGCGAAGATTGATCCATAGTCGCATTAGCTTGCGAATCCACAACACCGAAAACTACACCTTGGTCTTCTGTTGGAGCCAACTCTTTAGGTGACATGCTATAGAGCGGGAAACACAATAAAGCAATACCAACCCAGAATGCATAAACCGCTTTACGATTTTGCAAGGTGTACTCTAATTTGTTGCTATACCACGCTTGAAATCGATCAAAAACTTTTGCCAAAGGCGCATCAATTTCACGGTGCGCTTTCAACATGCGCGAACCGAGCATTGGCGACAACGTAATTGCAACAATCGCAGAAATAGTAATTGCACCCGCAAGCGTAATGGCGAATTCGCGGAAGAGTGTTCCCGTCAAACCACCTTGCAAACCTATAGGTACATACACAGATACCAGCGTAACCGTCATAGCCAAAATAGGACCGGCTAATTCACGCGCAGCAATAATAGAAGCGTTAAACGGAGTTTTCCCTTCCTGAATATGACGCTCGATGTTTTCAACCATTACAATGGCATCGTCCACTACCAAACCTACGCAAAGAACGATTGAAAGTAGTGTGAGCAAATTGAGCGAGAAACCGCACAATTGCATGATAAACAGCGCGCCCACCAAGGATAATGGAATTGCCAATACCGGAATAATGACCGAGCGACTGAAACCCAGGAACAAGAAGATTACAACAACAATGATCAATAAGGTTTCGGTCAGGGTTTTAACAACTTCGTGAATCGCTGACTCAATATATTTAGTCGCATCATAGGCCACAGCACCTTTCAAACCTGAGGGCAAATCAGCTTGAATTTTTTCCATTTCCTTAGTGACGTTGCGAATAACTTCCAGTGAGTTTGCATTGGGTGCGACCCATATACCCATAAATACGGCGGTATCACCTGAGTAGTTAACTTCGGTGTTGTAGTCCTCTGCACCTAAAACAACATCTGCTACATCGTCTAAACGAATAGTCCCTTCAGCACTGTGGCGAACGACTAAACGCTTAAAATCTTCAACCGATTTCAAATCTGTATCTGCACGCAAATTCACCTGGGTATAGCTACCGCGAGTTTGACCAATTGCTGCTTGCACGTTGTTGTTTGCAAGCGCTTGACGAACTTCTGACGGGGAAATATTTAACGCAGCCAATCGTTCTGACTTTAACCAAATACGCATAGCGAAGGTACGGCCACCCAACACTTCTGCTTTTTGTACACCTGCAACAGCAGTTAAGCGCGGCTGAACAGAGCGAGTCAGGAAATCGGTGATTTGGTTTTGTTCAAGAATTTTTGAGTTAAAGGTTAAATATGCAGAAGCAAATTGGCTATCGGCTGCTTCTACAGTAATTGACGGCACTTCAGATTCAGGCGGTAAATTGCCGCGAACCTGATTCACTTTCGCGCTAATCTCCGTCATTGCTTTAAGTGGATCGTAGTTCAAACGCAAGTGCACGTTGATGGTAGACATGCTCATAGCACTGCTTGATTCAACGTAATCAATACCGTCGGCAGATGCGATTGCACGCTCAATAGGTGTGGTAATAAAACCACGGATCAATTCGGCGTTCGCACCCACATACACTGTATTAATAGTAATTACTGCAATATCACTACGAGGATATTGCCGTACAGAAAGCGAACTAGCCGCTTGTATACCTGCGATCAAAATCAGCAGGCTAACGACCATGGCGAGCACGGGTCGCTTAATAAAGATATCGGTAAAATTCATATAAATAACTCAATTATGTTTGAGTGAAAAACAATTTATTGGCGATTTACACTAAGATTTTGTTCAACAAAACTTAGTTATCTACTGGTTTAGGGTCCGCTTTAAAATCCGGCTGCGCGGTTTTGCTAATAACCACTGACTGGCCGTTAGTAAGCTTGAACGCACCGGCACTTACAACCTGGTCACCAGCTTTAATACCATCTGCAATTTCAATGAAATCACCACGGGATTTACCCAAACGTACAAATTGTTGACGCGCTTTCAATACATTTTTTTCTTTATCTTTTTCGATAACGAAAACCGTATCACCGAAGGGAGCAAAAATAACGGCGGTAGTAGGTACCGCCAAAGTTTTTTGCGGGTTGGATAAGGTTACCTGGGTTTGAACTGCCATTCCGGGAATAAATTGATTGTTGCTATTTTCAAGTGAAGACTGAACGGTTGCATTGCGCGTTACTGCATCTATATCTGCACCTACAGCAGTGACTTCGCCTTTCACAACATTATTCGAACCATCGCCCAATTGCACTGTAACTGGCAAACCTTTAGTCATCCGCACCAGCCAATGTTGTGGCACCGGGAAGTTAACACGTACACGATTTGTAGCTTGCAATGAAACGATTTGTGTACCTACAGGCAAGTCCTGACCCAAATCCACTTTACGAATACCTAAACGTCCATCGAAAGGCGCGCGAACAATTTTCTTTTCCAGAGTAGTTTTTAAATTATCTACATCACCTTGCGCAGATTCTTTTTGTTGCAATGCTGTGTCTAATTCGTTTTGCGATACAGTATTTTTCTTACGCAATTGCACCATACGTTCGTAATTGGCATCTGCAAGGCGCAAACGAGCTGTTGCAGCACTTAATTGCGCAGACTCGTTACCTGATTCTTGAATAAGAATGACGGTGCCGGCTTTAACATACTCGCCCGACTTAAACATAATTTGTTTTACTTTACCGGCAACTTCGGCAGAAATATTAATACCTTCATCAGCTTCTACTGTACCCATCGCTGTGAAAGTATTCGGCCAATCTTGTTGCTGTGCGGTAAAAGCGCCGACGGATTCCGGTGGCGGAACAAAATCTTTTCCCGCTTGTACCATCGCAAATATTTGGCTGAATTTTGTAAGGGCTAGAATGAGAAATATCCCTACTACTGCAGCTATAGCGATTAATATCGATTTATGTTTTTTCATTACAAAAGACCACCCAATTACGGAATTAAAGGTAAAAAATTATCAGGATGGATTGTGGCATAGGCGCCGTGGAAACCAAAATTCACAAATGTCACTAATTGTAACCGCGCCAATGACATGACCATCACAAGCTCTGTGATGTAGCCCTAATAATGAAGCGTGTAACACCGGCCCACGCCCATTAACACCAAGCCCCATTACAAGCTTATTAAATATTCAAAATAAGACTAACTCTGCAAACCTGGAGCAGATGAATAATTCATACAAATTAACAAAATGGAAATACGAGGACTTATATTCAGTTATACCTTATCTTCAAATACGAAGATGCGATGCTGATTAAGCAATAGAGATTCTTGGATAGGAGAATTTTTCAAACAAGTGTCGCAGCAAACTCCTATGTCGGGTTTGCACTAGCGAACACAATCCCAAATTAATAAGCTGGATCAGGCATATCGTTAAACGCCTGCCGCAAACGATCACCCCAACTCGATCGCAGTTGTTGGTAGTAAGGATCATCCAACCCGATGCTCACATGGGTTTTAACATGCAAGCTGTTGGCTTCGTAGACGAGCAAATCCAGCGGCATACCTACACTTAGATTGGAGCGAATTGTTGAGTCCATTGAGATCAAGGCACACTTGGCAGCATCCTTTAAACTGGTATCAGGGTCCACCACACGATCGATAATTGGCTTGCCGTACTTTGATTCGCCCACTTGGAAATAGGGCGTCTCGCGGGTTGTTTCAATAAAGTTACCGGCAGCATAAATTTGGAAAAGTCGTGGTGGCTCTTGCCCAATTTGTCCGCCAAAAATAAAACTTGCCGCAAAGTCCAAACCAAACTCTTTAAAGGCTTCGGCATCGCGGCTGTACACTTTACGCAGCGCATCACCCACCACGCGGGTAGCCTCAACCATATTTTTCGCATCTACCAGCAAGCTGCTATCAAGGGGTTTAAGTTCATTGATAACAGCCTGGCTAATTGCCAGATTGCCAGAGCTCAGCAACACCATCACGCGGTCACCAGAGCGCTCAAGCACAGTCATTTTGCGAAAGGTATTGATGTGGTCAACACCGGCGTTAGTGCGCGAATCTGATAAAAACACCAAACCCGAATCGACCTGAAGCCCGATACAATACGTCATAGATTAAACCCTGGAGTTGCTCCAAGGCAGGCTCAGAGCGCACAAATTACTGTTGCTGAAGACTTTTTTTGGAGCTGGGCGCTCGCGGCGGATAAGACACAATAGATTGTAGCAGCACCCCGGCCGAATCTGGATGCGCAATCCGCACCATAACTTCCATTGCCTCTGCCCCACCGCCGTGGCGAACACCACGCACGGGACATGCGTCCAGATAATCGCGTCCAACCGCCAAGCGGCAGTGTTCAGAGGCCGCGAAATTCGCATTGGTTACGTCAAAACTTACCCAACCTAAACCCTCTAGCCATACATCTGCCCACGCGTGGCTTGCTGCGTGATCCGTATCGCCGGGGTGTATGTAGCCACTCACGTAGCGCGCGGGTAAATCCAGCGCCCGGCAGCAAGCAATAAACACATGAGCGTGGTCCTGACAGACACCAGCCCCAGCCTCCAAAACTTCTGCTGCGGTACTGGCAACTTGCGTGGTGCCGGGAACATAGGCAACGGCTTGCTGGATACCGTCAATTAAAGTGAACATGGAATCCACCGCCCCTCGTTTGGCTTTGTAAGCCGTTTTGGCTAAATCCAGAACAGCATGATCCGCAGTAGTAAGATTTGTTGGTTGCAAATAAGCCAACAAAGGAACATCACCTCCGTCTGACGGCAAATGCGCATTCTCCTTGGAAATTTCAACCTGCCCGCTTACCGTGATGCGAATTTCTTCGTGCGGCCTATCTAACACTAAAATATGGCCGACATTTCCATAGGCGTCTAAATGGCGCTGGTATTTTCCCGGCGTATTTATTTTCCAATCAATAGCTTGCTGATGCGCTTCATGACGCGGCGTTAAACGCAAATGCTGGATGGTGTAATCAACCGGCGCAGAATATCGGTAAACAGTTTCGTGTTGAATATTGAGCAACATGATATTTCCCTCTCGCTTGAATTATGTTCCAGCTTAAGGAGCCACTGAAAAATGTTTACAGTGGTTCCTAAGCGGCGCGCATCGGCATTAAAAAATCATGACTAATACGCATACCTAAATCGTAAATTCGGCTTTGAAATTTTTCCAAATAAGGGTGCAAGCCCTCTTCCAAAATCTCTTCAATAGTTTCGTAACGTAATTGCGAACTCAACCGTCCGGCTAACCGCTGGGTTTCGTAAGAATTTTGGTTTGCCAAGTGATGTAACATTGACGCCACTTCCGTAATACAGGTGGTTAGCGAGCGCGGCAATTCGGGATTGATAATTAATAATTCCGCTACTTTATTTGGCAAGACACTATCGCGATAAACACGGCGATAAACTTCAAAAGCGGATACTGACCTCAGCAGCGCGCCCCACTGGTAATAATCCGCAGCAATACCAACGGGCTCGCCTTCAGCAATTAAATAATATTTCACATCTAGCAAACGCGCGGTATTGTCAGCGCGCTCAAGGTAAGTGCCCAAGCGGATAAAACAAAAAGCATCATCGTGCAACATGGTGCCAAAGGTAACTCCACGCGATAAAGAGGAACGGGTCTTCACCCATTCGAAGAAACCGGAAAATTCTTCGTCCTGCAATTTGCGCTTACTGTGGTTTACCATTTCCAACCAGGTTGAATTAATTGTCTCCCACATTTCGGATGTAAGCGTACCGCGCACTGCATGAGCATTTTCACGCGCCGCTTTCAAACAGCAATAAATTGACGACGGGTTGTGTGTATCAAAAACCATATAAGCCAGGACGTTTTCAGCCGTGACTTCTGAATATGTTTTTAAATAAGCAGGCAATAAATCATTGCATAAAAGTGCCGCTTGCCAATTGCGACTCGCGCTCTCGGCTGATTGCGGTGCAAGTGAGGTCTGCCAGGTAATATCTAATAAACGAGCAACATTTTCTGCACGCTCGATATAGCGAGCCAACCAAAACAAATGATCTGCCGTGCGCGATAACATAGGTTTCACTCCACAAAAATTGAACGCTATTCTTCTAATATCCAGGTATCTTTTGTGCCGCCACCTTGGGACGAATTAACCACCAAAGATCCCTCGCGCAAGGCCACTCGTGTCAAACCGCCCGGCACCATGCGAATATCTTTTCCCGACAAAACAAACGGGCGTAAATCGATATGGCGTGGTGCAATTCCAGCATCTACAAAAATGGGGCACGTCGATAATGCCAGTGTAGGCTGCGCAATATATTTGCTGGGATTTGCCTTTAAATGTGCACGAAACTCTTCAATTTCTACTTTGGTTGCCGCAGGGCCAACCAGCATGCCGTAGCCGCCTGCACCGTGGGTTTCTTTTACAACCAGGTCAGCAAGATTGTCTAATACATAAGCTAATTCATCTGGCTTTCTACACATGTGCGTTGGCACATTATTTAAAATGGGCGATTCATCCAGATAAAAGCGAATCATGTCCGGCACATAGGGATAGATTGATTTATCGTCCGCAACACCAGTACCAATTGCATTGGCTAAAGTCACACGGCCAGCACGATAAACGGACAGTAAACCCGCCACACCCAACATAGAATCCTGACGAAACGCGAGCGGATCTAAAAAGTCATCATCCAAACGGCGATAAATTACATCAACGCGTTTGGGCCCTTGGGTGGTGCGCATATAAACGGAATCATCGCGCACAAATAAATCGCGCCCTTCCACAAGCTCCACGCCCATTTGTTGCGCTAAAAATGCATGCTCAAAATATGCTGAGTTAAAGCTGCCTGGTGTTAACACTACAACCGTTGGGTTATCCACACCTTGTGGCGCACACATGCGTAAATTATCCAACAACATATCCGGATAATGTTGCACAGGTGCTACTGCGTGTTTTGCGAATAACTCAGGAAATAATCGCATCATCATTTTGCGATTTTCCAGCATGTAGGAAACACCAGAAGGCACGCGTAAATTATCTTCCAACACATAAAACTCACCCGCCCCGGCACGCACCATATCTACACCAGCAATGTGCGCATATATTTGGTTTGGGACATCAACACCTTGCATTTCCGGGCGATATTGCGCATTGCGAAGAATTTGCTCGGCTGGAATTAAACCTGCGCGCAAAATTTCCTGACCGTGATATATATCGTGAAGAAAAAGATTGAGCGCTTTTACGCGTTGCTCTAAACCTTTTTGTAACATTTTCCATTCGTGAGAAGGAATAATGCGTGGGAGTAAATCGAAAGGAATTAAACGCTCAGTTCCTGCCTCTTCGCCGTAAACTGCAAAAGTAATCCCCAGGCGATGAAAGGTTAAATCTGCTTCAGCTTTTTTGCGGGCCAAACGCTCTTTTGGCAACATATGTAGCCATTGTCCATAAGCTTCGTAATGTGGCCGTAAAACATCTGGAGCAGAAAACATCTCATCGTAAAAAACGGGTTTAGCCATCACACACCCTTAAAAATTTATTATCGATAATTTCATTGGAGCGAAATACGTGCCAAGAAAATCATGATTTTACGAGGGGTTTATGACGATAAACGCACCGCATTAGCGCAAGCGGCTAGTTGCACGCCAATTCAGCGCCGTTTTGAGGCAAATAGGATGTGGGATAAAAATTTTGAAGGGCAGGAGAAAAAAATTTGGTGCAGTCAAAACAAAAAGAGCACAAAAAGTGCTCTTTTGTTGGTGGGAAATTATTTGATCAGGCGAATAGCGAAAGGAACGCGGAACAATTTGCCGCTGGAAGCTCCCAATGCGCCCAATATACAAAACACCAAATTCAAAATACCTATAACGGGCAGAATCAAAAAGCCGATCAGGATAAGGCACAACACCCAGGCTATGGCGACCCCGATGATGACGGTAATGGACCAGTTCAGGGCTTCTTTGCTTTGGTCAGCAACATAGGCATCGTCAGTTTTAATTAAGTAGACAATCAATGCGGGAATAAACCCAAAAAAGATGGTGCCTATCCATACCAGCAGCGCAATATTTTTTGAATCCTGGGACGGCGTTGTAACAGGGCTTGAAAAGGATTGTTCTTCCATAAGTATCACCTTTGTTGAATGAGAGGAAACCACATGAGCGCCTACTATAGCCAGTGTCTTTTGTCCTCCGCAACGGCAAAAAATGCGCCCTTTCACCGTTTTAGAAAAATAAACCGGCGCTCGCGATAGCATTCGCTGACAAATGTTTATAGGCGTAGCACACAGGAGGCAGGCTATAATTCAACCCAATAACCTGCAATGCAGGCGAGCCAGGACAAGTCCCATGGAAAATCTGCACGAATTATTCGAAATGGCCAGCTTTATAGTGACTATAGTTGGCCTTCCCTTTGGTATTGCCGTTTTCATTATGGAGCAGCGCCGCGAGCGCGCTAATGAGGAAGAAGAAATTTACCTGCAACTGTCAGACGACTACACACGCTTTATGGAGCTTGTGTTGCAGAACGCTGACTTGCGCCTGCGTTCCACAGATGTTGCACCACCCCTTTCGCCCGACCAGGAAGAACGCCGAATTGTGCTGTTTTCGATTTTGGTGAGCTTGTTCGAGCGCGCTTATGTGTTAGTCCACGAAGACAAAATGAACCGCAAACAACTCCGTATGTGGCTCAGCTGGGAGGACTTTATGCGCGAATGGTGCGCACGGGAAGACTTCCGCAATGCCCTGCCGCAGTTGCTACACGGTGAAGACCCCGACTTTGCGGCCGCCATCACGCAAATTTCCAATGAAATCAGTGCCGAGCACAAAGCGCAAAAGTCGAATTAGCCCTCCTCCTACGCCTGATTCTACAGACGTGCCCCCTGCAAAATGCTATAGTGCGCGCCTTTTGAAAATCAGCATTCGGACACCGTAGGAACTATGACCCAAGCCCGTAAAATCCTCGTCACCAGCGCCCTCCCTTACGCCAACAGCGATTTGCACCTCGGCCACATGCTCGAGCAAATCCAGACTGATATTTGGGTAAGATTCCAAAACCTGCGCGGCAACGATTGTCTCTATTTTTGTGCGGACGACGCCCACGGCACCGCCATCATGCTTAAGGCAGAAGAGAAAGGTATTACCGCGGAAGAGCACATCGCCAACATCAAGCGCGATCACGAATCTGTATCGGCGGGCTTCAATATCAATTTCGCCAATTTCCATAGCACTCATTCGGATGAAAACCGCGAACTCTCGTACATGATTTACGACCGTTTGCTGGCTAACGGCCACATTGCCAGCCGCAAAATTTCGCAAGCGTTTGATCCCGAGAAGCAATTGTTCCTGGCCGACCGTTACATCAAAGGCACCTGCCCAAAATGTAAGAGCGAAGACCAATACGGTGACAACTGTGAAAAATGCGGTGCAACCTATTCGCCAATGGATTTGCTGGATGCCAAATCCACCATTTCCGGCGCAACGCCGATTGCAAAAGATTCGGAACACTTCTTCTTTACCTTACCAGCGTTTAACGATTTCTTAAAAAGCTGGACTCGTGCTGGCCACCTGCAAGATGAAGTTGCCAACAAAATGGCCGAATGGCTGGATAGCGGTTTACAAGAATGGGATATCTCCCGCGATGCGCCCTATTTCGGTTTTGAAATTCCCGGTCAGCCCGGCAAGTTTTTCTATGTGTGGTTGGATGCACCTATAGGCTACATCGCAAGCTTAAAAAATTATGCGGATAAACACGGCATAGATTGGATGGATTATTGGAAACAAGATTCCACTACCGAGGTTTATCATTTTATTGGCAAAGACATTGTTAACTTCCACGCACTCTTCTGGCCAGCCATGTTGGATTCCGCAAAACTGCGCACTCCAACTAAAATTTGCGTGCACGGTTTTGTTACGGTAAACGGAACCAAAATGAGTAAATCGCGCGGTACGTTTATTAACGCGCAAACTTATCTCGACCATTTGAATCCAGAATATTTGCGTTACTACTTCGCAGCAAAACTCACTAGCGCTGTGGATGATATTGATCTCAATCTTGAAGATTTTATCCAGCGCGTTAACAGTGATCTTGTAGGCAAAGTTGTAAACATCGCCAGCCGCACTGCAAAGTTTATTAACAACGCAGGCGGCACCTTGGTGAACGACATCGTAGATGCAGACTTGTGGCAAAAATTTGTGGATGCTGGTGAAGTTATCGCTGCGCATTATGAAGCGCGTGAATACAGTAAAGCTCTGCGTGAAGTAATGGCGCTGGCAGATTTAGCTAACGAATATATCGCCACAGCAGAACCCTGGAAATTGGCAAAACAAGCTGGTGCAGAAGCGCAAACCCAAGCTGTATGTACGCTCGGTATAAATATGTTCCGCGCAATTCTCACCTACTTGAAACCCGTTGTGCCGACGCTTGCAGCAGATGCAGAAGCATTCCTTGGCGAAACACTCAATTGGACTTCGCCCGTAAGTTTCCGTGGCAATTCAACCATCAATGAATTTAAACCACTGTTAACTCGCGTAGAAAAAGAAAAGGTTGATGCAATGTTGGAAGCAACTAAAGAAGCACTCGCAGCAGCGGCAGCTCCCAAAGCTACTGGCCCATTAGTCGACGATCCAATCGCTGCAGAAATTGAATTTAACGATTTTGCGAAAGTAGATTTGCGCATTGCGTTAATTGCTAATGCCGAACACGTTGAAGGTTCCGATAAATTATTGCGTTTAACCCTGGATTTAGGTGGTGAAACACGCAATGTTTTCTCAGGCATTAAAAGCGCTTACGATCCAAAAGATTTAGTTGGCAAACTCACAGTTGTTGTGGCCAACCTTAAACCACGCAAAATGAAATTTGGCATGAGCGAAGGCATGGTGTTGGCCGCGGGCCCTGGCGATAAAGAAATTTATCTGCTTGAACCAAACACAGGTGCACAACCCGGCCAACGCGTTATGTAATTTGCATGTTGGGTTAACCCAACATGCGCTTCATTCCAGGTGACGCCATGTCCATTAACGACTTCTTCCTGATTTTGCTCGGCACAATTTTTGTGAATAATTTTGTGCTCGTGCAATTCCTGGGCTTATGTCCGTTTATGGGAGTTTCCAACAAACTCGAATCAGCAATCGGCATGGGCGGCGCAACGACTTTTGTAATGACGCTTGCGTCCGTCTGCACTTATCTTGTTGACCATTGGATTTTATCGCCGCTCGATTTAGGTTATTTACGAACCATCGCTTTTATTTTAGTAATCGCCGCCGTCGTACAATTCGTAAAAATGTTTATGGAAAAGACGAGCCCCTTGTTGTATCGCGTACTCGGGGTTTTCTTGCCCTTAATTACTGTTAACTGCGCAGTGCTTGGCGTTGCATTATTAAACACTCAAAAGGCCCACAATTTTTTTGAATCAACGCTTTATGGCTTTGGTGGCGCACTCGGTTTTTCTATTGTGTTAATTTTATTCTCAGCCATGCGGGAACGCCTCGCAGCCGCAGATGTTCCCCTGCCATTTAAAGGCGCCGCCATTGGAATGATTACCGCGGGTTTAATGTCGCTAGCGTTTATGGGTTTTACTGGCTTAGTAACACACTAAGCTACTGAAGAATATATGTGTATGCTCGAACTCATTTTCCAAAATCCAATTGCCTCCGCCTTGATTGCACTCGTCAGTCTATCCTGCGCGTTCGGCGCCATTTTGGGTTTTGCGGCAGTTCGTTACAAAGTTGAAGGCAATCCCATTGTCGACCAAATCGATACCATACTTCCGCAAACACAATGCGGGCAATGCGGTTATCCCGGTTGCCGCCCCTACGCCCAAGCTATTGTCGATGGCGATGCAATCAACAAATGTCCGCCCGGTGGCCAAAGCACTATTAATGCACTGGCAGATTTGTTGGACGTAGAAGCTCCACCATTAAATGCAGAACACGGCATAGAGTCTCCCGTAAAAACAGTTGCATTTATTCGTGAAGATGAATGTATAGGTTGCACTAAATGTATTCAGGCGTGCCCAGTTGATGCAATTCTCGGTGCTGCCAAGCAAATGCACACAGTGATTGTCGATGAATGTACCGGCTGCGATTTGTGTGTTGAGCCATGTCCTGTAGATTGTATTGATATGATCCCGGTTGAAACTTCTTTAAAAAGTTGGGCATGGGATTTACCAGCTATAACTCCAGTGCAATTAATCGCCAGCGATAAAAATCAACTCCACGAAGATGGAGATAAAGCTGCATAATGAATGTTAGTAATGTAATTAAAATTTTTGAATTTCCTGGCGGTATATATCCACCGGAAAACAAAACCCAATCCATGCAATTGCCTTTAGGCAGTGTGCCAATTCCGCCGCAATTAATTATTCCACTCAACCAACACATTGGTGCGCCCGCAAAACCAATTGTGCAAATAGGTGATAAGGTATTGGCAGGCCAACTCATTGCTGCTGCAGATGGGACTTTCAGTGCAAATGTGCACGCATCAAGCTCTGGTGTTGTCAGCGCCATAAATAATTTCGTATTGCCTCATCCATCTGGAATGAGCGGCGAATGCATCACTATTACTACCGATGGTAAACACGAATCTTTTATCACTGAAGCGTGCGAGGATTTTACTGCGCTTGATCCTTTAAGATTGCTTGATAAAATTCGTGCAGCTGGTGTTATTGGTTTAGGCGGCGCTGGCTTTCCCACGTCGGTAAAGCTCAACATTAAATCTACGCAAAAAATTGATACCCTAATTATCAATGGTGCCGAGTGCGAACCTTACATCACCGCCGACGATATGCTCATGCAAGCTCGCGCTGATGACATTATTGCAGGCAGCTTTTTACTCGCGCATATTCTTCACAACCCCAAACGTTTAGTCATAGCTGTTGAAGATAACAAACCTAAAGCAATTGCCGCTTTACAAACTGCGCTGAAAAATTACGTAGAGAAAAATCCTGGTAGCTCAATAGAGATTATTGGTGTGCCAACTAAATATCCTTCTGGCGGCGCCAAACAATTAATACAAATTATTACGGGCCATGAAATTCCGCATGGACATCATTCTGCCGATATTAATGCAAGCTGCGTAAATGTAGGCACCGCAGCAGCCGCTTGGCGGGCGGTGCATTTTGGTGAGCCACTAACCTCACGCATCACAACGGTGGTTGGCGAATCGCTTGATACGCAACGTAATATCGACGTATTAATTGGTACGCCCATAGATTACGTGTTGAAACATCACGGCTTTAATCCCGCCAAAGCATCGCGTGTAATTATGGGCGGCTCAATGATGGGATTCACGCTACACGATTTGCGCGCGCCGGTTATAAAAACCACTAACTGCATACTTGCTCCCACAAAAAAAGAAGCGCCTATACCACCTCCAGCACAAGCTTGTATTCGCTGTGGGTTGTGTTCAGAAGTATGCCCTGCCAGTTTGTTGCCACAGCAATTATTTTGGTATGCACAAGCAGAGGATACAGATCGCTTGCAGGCACACAATCTCTTCGATTGCATTGAGTGCGGTGCATGCTCTTATGTATGCCCCAGTAAAATTCCACTGGTTCAATATTATCGCGCTGCCAAAGGCAATATTCGCCAACAGCTTGCAGATAAAGAAAAAGCTGATCGCTCGCGTCAACGTTTTGAATTTAGACAAACGCGTATTGAAAAAGAAGAAGCCGCGAAAGAAGTAAAACGTGTAGCGCGAAAAAAAGCCGCTGATGAAGTAAAACAAAAGTTAGCGGAACAAAAAGCCAAAGCGAACGATGAACCGGTGGTTGAAGAAAATATATTGGCAGCAGCGCCACAAGTCGCCGCTGTAGTTACTGCTGTTGCAAAGGCCAATTCAGCGCAACCCGGTTTTGAAGAACAAAAATCCAGGCTTGAGCGAATTGTCGGTGCCGCCAAAAATAGCTTGGAAAGCGCCCGCGCACCGCTCGTGCCTAAAAATCCTGAATTCCCTATCACCGAAGAACAACTTGTTCGCCAACAATCGCGCATCAAGCAAACCGAACTCAAACTGGCCGAAGCAGAAAAAAAGCTTTCTGAATTTCTTGCTACCGCAAACAGCCAACCTACAGAAGATTTGGTAACGGCAGCTATGGCACGTGCGCAAACCAAGTTAAGTTTATCACCGGCGGAAAAATTGAGAGCAAATCTGGAAGCATTGGAAGCGCGGCTTCAGAAAGCACAAGAAAAGGCCGAGCAAGCGAAAGCCGAAGCCAGCCCGAGCGCAAATGCGTTACAGCTCGGCGTAGTAAAAATGCAGGAAAAAATTGCTGATGTTAAAGCCGAGCTAGCAGAATTGGAAAAAGCTCAACCTAAAGCTTCTAATAAAGCAGAACAAACAGCAGTTGAGCAAGCCATGCAGAAAGCGAAAGCAAGAGCTGAATCTTTGGCGAATATGAGCGAAGAAGAAAAACGTGCAGATCAAATTAAGACGATGGAAGCGCGTTTGCAAAAAGCCAAAGAACGTTTAGCCAGGGCTGAATCAGAAAATGATCCACATGTAGAAGCCTTTAAAAAAGCCGTTATTAATATTGAAGAAAAGCTGAAAGAACTCTTATAGAAGATCAGAATGGCATTATTAAATATTACATCACCCCATACCCACGGGCCTTTATCTACTGCGCAGATAATGCGTTTAGTAATTTACGCCCTTGTGCCTGGCATTCTTACCCTGGCTTACTTTTTTGGATCGGGTGTATTTTTAAATTTAATAATCGCCAGCTTAAGTTGTTTAGGATTTGAGGCAGCTATTTTAAAATTGCGCAGTCGCCCCATTGGGTTTTACTTGCGCGACTACAGTGCCTTGGTCACTGCATTTTTGTTAGCAGTATCACTCCCCCCTTACTGTCCGTGGTGGTTGGTAGTCACCGGCAGCTTTTGCGCAATAGTTTTAGCCAAACAGCTTTACGGCGGCATGGGTTTAAATCCATTTAATCCTGCGATGGTTGCTTACGTTATTTTATTGGTGTCATTCCCTATTCCAATGACGCAGTGGGCGACACCCGCCACATTGGATGGCGCACAGGCGGTAAGCATTAGCGAAGCGCTAGGCAAAATATTTATCGGTCAGCAAGTAGATGGATATGCATCAGCAACTGTGTTGGACGTAATGAAACAAAATTCCGCTTTTGCATTGGAAGAAATCTACAAAAAAGAACCCCTGTTTAAAAATGGTTACTTTGCCAGCGCAGGTTGGGAATGGGTAAACATTGCCTTCTTAATCGGTGGCTTATTTTTGCTTTATAAAAAAATATTTACCTGGCACGCTCCTATTTCAATGTTAATTGCCCTGACATTGATGGCGATAATTTTCTACGACAACGGCAGCTCACATAGCGGTGGCTCACCCGTTTTCCATTTGCTATCCGGCGCTACTATGTTGGGTGCATTTTTTATAGTGACTGATCCGGTAACCTCAGCGGTCAGTAAAAAGGGCAGAATTATTTATGGTGCAGCTATTGGCGTTTTGATTTATGTCATTCGTGTTTGGGGCAAAGGTTATCCCGATGGTGTTGCCTTCGCGGTGCTCTTTTTAAACTTTGCAGCGCCTTTTATTGACTACTACACAACACCGCGCACTTACGGCCATAAAAAAGCCAGAGTTGTGATCGCAAAAGATTCGGAGGAAAAATAGCATGCTTGGCTCCTCCATCACCAAAAATAGTTTATTGCTTGGCATATTTGCGTTGGCAACAACGGCATTGCTCGCGTTTACCGCAGAATTTACAAAAGCGCGCATTGCAAAGTCTGAACGTGAAGCACAACAAAAAGCTTTATTTGAAATAGTACCGCGCGCACGTCACGACAATGATATTTTAAGTGAGACCATTGAGGTTCCAGCAGATGCCTGGGCTGGTCTGGGTTTAAAAAGTGCTGATGAGATTCACGTGGCTCGCCATGCGGACAATACTGTTGCCGTTATAATTCCTGCAATTGCGCCCGATGGTTACAGCGGGGACATTCGCATGATTGTTGGCATCAATGCAGACGGCACTATCGCAGGTGTTCGCATTTTAGATCATCACGAAACACCGGGGCTGGGCGATAAAATAGAATTAAAAAAAGCCCAATGGATTTTAGACTTTAATGGAAAATCTCTACAAAACCCTAGCGCCTCGCAATGGAAAGTTAAAAAAGACGGCGGCACCTTTGATCAATTTGCTGGCGCGACTATTACACCACGCGCGGTAGTCAATCAGGTTCGCAAAGTATTAGAATTTGTAGATGCACATCGCGATGAGCTGTTTAAAAAGAACAGCGCAATGCTGGAGGCTAAACATGAGTGAAGACGCTGATAAAAACTTGGTGAGTTACCAAGACATAGCTGAAAAAGGTTTGTGGAAAAATAACCCGGCCCTGGTACAAGTATTAGGCCTGTGCCCGCTACTCGCCGTGAGCGCTTCCGTTGTTAACGCTTTGGGTTTAGGTTTAGCAACACTCATGGTACTCACCGCATCTAATACGGCAGTGTCATTAATCCGCAACCAGATTAGCGATACTATTCGCCTACCCGCCTTTGTGATGATTATTGCTTCGCTCGTAAGCTGCATAGAATTATTAATGAAAGCTTACACCTACGAGCTATACCAAATCCTTGGCATTTTTATTCCGTTGATTGTGACTAACTGCGCCGTGCTTGGGCGAGCAGAAAGCTTTGCCAGTAAAAATAAAATCCTGCCGTCAGCGGTAGATGGTTTTATGATGGGCCTAGGTTTTACATTGGTACTGGTTTGCGTAGGTGCGATTCGCGAACTTCTTGGCACAGGTATGATTTTTAACAACATGCAGTTGTTGTTCGGTGACGCCGCCCTTAATTGGAAACTTAATGTGTTAGGTGCTAATTACCCCGGAGTGATTCTTGCGCTCTTGCCGCCGGGCGCTTTTATTGTGGTAGGCTTTTTAATGGCCGGTAAAAATGTTATTGACTCCCAATTAAGGAAGCGCGCTGACGCAAAAGCAGGCCCCAAAGAAATTGTTAAGGGCGGTAAGCGTGTTCGCACTACCGGCCAAATCGCCTAATCCAGCTAGATTATATTGATAGAGAAAACTTTATGTTTAATGAAACTCAAATGGTAGATTTTTTTCACGTTCATGTTGTGCCCTGGATGATGCGAATTGGCGTAGCCCTAACCATTTTCGTAATCGGCCAACTTGTCGCAAAAGTAATTAGTGGTGTTATCGCCAAGTTACTTTCGCACACCAAGCTCGACAAAATTCTTATCGATTTTTTAAGCTCCGTAGTGCGCGCGCTGCTTCTAGTGGTGGTTATAGTTGCCGCACTGGACAAGCTAGGTGTAAATACAAACTCATTAATTGCCATGCTAGGTGCAGCCGGTATTGCAATTGGCCTAGCATTGCAAAGCTCGTTACAAAACTTTGCCGCTGGTTTTATGCTGCTGATTTTCCGTCCGTTCAAAGCCGGTGATTTTGTGGAAACTGCTGGCACGTCAGGCATTATCGATTCCATTGGTATTTTTTCTACCAAGCTTTATACCGGCGATAACAAAGAAGTGATTATTCCTAACGGATCAATTTACAGCAGCAACATTATCAATTACTCGTCACGCAAAACTCGCCGCATCGACATGATTTTTGGTGTGAGTTACGGCGACGACATTCGTCTTGCAAAAGACATTATCTTGAAGGTCATTAGCGATGAGGAACGCGTATTAAAAGATCCCGCGCCCGAAGTTGCTGTGGGTGAATTAGCGCAAAGCAGTGTTAATTTTGTAGTGCGCCCCTGGGTTAAAGCGGAAGACTACTGGGCGGTGAAGTTCGCTATTAATGAAAAAATCAAACTAGCCTTTGATGAAAACAAAATCACCATTCCCTTCCCTACTGTTGTAAATATCAAAAAAGAGCAATAAACCGTCCCTAAAAAAACGCCGCATCATCCTGACACGGCGTTTTTATATACTCCTACCAATCCTTTATTAATGGCTCCAATAAACTTACGCTAATTAAAGGTTCTTCAGCGACTAAGGCTACTTTTTGAATAACCCGTTTTAATTGATCTACGTTTTCCCTCCAGTTATAGGATTCAAGCAAACGCCACGCATGCTCGGTAAAATCAAATTCAACCGAAAGCGTGTATTCCTTGATAAAAAAACTCACCAAATCACGCAAATCCTCTTTGCGCTCTGCCAAATCCGGCAATTGAAGTTCAAGTGTATTTTCCTTAAGCCAAGCCACCATTTCGAATTCGTTGGTGTATTGCTTGCTGCTTACCGAAAAAATAATACCTACAGATTCTGTAACACCCTTTGAAGCATGTTCCTTTTTGATGGTTTCCCAAAAACGCTGCAATACTCGAAAATTGTTTTGCGATAAGGTATCCACATTGCGCAAATATAAGGTTCCACCTTTTGCATAAGAATAAAGCGCTTGCAAAATGCTGGCTGCGGCACCTTCTTGCCACTCATTACAAGATGATTCAATAAAAGGCAAAATGCTTTGATGACGCGAGCAATGTATGCTGCGTGCAGCAATACTTTTGCCCGTGCCTTTATTTCCGCGAATTAAAATCGGCTGGCTGGCATCTTTTAGTTGTTCGATACGCTTATCAATTTGGCGCAGCGCTGCGCTATGGCCAATCCAATAACTTTGGTCACCGTAAATAAAAATAGCGCGGTAGCGAGTTTGGTAGCGTGTAATAATCGAGCCCAACTCACTCGCTATCATGTGAAGTTCAGATTCGATAATTCGTGGCGAATGTTTTATCGTCTGTTCAATAAAATCTGCTTCAGGCAAAGTGGCTAATAAATAACCCAAACGTTGCCCCTGATAATCCATGGAAACAGAAATAGTATCTTGATGATTAAAATACTCAGTCGATGGAGCAATAGCTGAATCATTAGAGATAATAAATTCTTCAACCAAACCCAACGCACTGCTAGTAGAATCCGGCTCATCACCCGCCAACAGTAAATGGCGATATCCCTGGTGGGTAATGCAACGCAAAGTAACGGCAATGTGACTTACGCCCATACGCTCGGCCGCGCTTTGCAAGACAATCTTGGCGAGGGTGATAAAACTTTTATTGAGCGGAACCCATTTCGCGCCCGATTGTTCATCAAACGCATAAACCGCCTTGGCGACGGGTTTGTTGGATTTATTATTTTGAAATAATGAGATCATAAGTGCTTCTCCAGAGGGACAAGCATTTCACCCATTTATAGGTACTTGCGGGGGTGCGTGCATCCATTCGTGCAATAAGCGCCTATAAACGGGTGAAACCTTGTCTTGACTGTGGCACTCTATGGTTTATTAAATAACTTGCCCATTACGCGTTATTACACGCCGGTTCAATGAGCATCAGTGGAAGATAAAACAGGGAATTAACGAAGCAACAAATACAACCCTGTATACAATTTTATGGCTTATATTTTCGATACCGCTCACCAAACCTACATTGCACTCGCGCCGCATCATACCTTTGGCCGCCTTGCGAACTCGGTTGATACCCAAATTAACAAACCTTACATCTCCAAACTTCACGCTGCGATTGAATGGAGCGGCAAAGAGTGGCGAATAAAAAACCTGGGGCTTAACGGCACTTGGGTGAATGATGTAAAACTGTCGGCCAACGAATCCGTAACGCTCAACCTGAATGACGAACTGCATTTTGCGGAACTCGCCGATCCGGCATTCAAAATCAGCGATCTTTCGGCACCAGCCGACATGCTTTGGCCGCTGGACACTCCCGCTGGCGTCACGCCCCAGCCGATTTACCTCTCGCGCTACCATTTATTGCCCGACGCCATTACCCCGGAGCTTGCCGTTTATTTCGATGAGCAGAGCCAGCAGTGGCAATTGGAAACCCTGACCGCTGACCAGGAGCACCACACCCATCCCGTCGAAGATGGCGGTTTGGTTCAGCTGGGCAGCCAACACTGGCAGTTGATGCGTGCACAGGTTTATGGCCCTACAGAAGTCCATGCATTCCCCATGCATCAGCTCAGCGATATGGAATTTATCTTCAACCTCAGCCTGGACGAAGAAAGCACCCAGCTGGAATTGGTACATGGCCAGCAAAAGGTGGACTTGGCCGTACGTAACCACCATTACCTCCTCGCACAACTGGCTCGCCATCGCGTTGCCGATGCCGCACGCGGGTTAGATAGCAAAAGCCGGGGCTGGATTTACACCGATAGACTCGCCAGTGAGCTGGGGTTGGACACAACTCATATGAATATTCACATTTTTCGCTTACGTAAACAGATAGCCGACAGTTTGCCGACTATACTGGGGCAACAGCACCTATTAGAAAGGCGCGGTGGGAAAATTCGTTTTGGTTGCGAGAAGTTCAAAATCTACAAAGGTGAAGCATTAACCGTCGAGTCACCATTGGCAACCACCGAATAGCAACGTTCATCCATCTTATAATTTGATTATTGAATGACCCAATTGTCGGCAAACAAAGACCTAATCCAAATCGGTCATTACACGATTATCCGTACCCTCGGGCGTGGCGGAATGGGGTTGGTCTACCTTGCGCACGACCCCCGGTTAGATCGTCAGGTTGCCATCAAATGCCTACGCAGCGATTTATACGAAGCCCATTATCGCGAGCGCTTTAAGCGCGAGGCACTGCTGCTCGCCAAGCTTAACCACCCGCACATTGTTCAAATCTACGACTACATTGAGACAGACGAAAAACTCGCGTTGGTCATGGAATACGTTGACGGGCAAAACCTGCAACAGCATTTGCGCGAGCATATAGTTCCCATTACCCAGCGCATGCAATGGCTTACCCAAATTGCACAAGGCTTAGCCGTTGCCCACGACGCGGGGATTATTCACCGCGATTTAAAATCCGAAAACATCTTAATCAGCCACCACAAGCTCGCCAAAATTACCGACTTGGGTATCGCCAAATCGCAAGACTACAATGCAACACTTACCGATCATGTAACCGGTAGTTATGCATCCATGTCGCCCGAGCAAGCCATGGGTGAAGCGATTGATTTCCGCAGCGATTTATTTTCGTTTGGTATTTTGGCTTATCAACTTTTGTGCGGCGCACATCCCTTTGGCGAAGCCGAAAACAAACTGCAAATTATGCAGCGGATTATTTCGCACCCGCCAATTTCGCCTACAAAAAATAATCCTGATTTACCGGTAGAAGCCGTTGAGCTTTTAGGGCAACTCTTAAGCAAAAATCCTGACAACCGACCTGCCAATTCTCGCTGGGTAGCAGCACAGTGCGAAAAACTGTACCAATGGTTTTTGGCTAACACCAAAGTAGATGAAGACCACACCCAAGCTTTGCACAATACCAATTCTGGCATTCGTATAAATATATCTAAAGGTGTAACGCAAGAGCACCCTACTTTTGAAACGCACCTGCTGAAAAAGTCCGCACCATTTTCGGTACGCGCTAAAAATTATCTACGCAACAATATTGCAACCTTCGCTGTGTTCGGTTTGATTTTGGCGGGCACAGTGGGCGCTTTGATATGGAAGATGCAGCCTAAGATTGAACAAGAAGAAATAGCAGAGACGCAAACTTCCGGCGAACCCTATTCACAAGCACGGGAGTTTAAAAAAGGCCTGGAGGCGCTCAAACTTTTTGATCGCCCTGAGAATTTGGATGCGGCAGAAAAAAGTTTTAATACCATTGTCTCCCATATGCCGAACAATGCGGCGGCAGTTGCTGGCTTATCACTGGTGTATAGCTATAGATACCGTGGTGAATTTGAAGATCCTATTTGGATGCAAAAGGCAGATGCCAGCGCACAACAAGCACTGAAGTTGAATCCACAATTAGCACTGGCTCATGTTGCTTTAGGACGTGTTTTTAACCTTAAGGCAGAACAGGATAAAGCCTTGGTCGCGTTTGAAAAAGCCCTTGCACTTGAGCCAACCAGTATTTTTGCATGGCTCGGTAAGATATATGCATTAAGAGCCTCACAGCGTTTTGACGAAGCCATTCAACTTGCTAAGCTTGCATTAGAGAGATTCCCTAAAGAAAGTTTGTTTGTTGATGCTTTAGGTTTGACTTACGTCGATCAAAAAAATGATTTGAAAGCAGAAGAAGCTTTTCGACTAAGCATTCAACTTCAACCTGACGGAGTGCTCGCCTATACAGGCTTGAGTTATATTTTTATTCGCCAAAACCGAACTGATGAAGCCCTGCAAATTTTGCAACAAGGTTTGCAAATACGCTCCAGTGAACAGCTACTTGGCAACCTTGGCAATATGTTGTTCAACAAAGGGGATTATGTTGGCGCTGCAACTGCATTTGAGGCCGCCGTGTCACCCGACAAAGGCAACCCCAAAAGCCACCTTGCTTGGGCGAATTTAGCGGACACTTTGTTATGGATTCCAGGGAGAAAAACAGAAGCGCAAAAAGCGTATTTAAAAGCCATTGATTTACTAACTCCGCGATTAGAGCGCAAAAAAGACGATGTCACGTTAATTTCACGCAAGGCACTTTATCTGGCAAGAGTGGGAGAAAGTACACAAGCGAAACCTCTGTTAGCTCATGTAATTGCAATCGCGCCAAAGAATGCTAGTGTTCAATTTCGTGCAGGCTTAGCCTACGAGCTCTTAGGTGAGCGTGATGCGGCAATTGCAGCACTTTCTGCCGCTGTTGAACTTGGTTACCCGATCAAGTTCATTCAAGCAGAGCCTGACTTAATGGAGTTACGCCGCATAAGCGGTAAATTCTAATTTACATAATGAAGTCTTACAGTCACTTACTAAAGGATTCAGCATGACCAAGTATCTATTTACTCTTCTGTTCCCTACCGCTATTGATCAAAGCAAAGTCACCCAAGTAGGTTTTCAAGTTACCGGTGACCCAGCTATTGAACCGCCGCTAGCTCAAAACAAAATGCCAGCGCAAATTGACATAGGTGATACGCTTACGTTTACCTACCAACAAGCCAACCCTAATGTGACAATGGATAGCTGTTTGCTCACCCAATACAACGTCACTACTTCACAAAAAGAAACGGATCTGGATTTTAGCGATGACTTCGATAAACCTATTACAGTAACCGACGCTTGGGTAGGTTCTTGGGTATTCCATTTATTGGGGATGTATAAAACCAACGATACCAATGCAGCTTTTTACTTAGACCCTGAGGTTACTGTTAGCAATCAATAATCTCTACGGCGTTTTTCGGCTCGCACGTAAATTTTTAGAACAGAGTAAATTATTTATATTTACTTTGTTCTAAACTCATAAATTCCCGCTCAATTAAATCACACGCATCAACAATCGCAGCACTCTTGCGAACTCTTTCTGCATAATGGGCTAAGGCCTTAGACGTTTTACCTTTCCGTATCATATTGCCAATCATAGGAGCTACCTGCTCCGCCTTAAATTTCTCTGGCACCACATAGGTGCCCAAACCTAATTTATAAATGCGATCAGCATTATCTGGCTGATCATATTTAAGTGGGCGAATCAATTGCGGAATTCCAGCTTTAATTGCTTGCGCAGTTGTACCTATTCCACCGTGGTGAACAATCGCCAAGGTTTTTGGTAGCGCGTATTCAAAATCTATATAGCCCATATGAGCGCACAGACTAGAGCCCTGCAAAAATTCAACACCGATGTTTCCACCCACGAACAACCCCGGCACTTGCAATTGCTCGCAAATCTTTCGCCCTTCTTTAAACAAATCCTCCACATCTTTTACGCCTGTGCCAGATGTAAAAATAATGGGGGCACCCTGCTTTTCAATTAAGGCATCAAACTCACTTCGGCTACTGCTACTCGCATGGTTTAATAAAGGAAAGCCCACCATCTTTAAATTCCTTGGCCAGTCTTTCGCAGGCATTCCAAACCATTCTGGAAAAAAACCAATGTGCAATAGCGCAGTAGCTTTGCTTCGAAATGGTAACGGGCATCCTAAACGCTCACGTACAGCGCGATATGCAGCCGTGTGAGGCGCATTACAAAATCGTTTAAATTTTGCTTTGCGATTTCGCCGCAATAAAAAACGCATAATAAAACCGGGAATGTAAGAAGGAATTACCCAACTCGTAGGTGCAGGAGGTTTAAATGCTGAAAAAACAATATTTGGGGATAGAATAATATCAATAAACGGAAGGTTGAATTTTCGTGCAGCTACCCTTGCACCACTCTCTTCGCCTAACGCCAAAACTAATACTTTTTCGTTAGCCAGGCTTTTTACATAATTAAAAGCTGGCTCAAATGCAGGTGCATGGTAGTGCTCAAAATTGTCCGCGCGATTTGTACGCTCCCAGGCCTCCGGAGTGTTTCCCTTGTGGTATTGCTCAACAGTGCCAACGGAAACAAACTCCAAACCTGCCGCAACAATTCTTGGCTTAAAATAATCGTTCGATAAAAAGGCCACCGAAAAACCGCGCCGCTG
Organism: Cellvibrio zantedeschiae; assembly: GCF_014652535.1. Classification (NCBI taxonomy): domain Bacteria; kingdom Pseudomonadati; phylum Pseudomonadota; class Gammaproteobacteria; order Cellvibrionales; family Cellvibrionaceae; genus Cellvibrio; species Cellvibrio zantedeschiae. The sequence continues at coordinate 1,297,816 of NZ_BMYZ01000001.1, read as the reverse complement.
CAATTCGATACCGACCCCAACCATAGGGTCAATATCACCACCGGTGCCGAGAACATAGATTATTATTTTTTTCATTGGGGATTCCGTAAAGGTTGACTACGCGAAAAATGTGACGCGCGCTTGGAAGGCTCTTAATGTAATATTTTTGATTGTTGTACAACACAGGATTTAATAGGGAGTCGTCATCCTCGCGCAGTGGGGACCCAGTTCGTAAAGAGTTAAATAAGCCGCTGGAGAATAGATTCGTGAGGAGGATGATTCCCTTCTTAATCAAATTTGAAAAATTTAAGCAGCTTTATGAGGCTTGTGCGTGATATCACCTTGACCAAGCAATAGTCCATCAATCGAAATGTCCTCATCTAATGCATCCCAGTGAATTCCGCGAGCGCTTAGCTCAAACTTTTCCAACTCGGCTTTGGGCGCATTCATTAAGCGTGGAAACCAAACCAACGGAACACCTAATGTACGACCATCACTTAAAAGTAACCACATATTGTTATCATCAAATGTCAGGCTTTTAGGCGAAATATTCATTCCACTTCTCCACAAAAACGCGCGGCTTCGTTCTGAATTATTGATCATCCCCGCAACGAACTATGCCAGTTCACTTCGCGCGAATATTTATCCACTTGATCAGCCACGTTTAACACCAGAGCAAACAATGCCATGCGCACGAGTACGCCGTTATCTGCCTGGCGGAAAATGGCGAGGTTGGGATTTGCGTTGAGGTCGTTGTCCAGCTCGTTGGCTTCTTCACGGGAATCACGTGGAAGTGGATGCATGATGACAGTGTTAGGTTGGCAGTGCTCCGTGTAAATACGTTGATTCAAACGGTAGCGGCCGCGGTACATATCCGCTTCTTCTTTATTGCCAAAACGCTCTTCTTGAATACGCGTTGAGTAGGCAATATCAATGTCAGAAATGCTGTGGGTTAAATCGTCGGTGATGGTGACTTTGTTGCCCGCCATGCGCAACTCTTCAACAATATATTCCGGCATTGCCAATTCTTTGGGCGATATGAGTGTGAGCTGGATATCGCTAAATAAACTCACCAATTTGCACAGGGAGTGAACGGTGCGGCCGTGTTTTAAATCGCCAATCATGGCGATACGTAAGCCATCTAAGCCGCGCCCTTTTGAACGCATTTCTTTGCGAATGGTGTACAAATCTAACAGCGCTTGCGTAGGGTGTTCGTTAGGGCCATCGCCACCGTTAATCACGGGCACGCGGCTGCCTTCGGCAAACTCGGCGACTGAGCCGCCTGCGGGGTGGCGCATGCAAATTACATCGCTATAACCCGATAACACGCGTGCGGTATCGTAAAGGGATTCGCCTTTGGTAATTGATGAACTTTCAAAACCTGTTGTTTCACGAACATTGCCGCCCAACAAGTTAAAGGCCGCACCGAAGCTTACCCGCGTGCGCGTACTCGGTTCAAAAAACATGTTGCCCAGAATTGCACCTTCCAGCACCCGCGTGACTTTTTTGCGCAGCGCGTAGGGTTCCATGGCGTCGGCCACGTCGAAGATTCGCTTGATATCAGCACGTTCAAATTGTTTGATGGAGAGAATGTGGGCGCCAGTAAAATTCACAGTGAGTCCTTAAAGCTGAGGGTGGACAAAAGGTAAGCTAGAAAAGCTTACCGAAATGAAGTGCAGGCATTTTAACGGCAGATGCGATTGGTACCAATGATTTTTATCATCAATCGCTGAATTAATGCCAATCCACAGGCGACAAGGGAATTCGGCTGGTATCGGCGATTTTCTCTTTAACCGGTAAAGATCGCCTTACTTTAGCCAGGGCCATTAGGGCTGTTGAGCGGTAGGTGGTTAATTTGCCGCCCATAACGGATAACACGCGAGGACATGCTTCGTTATCTACCTCGAACAAGACTTCGCGCGTGCGAGAGAATGCGCTTTGATCGCTGCGCGGTAAAACACGCAAGCCTGCAAAGCTATCGACCTGGTTCATATCAATGGATAAATGCGGGAAGTAATGGAGCAGCACTTCTAACAGGTAATCGCGTTCTGCTTCTGAACACTGTGCTTCTTCTGGCGCGCCGTAATGGGTTTTCTCGGTAGTCCCTAGCATTAACTTGCCCTGCCAGGGTAAGGCGAAGACTGCACGTTTATCTTGCGGAGCCTCCAGGTAGAAGTAATCTTTTAATAAAGGGGGAAGAATCAAATGGCTGCCCTGCACTAAATCCACTTTGGGCAAATACATATCTGGCTCAATGCGGGAAATAACATCGCTTGCCCAAGGCCCGGCGCAGTTAATCAGCACGCGGCAACTAGCCGTTTTGAAGCCGAACTCACTTTCAAATTCCACCAGGCAAGATTGGGAGTTCACATGCGCTTTTACAAAATAACCGGGAATTTCACACTCTGCTCCCAACTCCATTGCCGAATGTAGCACTGCGCGGGTAAGCGCGGCGTCGTCGGTTTGGGCTTCGTAATAGCGGAAAACAGCTTGTAGGTTATCTTGCTTTAGGCCATCCAGTTCGTTCCATTGTGATTGGGGAAGGCTGCGGAAAGTTGCATCTGGATTAAAGCCGGAGAGCATGGAATAAAGACTTAGGCCGGCGCGAATCGTTAGCGGACTGCGCTTGGCATCTTTATAAACGGGGATATGTAAAGGCTGTAGCTTTACCAGCTCTGGCGCCAGCTTGAGTAGAAGCGCGCGCTCGTGCAGGCTTTCGCGTACTAACCCGAATTGGGCACTTTCCAGGTAGCGCAAACCACCATGAATTAATTTTGAAGATTTGCTAGACGTACCAGCCGCTGGTGAGGATTGCTCCAAAACCAGTACCGTGTAACCTGCTGCCGCTGCTGCTTGGGCGACTCCCGCACCCTGAATACCTGCTCCTACCACGACTAAATCGTATTTCATCAAGTAGAGTCCAACCGGAAGATGGCCGAAGTGTAACTGAGTTTTAAGGGGAATAGAGGTTTTTAGGCAATAGTCGTCAAAAACTTCTATAAGTTTGGCACATCAAGCCACACTTGCCATCCAATTGCGATAAATTACAAATATATTTGGGAATACAACGATGAGCAAAAAAGGAGTATGCCCTCAATTTTTCAACCAATCGCCAAGCTTGTTTTGCCATAACTGAAAGCGAGCTGACAAACCGGCATTAGGTGCAGGTGTGAAAATATCCTCAGCCGTTTCACTCCCCCATAACTCGGGCTGCCCCGCTGCAAGATAAGCAATGCCCTGCAATGTTGCATCGGTATTTTCGCTGCGGTGAACTGGAGCTTCTAATAAGTCTGCTAGCTTTTGGCAAATTGCATCGGCATTGCTAATACCGCCGCTGATATAAATTTTTTGCGTTTTACCCAAGGAATCCATGAGCCGTACATTGATTACAATTTGAAAAATAATGGACTCTAACCATGCAAGAACTTTTTCGTCTGCCGAAAGATCTTCACTAAAACGCGATTGCACATCGGTTCGCCAATAAGGTGCGCTTAATCCACCTACTGCATTTAAAAAATAACATTCCCGTGTGGGAGCAAGTGCGAGTGATTTATTGATTTGCTGTGGCGTAATATTCAGGTTAGTTTCTTTTTCGATGTAGTCAATTGCAGATGCAGCACCGTTTACCGTTGCCTCCCATGCGTACAATGCTTTTTGAAAGTCGCTTGCAAAATCTGCGGCGTAACAGACGGGTGATGAAACTTCTACACTATTTTTTGGTGAGGTATTTTCCGGAATCCACAGAGGGCTTACCAAAAGTCCTTCGGGTGCGATTAACTTTTCGCTTACACGCTGAATAAACGCGCCAGTCCCTATATTGACGTAGCACGCATTTTTATCAGGCAAACCACGCGCAAATAAAGATGCACCCTGATCGCGTGCGCTAGCTTTAAATGGAATCGAAATATTATTTACATCTATGTAGCCAAAATGGCTGTTGTGCAATTTGGGTGTTGGTAAAACACTTCTGGGGATTTGGAATAAATCCAACAAATGTTGATCCCAGGTTTTCGTTTGCAAATTCCACAACAAAGTACGCTGCGCGTGACCAGGGTCTACAAGATTTGTGCTGCATAAATGCCAAAAGATATAACTAACAATGGGGCCAATGCTGAGCGAATTATTTTTATAGGTTTGCTGGACGTGTGGATTGTGATCGAGACACCAGCGAATTTTGCTCGCGCCATAATGCGGTGACATTCGCAAACCTGTGATGGCTTGCGTTTGTGAATTTGTTAGTAGAGTTTCATCCAGATAATCTTTACCGCGAATATCTTGCCAACTTAAAACGGGTGACAAAGCTTCACCGGTTTTGTTATTCCAACATAAGAGCGATGACCCCTGCCCTGCAAAACCCGCAGCGAGAATATTTTTTACATCTTCCCCCATAAGCTTACGAATTTTATCAAGGCATTCTTTTATGCCGCTTAAAATATCCTGCGGATCTTGCTCTATATATTCCACACCATCGACAGATTTGCGATAGGTTGCACAAGGCGCAGAAAAACAATGCACTTGCGTTCCGCTAGCGGAATAAACGGCAACGCGCGAACTTTGGCCGCCCTGGTCTATAGCGAGAATGAGTGATTGGGTCGTCATAAAGTGGAATCGCAAGCCGTGAAAGGATATGAGTTAATTGAAGCATCGACACTAGCTCACCGCAAGACGAACTGCGTAAGTAAGGCGTTTTACGAACATAAAAAAAGCGGCCTAAGCCGCTTTTTGAAACCAATCGTTTTATTCGCCCAAATTGGGGTTTGGAATAAAACCGCCGTAAGGGAATTGCGCAATTTTATCGCCACCGCCTTTTACTTCGCTAATTTTTGCGGGGCCTTCTTTTTCAACTTCATCGATGCGCACTATGGCGTGCATAGGAATATAGGAGCGCTTTACGCCGGCGAATTCGTTTTTCAATTTCTCTTCTGCCGGGTCAATCAATACCTGGCTGCGCTCACCAAACACGAATTCTTCCACTTCAATAAAACCGTACATTTCGCTTTGGTAAATAGCACAGGCGAAGACTTCGTAAACCTGGTTTTGATTGAGGAAAATTACACGGTAAACGGGTTTTACTGCCATAAGACTCTCTAGTGAATACTCGGGTTTAACGGAAAAGGCGCGCAGAATACCATAAAACCACCGGTTTCTCGCGCACCCTTTAAAATCCTATTGAGTAGATTTTAGGCTTTTTGGTTCCTTGGCGTAGTTGCCTGGATACCTTGGTTGCCCTAGCTTGCACAGGTTTTTTCGCGCCCCAGTCCAATACCATTTAAACGGCGACCACGAGCCCTGCTTAAAGGCAGCAAACCCACAGTGCAGGCAAAAACGCTGGTGAACATGTCCATCCAGCTGTGGTAGTTCAAGATGTGCATAAGCAGCCCATAAGCTATCAGCGTCGATAGAGCGATCACCCAAGTTCTGGCGCCTTTGTACAAACACATAATCACAACCAAACAAAATGCCGCCGCTGAATGCGTAGAATAGTCTAGCCCCCAAGATGCCCAGAGACTCCAACGTGCATCTGCAAACATTAGGGCGTAAACAATCGTGACTGCGTAAATGAAATACAGCAAGTGCGCCCGATTGTTTTTCTTCCAGCTTCGGTATATCTCTAAGACTGCGACGAGCAGAAGCAAAGGCGTGTAGGTATCTGCCACAAAGTCGAGCCAGTAGATGGCGTTGCTTGAGAGATTTAAGGAATTCACGATTTAACCTTACGCAATATTATTGAGAGCCTTGCACACTAACAAAAAAGCCCGGCAAATTGCCGGGCTTTTTCACGCAAAATTAATAATGTTTATTTGCCGCCGCCCATAATGGCATCCAACAAGGTTGGGAAGGCCCAGGTATTAGTGTTGCGATTGAAAATCCCCATAATTTCCCCCTGGTTTTTGTTAGGGTCAAAGACGGCCATATTGCCGTTATCCCAGACAACAAGCGGGATTTTGTAGGTGCTACTTTTTTGCGCGTAATACTTGGCTTGCTTGATACGCTCGGCCAAATTGCCCTTATCAGTTGAACCCCACTCGCCCATGATGACTGGAATGCCTTTCTTCAGAAACTTGCTATCAATGCGGTTAAAAATTGCATCTATTTCTGTTTGGTCGGCGGCGCCAAAGGTAGTTACGCTACCCACGCCAAGATTAAGGGCGAAATTGTAAGACGTATAAGAGTGAACAGATAAAGCGACCATTTTGTCGTTGGGAATAACAACAGCGTTGAGTTGGTGTTCTGCAACGCCTGCGGTATAGCCGGGCATCATCACCAGGCGTTTTGCGTTATTGCCGCCCGTATTACGAATGGAATCCAATGCTGCTGCGTTTAAGCGATTAAGCACTGCAAAATAAGTGGAATCGTTACCCCACCAATCATCATCGCCTGAATCTGATTCTACTTTTTGATCGCGCGGTTCGTTCACTGTTTCGAAAATTACATGGTGATCGTATTTTTCAAAGCGCGTTGCAATTTGCGTCCAAAGTTTTTGCAATCTGGCTTTTGCGTTAGCTTCGTTGGCGAGCGTCGGGTTTTCCCAGCCGGTGTTGTGGTGGATGTTGACTATCACATACATGCCGTTGTCCAAGGCGTAGTTAGCGATTTCTTCTACGCGGGTCATCCAGGCTGCATCAATAGTGAAATCTGGAGATGCGCCTGTATGGTCATCCCAGCTCACTGGCAAACGCAACGTGTTAAAGCCGGCCGCTTTCAACGCAGTCATATTGGCTTTGGTTGTTTTTGGGTTACCCCAGTAGGTTTCGTCATCTATGGGGCTAGCCTTGTTGCCAGAAGCATCCATAGTATTACCCAGGTTCCAACCCATGCCCATTTCGCTGGTAATGTCGAAGCCGGTGCGCATTTGGCAAGACTTGTCATTTTCCAAACCAATGCCGTCTCCATCCGGATCCGAGGTTAACTTTGCACAAAATGTAAACCCTGTAGCAGTGCTTGAACTGGATGATGAAACACTGGAGCTACTTGAGCTTGAGCTTGAGCTTGAGGACGAGCTTGACGAGGATGAAGACGAGCTTGAGGAAGAAGTGGCCACAGCCGAACTCTGAACGGTTACTGGCGGCGTAGTGTCTCCACCTCCGCCTCCCCCGCCGCCACAGCCCATGAGGAAGATTGAGGTTACACACAAAACAGGTAAAAATTTTAATGGTTGCATAGCACGTTTACTCATTTGTTTTATGGATTTTTTGATGATTCTGGAGATATGTATCTAGCAGAGTTGCAAATGTAAAAGCCCAGGTTATTCATTATTAGTCAGGCGCGAGAATTTTATATGATATATACGCCCTACTAGGCAGTTGGCTTCGCTCTTTTACACTGTTTTACACGGCAGACAAGTATACAAACGCGGATTCGGGCACCCCGTTTAAAGCTAAATGTCCGGCTGCAAGCTGTTATACTGCCCGTCCTATTTTTTACCAGTTAAACAATTATGAATTTTGCCTCCCTTGGCCTTGCTCCAGAGCTACTTCATGCCATTAAAGTCATTGGCTATAAGCAGATGACACCAATTCAACAGCAGGCAATACCTGTCGCGCGCCGCGGTGTGGATATGCTTGCAACAGCCCAAACTGGAACCGGCAAGACCACAGCCTACGCGCTGCCCATACTTCAACAAATGCTCGACAAACCTAAAAGCGCTGAGCCTTTGCATCCACGCACCTTGGTGCTGGCACCTACCCGTGAATTGGTGCAACAAGTGGCCGAGAGCATTCAACAGCTTGCGCAATTTCTGCCTTTTAAAGTCGCCACCGCGTTTGGCGGCGTAAAAGCAACCAGCCAAGCCGCTAAATTGCGCGCAGGGGTAGATATCCTTGTGGCAACACCCGGCCGTCTTTTGGAGCATGTTGAATTAGGAAATATCAACCTCTCTAAAATTGAGTTCGCCGTTTTGGATGAAGCTGACCGCATGTTGGATATGGGTTTCGTCAACGATATCCATAAAATCCTGACCGGCATTACCCGTAAACACCAAACCCTGTTTTTCTCTGCAACCAGCTCGCCGCTAGTGACCAACCTGTCTAAACAGGCAATGAATAAGCCTACGCTGATTGCTGTATCCAAACGCAATGCTGTGGCAGACACCATTGATCATGTTGTTTATCCGGTAGATGACGCGCGCAAATATGAGTTGTTTGTACACTTGCTACGCAGCCAAAACTGGTATCAGGTGATGGCATTTAGCAGCACGCGTGAAGAAGCCGACAAACTTATCGCCGCACTTAAAGAAGACAATGTGGACGCTGCCGTAATTCACAGCGAGAAAACCCAGGGCTCGCGCCGCCGCGCGTTGCAGGATTTTAAAGATGGAAAGTTACAGGTGCTTGTGGCTACTGAAGTTGCGGCACGCGGATTAGATATCCAGGGCCTGGATTTTGTGGTGAATTTGAATTTGCCCTTCTTCACCGAAGACTATGTTCATCGCATTGGTCGTACAGGCCGTGCGGGCGCTAAAGGAACCGCTATTTCCCTTGTGTCGCCTGCCGAGGAATACAAACTCACCCTGATTGAGGATTTGGTGGGCAGCAAAATCAAACGTGTGCGCGTCAAAGGTTTTGATGTGACTGAATCACCACCACTGAATCAACGCAAAGTGCGCGCCGCACCAGCGCCGAAGAAGCCCGTAAGCCGTGCGGATGCTCCTGCAAAAGTACGTCGCGGTGGAGGCAAAACAGCCAATGCGCCCGCCAAAAAAGTGTATGCATCCAAACCTAAAACGGCTGCGCCTAAAAAGCCTAAAGCGTAAACCGAGCATTAAAAAAGCCGCCAAAGCTTCCCTTGGCGGCTTTTAAATCAATCACTTATATTCGATTATTCATCAAACATATCATCATCGCTATCCAGCTCATCTTCGCTAGATTCAGCTCGCTCACGCGGTGTACGCACTGCCGGGCGCGCCAAAATTTCCACATAAAAGCTATCGCCACCCGCTTTGGAAACCACGTCCATCTGCTTGGTGATTTCACCCAGGTGTAAAGGCTCCGCCACTTCGACGGTCGCGCCAAACTTACAATCGAATGCCCAATAATTTGCCCCTTGCGGTAGCGTCTTACGTTTCTCGCGTTTAACGTATTTGCGAACTTCGTGCTTAATGGCCTCCAACAGGCGGTCGCTGTTTTTGCCTTCAACATGGAGCTTAAACGTCTTTTTCATGGGTTACCTATTTTGATATCTAAACAAATTGGTCTGTATCTGTGTGACCGAATGGGTGTTCTGCGGGCGCGCATCTTATCACGCACGTAAACAATGCGCTGGGAATTCGGGAAGCCGTTCACGGAAACTAACGCATAAGAAGGTGACAAATAAACCTTTGGCGTGCATCCAAAATCAATCAAAATACGTCTTAACAAATAGACTTTTACACCTGCACCCAAAAAGCATAAAAACAATACTTCACGCAAAAGGAAACATTATGGGCAATGTTAGCTTCCTCAAAAACGTACCGCCAATACCTCCGGCACAGACGCAACCTAGAATCCTCACTATTGATGTATTACGTGGATTTGCGCTCTTCGGCATTTTGTATGCACACATGATTTTTTGGTATTCCGGTGGCCCATTGCCCGAGTACGTTTACACCGCCTATATGGATATTCCCAACGGCATCGCAACTGCGTTTAATTTTTTGTTTTTTAACGCCAAGTTTTTTTCACTCTTTTCGTTTTTATTTGGTTTGAGCTTTTACATACAAATAAAAGGCTTAACGGCCAAACATGAAAATGCAGTTGTACGTTTCGCGTGGCGACTTTTTATTCTTGGAGTGATTGGAGTTATCCACCACCTTTTCTGGCGTGCAGATATTTTAACCATCTACGTTCCTTTAGGATTCCTTTTATTATTTGCTCGCAACCTAAGCAATAAAACCACCGCGATACTGGCTGCGATTTTAATTTTGAACCTACCAACAAAAGTTATTGAAGCAATTTCGATCATTGTGCAAGGCAAGCCCGAATTTATTGCTGATAACTTCGTTGAAAATGGCGCAAAGTATTATGCAGCCATAACCCAAGGCACTTTTGCAGATGTAGTCGCTCATAACATTTACGCAATACAAGAAAAAATTGATTACCAGCTAAGCTCAGGCCGCTTCTTAATTACCTTTGGTTTTTTCCTGCTGGGCATGCTTGCAGGAAGATTAAAATGGTTTGAGGACATTGAAGCATCTCAACCCTTCTTTAAAAAAGTATGGAAAAAATCAGGACTTACGATTATTGCAGTTGCCCTTGCAAGTATTGCTTTTGGCATCGCCGTTAACGTCTTGGCAGTTGATGTTAAAAACGCGCCCTGGGTACGCTGGATAGGCGGATCGCTGGTCGATGTTTTTAATGCCAGCGTTACAATTTTTTATATCGCTTGTATTTCGCTGCTTATGTTAAAACCGAAATGGCACGCCCGTTTGGCACCACTGTCGCACATCGGCAAAATGGCACTTACTTCTTATCTAACCCAATCGCTCTTCGGCGTAATCCTATTCTTCCATTTTGGATTAGGTTTGTTCTTTATCACATCGCCTTCGATGAACGCCCTTCTTTGTTTCATTGTCTTCGGCGTGCAAATTGCGTTTTGTAAATTATGGTTACAACATTTTAATTATGGCCCTGTTGAATGGTTATGGCGCTCCGCCACCTACTTAAAATGGCAGCCACTACAAAAAAAGCAAAACCAGGAATTACCTCAACAAGCCTAGTCCGGGAAAAAGCTGCAGGGATGCAGCTTTATCTTGACTGAGATAAGGTGTGCTAACGAACTGAATCTTCACCTAAATAAGCAAATCCTAATTGTTGCTACCGCTAACAGGGCAACAAAAAATGATTACATATCTCGCGCTTTTTCTTTTAGGTGTATTCGTCCTCTACAAACTTTCCAGCTCATTTTCAGGCGCACTTATAGGCGTGTTCTCCAGTACGTCTACTAACCAACATACAGATATTCAAGAATTATTCTTTCGTACTGTTTTCACCCTCCTCGGTTATGTAGCAAAACGTGATGGCGCCATCAACCAACGCGAAGTTAAACGCACCGAAACCTATATGGAAAAAATGGAACTGGATGCTGCGCACAAACGCGAAGCTATTCGTCTATTTAAAATGGGCGCAGAGCCGGAATTCACAATTGATAAAACCATCAAGCAATTTCAATGGCTGGCAGAGAAAAGCCCAAATTTGGTACAAATACTTTTGGTGTATTTAATCAATTTGGCAAGGGTGGATGGATTATTAGTTAACCAAGAAATTGAAGCCGTGCAAAAAGTTGCCTTAGGGCTTGGCTACACCAATATTACCTTTCAACACTTGTTAAAAATGGTATCTGCGCAAAATAAATTTGGCGACGCCATCCAAGATCAAAAGCCGCAAAACAAACCAATCAAAAATAGAACGCCGGAATCAAAATCCACACCCTTCACCGAAAATCAATCTGCAAAAAAATCCAAAAAAACTTGCGAAGAACAAACCAAGGATTTTGAAACCAGAAGCGATCAACTACCCGCAGCTTATGCTGTATTTGATTTACCGCCGACTGCGAGCGATGCAGAAGTAAAGAAATCCTATCGCAACCTGGTGAACCAATATCACCCCGACAAGCTAATCGGTTTAGGGTTGCCACCTTACATGATCCAATCAGCAACCGAGTGCTTTCAAAAAATCCAGGCAGCTTATAATTATATAAAGGAGGCTAGAAAGTAAGTGACGCGCACATAGATGAGGATTGTTAATTATCACGGGCGCTTTTCAAAACCAATGTAGAGGTTAGCTATCGCACGGAATAGAAAAGCGTACAAACCCAAAATCATCATACGGCTTAATATAAGCCGGACAATGCTCAAACTAATTAATCATTAGAGGATTTTATTATGAGCCAACATCCAGAAGACAAAAGCAAAAAATCCGGCGGTAAAAGCGAATCCGGGAAATCAAGCAACGTAAAAAGCGGACATGGAAATGCTCGTGAAAAAAGTCCGAAAAGATGAGTACATCTGTTGCTTCAAGAAAAAAAATAGCGCCCTTAGGCGCTATTTTTTTATCATATTATTCAGGACGCATATGCGGGAATAACAGTACATCTCTAATAGATGGTGCATTGGCAAACAGCATAATCAAGCGGTCGATACCTATGCCTTGGCCAGCAGTTGGTGGCAAACCGTATTCTAATGCGCGAACGAAGTCTGCATCGTAGTGCATGGCTTCATCATCGCCTGCGTCTTTTTCGCGAACTTGTTGCATGAAACGTTCGGCTTGGTCTTCAGCGTCGTTTAACTCTGAGAAGCCATTTGCCAACTCACGTCCGCCGATGAAAAATTCGAAGCGGTCTGTTACTGCGGGATTGTGATCGCTGCGGCGTGCGAGTGGTGAAATCTCGATTGGATATTCGGTAATGAACGTCGGCTGATCCAATTTGTGCTCAACGGTTTCTTCAAAAATTTCGGTTTGGATTTTACCGAGTGCAGTGCCCGCTTTAATTTTTAAACCTAAGGCTTCTGCGGCTTTGGTTGCACCTTCTACCGTGCTTAATTGTTCTGCAGTGATTTGCGGGTTGTAATGCAACACGGAATCAAACATGGTCAAGCGAGTGAATGGTTTACCAAAATCGTATTCGCTTTCCTGATATTTCAGCGTGGTAGTGCCCATCACTTCCTGACACATTTTGCGCAGCATATCTTCAGTCAAATCCATCAAGTCTTTGTAGTCGGCATAAGCTTGATAGAATTCCATCATGGTGAATTCTGGATTGTGGCGAGTTGAGACACCTTCGTTGCGGAAGTTGCGGTTGATTTCAAATACGCGCTCGAAACCACCAACTACCAAACGCTTTAAATAAAGCTCTGGTGCGATACGCAAAAACATTTCCATATCTAAAGCATTGTGATGCGTGATAAATGGTTTTGCAGATGCGCCGCCAGGAATTACGTGCAGCATTGGAGTTTCAACTTCCATGAAGTCACGGCCAACCATGTATTGACGAATGAAATTGATGCACTGTGAACGCAAACGGAAAGTGTCACGAACTTCTGGATTTACAATCAAATCCACATAGCGTTGACGGTAGCGAATTTCCTGATCGCTCAAGCCGTGATATTTATCGGGCAATGGACGCAAACCTTTGGTGAGCAATTGATACTCTTCCAAATTTACGTACAAATCACCTTTACCTGATTTGTGCAGTGCGCCTTTTACACCAACGATATCGCCGATGTCCCACACGCCCCATTTATCTTTAATTACTTCTTGCGCCGCCTTGTCGGCATACAGCTGAATGCTGCCGTTGCCATCTTGCAATACCAGGAACGGACCGCGCTTTGCCATAATACGGCCAGCAACGCTTACCACATGATTCAATGCTTCCAATTCTTCTTTAGTTTTTTCGCCAAACGCAGTTTGCAATTCCTGACTTTTATTAGATGGTTTAAAGTCATTAGGAAAGGCATTACCCTTTTCACGAATTGCATCAAGCTTGCTGCGACGTTCGGCAATAAGTTTGTTTTCGTCTTGCGCTTGTACTGAAGTATTTTCGGTAGTCATAGTCATCACTGTGATAATTGCTAAAGTAAATTAAAAATAAATCGAAAATTAATTACAAACCGGCCTTCAAACTCTCAACCATAAATTGGTCGAGTGCGCCGTCTAATACGGCCTGGCAGTTACTGGTTTGAACGCTAGTGCGCAAATCTTTAATGCGCGAGTCGTCTAACACGTATGAGCGAATTTGGCTGCCCCAACCAATGTCAGATTTACTGTCTTCCATGGCTTGTTTTTCAGCGTTGCGTTTTTGCATTTCGTGTTCGTACATTTTTGCGCGCAGCATTTTGTACGCTTGATCACGGTTCGCGTGTTGTGAACGTTCGTTTTGGCATTGCACAACAATGTTGGTTGGGATGTGCGTAATACGTACCGCCGAATCGGTTTTGTTTACGTGCTGACCACCTGCTCCACTCGCGCGATAAGTATCGATACGCAGGTCAGATGGGTTGATATCAATTTCGATATTGTCGTCAATTTCTGGTGACACAAAAACAGAACAGAAAGATGTGTGACGACGGTTGCCGGAATCGAACGGCGATTTACGCACTAAACGATGCACGCCAGTTTCGGTGCGCAACCAACCAAACGCGTATTCACCTTCGTAGCGAATAGTCGCACTTTTAATACCGGCTACATCACCGGCAGAGCATTCTTCCAGCGTAACTTTGAAACCTTTGGCTTCACCCCAGCGCAAGTACATACGCAATACCATTTCGGCCCAATCTTGCGCTTCGGTACCGCCGGAACCAGATTGGATATCCAGATAAGCGTTGTTGGGGTCCATCTCGTTGGAGAACATGCGGCGGAATTCTAGCGCGGCAAGTTGTTGATCAAGGCGGTCGATTTCAGATTGAACATCGGCAACGCTGTCTTCGTCGTTTTCTTCAACGGCCATATCCAGCAGTTCGCGGCAATCCGCTACACCGGTATCAAGGTCATCAATGGTTTTTACGACGTTTTCGAGGCTTGAGCGTTCGCGGCCGAGGGTTTGGGCGCGTTCCGGGTTTTCCCAGACGTTGGATTCACCAAGCTCCAGCTCAACTTCCGTTAAGCGTTCTTTTTTGGTGGCATAGTCAAAGATACCCCCTAAGCACATTGGTGCGCTCAGTGAGGTCTTTCAGGGCGTTTAAAAGCGGGTTGATTTCCATGGTAATGCGTAAAGTTGCCTTAGTTTGTGCCCCAAAATACATGGTTTGGGGCTAAAAATTGCGAGGCGGGCATTCTACATGAGATGGCCGTTTAGGCCAAATGACTTGCGGGTTACAACAGTTATCAGTGTTTACCCATAAACCCGAAAGGAGCGAGGGTCAGGGTCAATATAAAAAACACCGCAATGATGAGTGCGATAAACCGCAAGGGAGATAACAAAAAGTTTTGCCAGAGCGTGGGCGCCTGACCCTGTTCTACCAAATCAGCATAAATTTTTTGTTGGTTAGCCGTACGCTCAGCTTGATATACGCGAATTAATTCACGCGCGCGCTCAAGATTTGTATCGTCTGGCAACCATAAGGCGTCGATTCCTAATCGCCAAAAGCCAGCATGGGTTTCGTAGAAATAGATATCATTCCCGGCAAGAAGCTCCCGCACGTCGGCAGCTTCATCGTCGGGAACGTTTTGTAGTTTAAATAAAAGGATTGTCATTATTTAGAAAACACTACCGTCTTACTGCCATTCAACAATACGCGATGTTCCGCATGCCAACGCACTGCGCGGTTCAACACAACTGCTTCAGTATCACGACCAATCTCTGCCATATCTTCTGGCGAATTAATATGTGATACACGTTCAACGGCTTGCTCGATAATCGGACCTTCATCCAAATCTGCCGTCACGAAATGTGCAGTGGCGCCAATGAGTTTTACGCCGCGATCAAATGCTTGATGGTAGGGCTTAGCGCCTTTAAAACCGGGCAAAAATGAGTGGTGAATATTGATTGCACGGCCATTCAATTTTTGGCAAAGATCATCCGACAAAATTTGCATGTAGCGCGCGAGCACTAAAAAATCTGCCTGCAAATCTTGCATTAATTGCCAAAGCTGCGCTTCTTGCTCTGCTTTTGTTGAGGATGTAATGGGCAAATAATGAAATGGCAATTGATACCATTCGGTTAAATCGCGCATCACATTGTGATTGGAAACCACACCCACAATATCAATTGGCAGCGAGCCATTTTTCCACGAATTCAACAAGGCATTTAAGCAGTGGCCCCATTGGGATACTGCAATTAACACGCGCGGTTTTACGTGCGCGTCAGATATTTGCCATTCCATTTGATACTGTTCACCCAAGGGTTTAAACAGTGAACGGATTTGGCTGAGGTTGTAGCCCGTTGGGCACTCGAATACGGTGCGCATAAAAAAGCGACGCTGTTCCACATCTTCGAATTGCGAAGACTCTTTAATATTAAAACCCAGGGTTGCGAACAAAGTAGCGACTGCAGCAACTATGCCTTTGGAATCCTGACAGCTAAAGGTTAAAACAATTTCTTGTACGCCAGACATAAATGACTCTTCGATTTTTATGATCAATTAAACATTCAACAAGATCGCCAATAAAAATGGCAAGCCTGCAAAAGCAATAAGCGTGGATACCAAGACCATGGCCGCTATTTCCTGCGGTTGCCGGTTGTAACGCAGCGCGAGCAAATAATTAAATACCGCAATAGGCATGGCTGACTGCAAGAGAACAACCGCACGGGACACTCCCGTTAGGCCTAAAAGATGGCAGACAATATAACCGAGCGAGAGGCCACCGAACACCCTTGCCAGGCTAAATGCGATGCTTCGCTTTAAAAAACGGATTTTTAAACTTGCCAGTGAGACACCGAGCGCAATTGTCATCAGGGGGATTGCGATACCGCCGATTAAATCTACGGTATTACTGACCCAGCGCGGCAGAGCGGTATCAGTGACAAACAGAATAACCGCAACGGCCATAGAATAAATGACTGGCTGTTTGGCAACAGACATTATCCGGTCGCGCCAGCCGCCTTCGGCCACTAAAAATAAACCGACCGTGAAGGTAGCAACCATCATTACCATGAAAGAGCCCAAGGCTAAAGCGAGCCCGGTTTGCCCAAATGCGAATAAACACAGAGGCAAGCCCATATTGCCATTATTGGGAAAAATCAGCGGTGGAAGATAAGTCGCAACTTGCAGTTTAACCAGCCTGAGCCATAGCCAACCAATCAAACCCATAAACAACATAACCAGCGCCGTACCTAAGGCAACCCCGCCCATAACCTCAGGTTTTACTTCAACTTTGGCCATTACACCTATGATTAAACATGGAGTGCCTATATTCATGACGATGCGGGAAATAAACTCGGTAGGAAATTCGGCGCCACTTTTACCCCACACATAACCCACTCCGGTTGTAATCATAATGGGCGCTAGGATGGCGAAGAGTTCGTTAAACATTAGTTAGCTCAAGATAAATTCAGGCGCGCAGTCTAGCAAAAACTCTCCTTAACAGCCTGCTAGACTTAGCCCCGTAACCTCAAAATAAAAATTTAACCCAGGAACTCTCTATGACAGGAACAGGCTATGAAATTGTTCTCCCATAAACTGCCAACTTGCGTAACCACCCTCTTACTCAGCGCAGGCCTTTTGATAAGCCATGCGAGCTTCAGCTTGGAAGCGGACTCAACCGCTCGAATTATCCCGTTGGACTCCCAAGCCTGGGCGGGCAGCTCGGTCAATGTGCTGGCCGGTGTGCATCAAACCCTGTTTACCGAAAGTATTTACCAATATGCCGCTTACTATGGTGCCGATGATAGCTTGATGCTCGCTAAACGTCGCATCGGCGAGGACACATGGCAAACCCAAAACACCGGACACAAAGGCAATGTTAAAGACGCTCACAATCACATTAGCCTCGTAGTTGATGGTGCTGGCTTTTTGCATGTAAGTTGGGATCACCACAACAACAAGCTTAACTACGCTCGCAGCAAAACTGCGGGCAGCCTTGAACTTGGTGAATCACAAGCCATGCTCGGCAAGCAAGAGCAAAGCGTCACCTATCCCCAGTTTTATCGCCTGCCCGATGGTGATTTGCTCTTCCAATATCGCGACGGTGGTTCCGGCAACGGCAATCTGGTGATGAATCGCTACATCACTAAAACCCAACAATGGCAGCGTGTTCAGAGTTCATTGATCGAAGGCCAGGGTAAACGCAATGCTTATTGGGATATGAATGTCGATAAAAAAGGCGGTTTGCATCTCGCCTGGATTTGGCGAGAAACACCGGATGTCGCCAGCAATCATGACTTGGCTTATGCCCGCTCCATCGATGGCGGCATTAACTGGACAGGATTAGATGGCAAAACACTCAAGCTTCCTATTACCCAAGCTAATGCAGATTACGCGCTGAAAATCCCGCAGAACTCCAACTTAATGAATCCACCTGTCGTTGCCATCGACAATAGTGGCCGCCCTTTTATCGCCTCCTATTGGTCACCAACCGCGAATAGCAAACCGCGCTTTCATGTGGTTTATGGCGATAAAGGAAAATGGCAAACCATTGCAGGACCAGAGGCGGCGGAAAACTTCAGCTTGAACGGTAAGGGTACGAAACATCCGCCCATTTCACGCGCTGCTTTATTGGTAGAAAACGGTTGGAAAGGTTCATGGGTGCATTTGATTTATCGTAACGCTCGTGGGCAAGTAACTGCCGCAACCATCGATAATCTGGAAAAGCCGGTGTGGACAGAACACTTACTCACCAAAGATAGTGTTGGCGCGTGGGAACCATCACTTGACCCCATTCAATGGAGCCGTATGGGACAAGCGCAAATGTTGATTCAAAACGTGCAGCAGTTAGACGGCAATGACCAAGCAGCAAGCCAACTTGCATCGCCAATTGCATTGCTCGCCTGGAATACTAATTGGGAACGCCATCAAGCGTTGCACCCAACACCTGAGCAACCTATTCCTGCGAATTTAAATTCGCCACTACGCAAAAAAGCTATCGCAAAAATTGCGCAACAAACTGCGGATTGGCAGTGGAAAAATTTTCCAAGTGGTTGGGATTACGACCCCAAAGCATGGACATTCGCACCTTTTTATCTCGGCAATATTTATGCAGCACGCAAAATTCCAAAGCTGGATTTGGAAGCAAAAATGCTAGCGCAAGCTGAAAAAATTAATTGGCAACCGCACGACAGAATTTACGATGCCGATGACCACTGCGTCATGCAGGCTTATTTGCATCTCTACATGAAATATAAAAAGCCCGAAATGATTGCGCCCTCCAAAGCGCGTTTGGATTACCTACTCGCAAACCCTGCAACATCATCGCTAGATTGGGCTTCACCGAATGATCGCGACCGCTGGAGTTGGAGCGATGCTTTATTTATGGGGCCAATGAGTTGGTTGTTAATGTATGAAGTCACAAACGATAAACGCTATTTGGATTTTATGAACAAAGAATGGTGGGCAACGACAGAAAGACTTTATCGCCCCGCAATTGGAATGTACTTTCGCGATGAATCTTATTTAGATATGCGCGAACGCAATGGCAAAACCATTCACTGGGCACGCGGCACCGGTTGGTCAGTTGCAGGCTTGGTACAAGTGTTGGAACACTTCCCAAAAGATCACCCGGATTACCCACGCTATCACGCACAATTTAAAGAAATGGCTGCCGCATTTTTACGCGCACAACAACCAGACGGCCTCTGGCGCCCCGGTATTTTAGATCCACAAACCCACACCGCCCGCGAAACCAGCGGTACTGCATTTATTACTTATGCATTGGCGTGGGGTTTAAATCATAAAGTGCTTGATGAGAAAACTTACAAACCTGCAGTGATTAAAGCGTGGAATTCGTTAACCACCAGCGTAACTAGCGAAGGCAAATTAGAAGACGTACAACCGATTGGCGCAGCACCTCACGGGTTTGATCCAAGCCATTCAGAACCTTTTGCAACAGGTGCGTTTTTGATGGCAGCGAGTGAGGTTTATGGATTGGCCAAACAGTAATTGCTTTTGCTTGTTGTTTTTCGCTTTTGCTCCACCATCCCACGCGAGCACCCCGAGCACTGGAAGAAAATCGGTGTAAAACAAACAGGAAGTTTGTTTTAGTGACTACGCGACATGGATGTCGCGTCGGAACGACAGCGATTTTCTGAAGCGCGCACGACTGCATGGATGCAGGAGGTAGAGCAACGCAGGAGCAGTTGCCGAGGAATAGGTGCGAGATGGGTCGCGTTTCTTTGGGTTACTTTTCTTTGGCGAGACAAAGAAAAGTGACTCGCCAAGAGGCGAAATAAGATGTAACCGTTGTGCACCTCGCGCTCGTTTTCTATTATTTCTTAACAACAAATTGATTTATTGTACCGATTAAAAAACAAACTCCGACAAAAAACCAAACTGCACTTGCTGTTAGATGCCATACACCTAATTTTTTTACCGAATAAAATAAAGGAGAAATATAGAGCCCACGAACCAAGCAAATTAAGGCCACTGTTGTCAGTGCTGATTTTAATAACGGAATTTTCCTTATTAAACCCGCACCGGAGAATGCGTAAGCAGTGCAAGTGAACATTAAAATCGCTATCGCCACAGCGCCTAGAGGTGCAACGAATGTTTTTGCTTTTGCGGACTCGACAATGTATTGGGGTGCCCTGGCAAAAGCATACCACTCAGGACCACCGACAATCATCAGTAAATGCCAAATAGCCGCGAGCCCAGCAATCGTACCCCCCGCAATTAAAAACTTTTCTTGCACATTAAATTTCAACATTAACTCCTTTACACATTCATCACCACACTCAAGCTTGCAGGTACTTAAACAAAAAAATAAAGCCGCTATTGCGGCTTTATTTTTAACTCACTCATCGAATCAACTAATGTGCGGCAACCGAGCGCGCAGCTCGCATTCCCCACACGCGCATTATCAAGCGATAAATTAAACGTACAAATACTAAGGTAAGGATTGTTTCTACCGCAGTAATTACACCGCTTGCAAAAGTTCCGCGCTCGTTGGCACGGCGGTGGAATTTTTTAACCAAGCGATCGCGGGCAATTTCGATACTATCGTAAAAAGTTGGAATCATTAACAGCGTTAAAATTGTTGAGGTAATGGTTCCGCCGATAATCGCTACTGCGAGTGGTTGATAGAACTCGCCGCCCTCACCCATTCCAATTGCTACAGGCAACATACCCGCAATCAATGCGAATGTTGTCATTAAAATTGGACGCAAACGCGAGCGGCCTGCGTACATCAAAGCTTCTTCACGACTAAAGCCTTCTTTCTCTTTAGCGCGCGCGCAATCGAGAAGCAAGATTGCATTTTTCGCGACCAATCCCATCAACATAATGATGCCGATAAAACTCATGAGGTTGAGCGTATGCCCCGTTGAAACCAGCGCGATTACCACACCAATTAAACTTAAAGGCAAACTCATCATTACCGGAACTGGTGCGAGGAAAGAACCAAACTGAATCACCAAAATAAAATACATTAAGGCAATACCTGAAAGGAGCGCAGTAAGCATGGCGCTGAACAGTATTTGTTGATCCTGACCTGCTCCGCGCAATTGAATGCCGTAGCCGGGAGGGAAATCTATAGCCTTGGTGAGCTTCATGGCTTCGTCAATCACCTGCCCCTGGTTTGCGCCTTCAACGTTAGCGGTAACCGTCACGGTACGCTTACCGTCTGAGTGCGCGATACGCGAAGGCGCTTTGTCCATACGAATATTTGCAATTTGCTCCAGAGGAACCACGGAATTACTACCACCGGGAACCAGCGGTAAACGAGCCAACGCCAAAGCGTCTGCGCGGTCATCAGGGTGAAGCCTGATAGCTACATCGCGAGTTTCACCATTGGGGTCTACCCAATCGCCCACTTCGGTACCCGCGAAGGCAAGACGCAAAGCTTGTGCCGCATCGCTCATTACAATACCCAAGCTATTTGCCAAACCGCGGTCCAATTCAATTTGCAATTCCGGCATAGCATCCTGATCGGCGAGACCAACATCGACAGCGCCTTTCACTTTACGCAAGTCACTCATAAAGGACTCGGTAATTTCCATCAATTTACGCGAGTCTTGTCCGTAGAAATTGATGCGTACAGGTTTATCACCGCCGTTACTAGTATCGTCCTGAACGGTGTATTCAGCACCAACCAAACGATTGGTATTGGTACGCAATTCTTTTGCAATTTCTGCGGCAGTTCTCTTGCGTGAACTCGGCTTATCGATATCAATATCAAGGCGACTGTTGTTGCGTCTGATATCGCTAAAAACAGATTTAACTTCAGGAAGTCTGCGCGCTATTTCAGCAGCTTGTTCGGTTTTAATACGCGCATATTCAAGGCTGGCGCCGGAGGGCAAACGAATATTCACAACCAATTGACCGTTGTCTGCCGCGGGTAAAAAGCTGGTACCGCCTTTAACAGATTGTAAAGCCAAGGCAGCTACCAAACTGGCGATAGCAATGCCCGCCATGGAGCGTCTATGACCCAAAGCCCAGCGAATAACATTGGTGTAACGATCTGCTTGATGATCAAACCATTCATTAAAACGTTTTAACAATGCGCTAAACCCGCGTTTAGGTTGATGTTGATATCCAACCGGATCACCCCAACGCGATGACAACATAGGGTCGAGCGAAAACGAAATTAACAAGGACACTAAAACAGATGCAACAACTGTTAATGCAAAAGGTTTAAACCATTGACCGGGGCCGCCGCTCATAAAGGCAACGGGAATAAATACAGCAACTATAGAAAAAGTGGTTGCCATTACGGCCAAGCCAATTTCTTTTGTACCTTCGCGCGATGCAGTAACACGATCTGACCCACGTTCCATGTGCCGCACAATATTTTCACGCACCACAATCGCATCGTCGATTAATACACCAATTGCCAAAGACAATCCAAGTAGCGTCATAAAATTGAGCGAAAAGCCGAACAACCAAACCGCAATAAATGCAGCGAGTACAGAGGTTGGTAAAGCAAGTGCAGTAATTAAAGTAGAGCGCCACGAATTCAAAAACGCGTAAACCACAAATATGGTTAAACCTGCACCGAGAATTAGCGCTTCAATAACGTTATTCAAACTTGATTCAGCCCACTCACCCCCATCGTTCGCAATTTCAATGAGAGTACCGGGTTTTAGCGTTTTTCGAATTTCAGTTAATTCTTTGCGAACAGCTTTTGAAACTGACACTGTGCTCGCTTCACGCGTACGTATAACGTTAATGCCCACAGAAACGTGGCCGTTGTACAAACTGATACTGTTTTGTTCGGCGTTGCCATCAACAACGTCTGCAACATCGCTCAAACGCAAAACTTCATTGCCATTGCGCTTAAGCACTATGTTGCCAAAATCTGCAGGTGTGGCGAGGCGCCCAAGCAAACGAATACTGCGGTCTTCAAGATCGCCCTGGATTTTTCCGCCCGGCGCCGTGAGGTTTTGGCTCTGCAAGCTACGTTGAACTTCAACCACAGAAATATTGTGCGCGCGCAATTTTTCGCTGCGCAACAACACCGAAAGTTCGCGCCGCAAATCACCGGAAACATTAATAATGGCAACACCGGGGATTGCTCGCAAACGATCGCCAATTTCTTTTTCCGCCAGAATGGATAGTTCAATATGACTCTGGCTTTCTGAAGATAAAGACAGCGACATAATGGGCCATGAATCAGGATCAACCCGGCTGATAATCGGTTCGCGCATTTCAATCGGTAATTTGTAGCGCACACTTGCAATTGAGTTGCGAACTTCATCCGCCGCTTCAATTAAATTTTTGTTGAATTCAAATTCAATGCTAAAGCTCGCATTGCTTTCGTTAGCCCAGGCGCGCATTTGATGCACGCCTGGAATTCCCTGCATGGCTTTTTCAAGTCGATCAACAATTTCCCGTTCAACCGTTTCCGGCGAAGCACCAGGGTATGGAATAGTGATACGCAACACAGGTGGCGCAACATCAGGCCGTTCGTTAACACGCAACTTGCCTAATGCAAGCCAGCCAATCGCCATCAAACCGATAACCAATACCACAGTCACCAGCGGACGCTTGATACTAAAATCAGATAAGAACATGGGTTTTAACCCTCCTTCTTAGCAGAAGGGGCAACAGCCGGCTTGGCGTTCATGGCAGATTTAGCAGTATTAGCCGGCGTTTTCTCAACGCTTACAAGCGCTCCATCAACCAAAATGCCACGTGGGTGGCGGAGAATGGTATCTCCCTCGTTCAATCCTGATTTGATGGCAAAATCACCGGACTGAACATCGCGCGTGCCCAGCTGGATTTCAACCTTATTAAGCTTGCCTTGTTGCACACGCCAGATATAAGCGTGATCGCCCTGCTGTACCAAACTCGTTTCAGGAATAGTTAAACTTTGTTCGGTAAGACTTTGTACGCGACCTTCAGCGAACAAACCTACGGTTAGGTTTTTGGTGTCTTTCAAGCTGACCTGAACACCTACCTGACGAGTGCTGGTATCGGCAACAGGATTGATGCGCTCAACTTTGCCTTCGTGCATAAGGTCACGCGAACCGTTCACATAAAAATTAACGGCTTGGCCTACTTTGACATGCTGGATTTGATCAGAAGGCACAAACCCTTCGAAACGAATACTGCTAGGGTCAATCACTTTGAGTAAGGCCTTGCCTACCTGTGCGGTATCGCCATTGGATGCTTCACGATTACCTACAACACCAGCGAAAGGTGCACGAACCTGGGTGCGGGCGAGCTGTTGGGTATCCTGTGCAAGACGAGCGCGGGCAGCCGCAAGCTCACTTTGCGCTGCGTTACGGCGCAGTTCGGCATCTTCCCTGGCTTGGGTGGAAACTGCTCCGCTGGTAGAAAGAGCCTTCAAGCGATTAAATTGACGCTCAGCCTGATCAAAACTTTGTTGGGCTGCGCGCTCTGCTTCTTGTGAGGAGATTAAGGCCTGGCGATAAATCGTATCGTCAAGGCGCACGAGCAAATCGCCTGCCTGAACCTTATCACCGTTATCCTTAAGCACCTGCACCACTATGGCCGATACCTCAGCGCGCAAATCGGCTTGCTTTTTGGCTTCCAAAGAACCGGAGATAATGGGGCCAGAGGCAACGCGGCTGGACGAGATGGTGACCAAATCTTCCTTTACAACAAGCATGGCTTGCTTGGTTTCTTTGGAAGGCGCCTCTTTGGATGCACCGCAGGCAGACAAGAGTGCCGCCAGGCCCAAAGCAATAAGCGTTTTATTCGGCATAGCAATTCCTTAATAAATCAATTGTGGTAAAAAAGGTTTCGGTGATACGTCATTGGTTTTTTAGACGGCATAAGAGTGCAGTTTAGATGCACCTGTATGAATTTAATTGTGTGGATGTGTAAAGAATTAAGCAAAGAAAATGCAAGTAGCGAGAAGGTCCAGCAAAACGACAATGAGCGCAGCTTCCAACAGAAGCCCTACCCCTTAAAACCCTTACCGACCACATAGACTTCGCGGGAGCGTGGACGCGACGCGTCGGGTTTACGGATAACCACTTTGTCAAAGCTGGTACGTACTTCCTTTACGTAATCATCATAGCCCTCGCCATGAAAAACCTTGGCGACAAAATCGCCTTTTGGCTTTAATACCGAGCGCGCCATGTCTAACGCAAGTTCAACCAAATACATGGACGAGGCCTGATCTGCCGCATCTACGCCGCTAATATTAGGCGCCATATCAGAAATAACAACATCGGCTTTATTACCGCCAAGCAATTCCATAATCTGGTTGAACACCGACTCCTCGGTAAAGTCGCCCTGTATAAAGTCAACGTTTTCGAGGGAATCCATCGGCAGAATATCTGAAGCCACTACCCGCCCCTTCACCCCCACCATGCGGCCGGCAATTTGCGACCAGCTACCGGGGGCCGAGCCAAGATCTACCACCAAATGACCGGGCCTTATAAGTTTGTCCTTTTCGTTCAGCTCGATAAGCTTGTAAGCCGCGCGCGCGCGGTAGCCATCAACCTGGGCGCGTTTCACATAGGGATCATTGACATGTTCTTCCAGCCAACGGTTACTACTTTTTGATCGAGCCATGGGTAAAACAACTCACTAAAGGGCGATATTGCGATAAGACGCTAATTGTAAGCTGTTAGCCACTCCAAACAAAGGTATAAAAAAAGGCGAACCCGCAAAGATTCGCCTTTTTGACTCACTAAAACTTAACTTTATATGAGCTTGCGACGACGCACAGCCATTACACCCAAGGCACTTAAGAACAACATCAAAGTGCTTGGCTCGGGTACAGAGGCTGGGCGATCTTTTACGGTAATTTCAGCCAGGTAACTGCTGCTGGCAAAATCCAGACCCCACGAATCCGACAACAGAAAATCGTCTAGCTTAATGGTGCTGGTTCCTGCCTGACCTGCCGTAAATACCAGCGTAAAGAGTTTCAATGCACTGGCCTGGCCAGATAAATCCCAGGAGAGCGATAAACCAGAAAGGTTTAGGCTATTGCTGGATGTCGGATTGGAGGAAAGACCGTAAAACAGCGAGTCATCCAGGTCTGAGCTAAAGCTGGTATTTTGATAGCCCGTTACAGCGCCATTGAAAGACAAATTCATATCAAAGCCGGCAAAATCTACACCGCCCAATCCATCTCCATCAGTGCCATCCAAACCTGATACCCACAAATCGAGCGAAACCGTATCGCCAACATTGTACCACTGCGCAAGATTGCTGCCGGAATTACCAAAAGATAATACCGGTGTTGCGTAGGCGCTGGATGCGAACAAACCCAACACACCTACTGCCAGAATTTTTTTAATCAGAGCTTTTATTAATAGTTTCATTTTTATGATTCCTGAATTTATTTTTAGATGTTAGCGAGCACACGACAACTTCGTACACTTGAGTACGCAAGCGCGCGAGTCCAGCACATTGATAACGCCATCCTTATTCACATCGAACGGACTTGCGCCTTGTACCGGAGTATTTTTGCGCGCGAGAATCATGTCGATATCATCTATATCAACTGTTTTACTGTTGTTGACATCACACATCAAAGGCGCAGCAGATGAGCTTGAACTCGAGCTAGCACCACCCAAACTCAATGTTTGCCAAGGCGTATCAAAGGCACCATTCACCAATGGCCCAACAGTGAAGAAATATTTCACGGTGGCACCCGCTGGAATATTGCTGAGCGTAAATACGTTGGTGTTATCAACGTTGTGAGTCATGCGGATATTTTGTTGGCCTTCGTTATTTACGATGTAATGAATATCCGCCCAGATTGCATTATTCACGTAGAATTTAAGGCTGCTGCTCGACAAAGGTGTGTAGCCATATTCACTGGACGTTGAAGAAGCACTTGAGCTTGCAACACTGCTTGAAGATGAACTCGCAACACTGCTCGCAACAGAAGAACTGCTAGACGAACCCGTCACTTTGGTAATGCGGAACCAATTCAAGCTCCAACCACCTTGCTGAGCGTAAATACCAAAGCTGTAAGAACCTGCATTCAAATTCACAACTTGAGTGATGGTGGTCCAGGTTTGACTGCCGCCAGTTGCTGGCACACTTACGTTGCCCAATACAATTGAGCCGCCGTTTAAATCAGACGAGAACATAGTTGCAGCCGGGCTCGCCACACGGTATTCAATTTGATAAACGCCAGAGCTTGGAACATTCAAACCAGCGAAAGCCATCCAATTGCCGGCACCTACGTTATTCACGTTTTGACCACCACCAGCATCTTGCGTGCTAATCACTTGTACGCCTGAAGTTGCAACAAAACTTTCTGCTTGTACGAACCACTCAAATGCAGCGGCACTGGAAGATGAACTGCTGGAAGAAGTTGCAGCACTGCTTGAACTAGAAGAAGCAACAACACTGCTCACAACCGATGAACTGCTTGAGCTGGTAGCAGTTGAACTTGCAACAGATGAAGAGCTGCTAGAAACAACACCGCCTGATGACGAAGAAGAACCAGATGAAGAAGAACCGCTTGATTGACAAACTGCATCGCTACCGCAATCCCATACGATATCGTCAATCGCCAATGGGAAATTGCTGCCAGGTGTTGGATCAAGACTTGCGATCATGAACAATTGCGACATGGATTGCAGCGCGTTAATGCCGCGAATTTCTGACAGTGGAATTGTTGCTTGCGCCCAATCGCCGTTGCGAACCAAACCATACGCAGTCGTGTTAGCGGGGAAGTTCACCCACT
Organism: Cellvibrio zantedeschiae; assembly: GCF_014652535.1. Taxonomy (NCBI): domain Bacteria; kingdom Pseudomonadati; phylum Pseudomonadota; class Gammaproteobacteria; order Cellvibrionales; family Cellvibrionaceae; genus Cellvibrio; species Cellvibrio zantedeschiae. The sequence continues at coordinate 1,270,157 of NZ_BMYZ01000001.1, read as the reverse complement.
TCTCGTTAGTGTAAGTATCTGCAATACCAATTTTGAAACCAACATTCGCAGGGATTTTGATTTTGAATTTCAAACTACCGTTGCCAAAGTTGCTCATATCGCGTGGCTGACGGGAAGCAATACCAGCACCAAACCATTGCGGCGCGGTGTAGTTCCAGGCAATTACATTTGCGCCTTCAGCTGGAGGTGTAGTACCAGCACTGAGCGAAGCCGGGTTCCAAACCCACAAATCAGCACTGCCACCAATTTCTTGTTTGTTGGTGACATTTGCATCAGTGAATACACCGAAAGTGCCGGTTTCTTTTTGCGTTTGGTTACCAAGTTTTACTTCACCCAAACCATTCAATTGGTAAACGCGAACGTAATCGAGGTACATCTTGGCTGGTAAAGGCGCAGTCACTTGGGCGTCGTTAGCGGCATCGGTGAAGTTACCACCAACAGCGAGGTTAAAGAGGAAGTAGAACGGAGCCTGGAATTCAGATGACTCGCCCCCAACAGGAATTGGCGCTGCATACATGTCGTGCTCAACGCCGTTATCCACAACGGTGAAACGAATTTGGGTATCCGTCCAATACATGCGGTAAACCACAAAACGGTTAGTCAGCGGAGTGCTTGCTACGTAAGAGTTTTTGGTTTGCCATGCAGTAGAGGCCGCACAAGATTCATTGCCCGGAACACAAGCAGCAGACGCATAGAAAATCGCGTTGGAAGCGGTGTAGCTATTAATATCTGAACCTAATGGAATCATGGAAGACAAGCGATGCCCCATCTCCATAATGTCCAACTCGCCTTTTGCTGGCCAGGTTGCCAAAGTGGTGCCCAACATCCAGCCTGCAGGCCACAAACCTGTGCCCACTTGCGGCGTGCTCATACGGAATTCAACCAAACCGTATTTCACTTGCAACTTACCTTCGGTAGTCACTTTGCCTGAGGTAAAAGGCTTGCCACCAAAAGCTTCACGACGAGCCTGGAATGCCAAAGCTTTAGTGCCCGGCTCGAAAGGTACGTTATCAATACTGAGGTTACCCGGGCGGTAGTATTCCAGCTCCTGGTTACCCCAACCGCACAAGCCGATGCTGCAGCCATCGCTATCAATGGAGTTCCACACTGCGGAATCCAGCGTATTAAAATTCTCTTCGTATAAAAGCGGGCCTACAACCGGGTTTAACACATCTGCCGTAACAGATGCCCCCGTCAGCGCCATAGCGCCAGCCAGTACGGCAAGCCGCGCTCTGGCCAAAAAATTATTTTTGTATCTGCTCATTTTATCGAACCTCGTATGGTGATTATTTTTATTAAACCCAGGTGTAGTCCGCTGACTTTTTTATGTTTTATTGACCGGGGTACGCCTTTTTGTATGCTGGATGCGCCCAGGGGCATGGAGAACCGCCGGAGTAATTTTTTGAAATTGGGTGATGGAGACCTGTGCGCGCAGCCGCAGCACAATGTCATTTTGAAGAGATCAAGTTCGTCCCAGATTTAGGGAAAACTGGAACGTGGGATGGTTCAGGTTTGTGCCAACAAGGTGGCACCATAGCGTTACAACCAAGCCTAATAAGGGAATGCGTCAAAAAGCCGTTAACGCAGAATTTAGATATATCGAATGGCGAACCAGCCTAATTCGAGTCCAGCTTACTGGTTCTTCGAATCAGGCCGATTCAACTTGGCAGGGATTAACTTATCGCACAGTAGGATTTTAGAAAGTCAGTGTGCGACGGGACTTTTTCAACAGCCTCTGCAATTTTTGATCTCATGCTATCAAGGCCAGCACGGATTTCTTCATCACTAATGACGTGCGGGGCGTGATGATAACTGCGAGGTTCTATCCGCTGACCCATGAGCACCTGCAACCAGGAATCTACACTGAAAATATCATTAGGCCCCTGGTACAAGTGACCGGTTTCCTTAAACAGTTCAATCCTTCCTGCTAAAGAATCTGGAATCACCATGTCCCGGCAATCTCTCCAATAAGGAGTATCGTCGCGTTCCGTTGCCTTGTAATGCAGGATGATAAAGTCGCGAGTTTCCTCGTATTCCGCACGCGATTGTTCGTTGTAGCGGCGAATCAAATGCTCGTTACATCCCTCAAAGGGAAACAGCTGCAACAGTCTGGTTATACCCATCTGGATAAGGTGAATACTGGTCGATTCCAGAGGCTCGATAAATCCACCCGCCAAACCTACGGCAACACAATTTTTTACCCAAGCTTGTTTGCGGCGCCCGGTATTAAATTTGAGCAAACGAAGTTCTACCCGAATATCGCCATCCAAATTATTGAGTAAGGTGTTACGAGCATCCTCATCAGAAATATACGCACTGGAATAAACATGGCCCGTCCCCTGACGATGCTGCAAGGGAATTTTCCATTGCCAGCCGGCGTCATGGGCGATAGCACGGGTGTAGGGAGGAATATCACCGGAAAACTCTGTCTGCAAGGCCACGGCGCTATCGTTACGCAACCAATGACCCCAATTTTCATAACCGGCCTTTAAGGTCTGCTCGATTAGCAAACCGCGAAATCCTGTGCAGTCGATAAATAGGTCACCTTCAATGCTGACACCGGACTCCAGAACAACAGACTTGATAAAGCCGGTATCTGGATGCTGCTTAACCTCAACAATTTTTCCGTCAAGGCGCTTAACGCCTTTTTCCTCGCTGAGCTTGCGTAGAAATTTCGCATAAAGACTCGCATCAAAGTGATAGGCATAGTTGAGTCTGGGATTCTCCATTAGGGCAAACTTATGAGCTTTTGCTGCCTGCCGCTCAAAGCACAAATCTTCAAGCTCGCCTTCATAACCACGAGCTTTAGCCGCCAACCAATAATGATAAAAACCACCAATCCAGCTAGGCTTTCCAACTGAGCCAAATGGATGAATATATTTGTCACCCTTACGGCCCCAGTTTTCAAAAGAGATGGCCAACTTAATGGTGCCGCGGGTAGCCGTCAAAAATTCCTGCTCATCAATGCCGTTAATCTTATGGAATGAATTAATGGTGGGAAAGGTGGCTTCACCTACGCCCACAGTACCAATCTCGGCAGACTCGATTAAGGTGATATCCAGCAAAGTGCCAAATTGACGCGATAACGCCACAGCAGTACACCAGCCCGAGGTTCCTCCTCCAGCAATAACGACTTTTTTTATTTTTTGGGACATATACGCCTCTGAAAGCAACTGAAATAAACATCTATGCCCATTACACCTATTCGCGGAACTTGCATTCCTCTTCGACAAAGGAAAAGCAAACGCGAGCTGATTGAGCCTTGGCAATGAGCGACCGCGTTTTTACTTCAATAGCATTTGTGCGCACAACCCAAAAGCCATCACTTTTAGCTATTGCGATTAGGCAATTACGCCGGATTTAAACAGGCTCATACAGATCAGCTATCAGTGTTCGAGGAAGATATGGTGACCTGGAGTGCCAACCTGCGTAAAATGGCCTTTCAATTTACCTCTGCCGGATCAACCGGCCAGGAACCCAGCCATGATTCGCATTACCGAACTCGCTTTGCCGCTTGATCATCCCGCTGAAGCCCTACGCAAAGCCATAATTGAACGCCTAAAAATCAAAGATGCCGAGCTGCTCGACTTTACCGTCTTCAAACGCAGTTACGACGCACGCAAGAAAAACAGCGAAATCAAATTCGTTTACATCATCGATTTAAAAGCCAACAACGAAGAGCGAATTCTCGCCCGCTTTAACGATGACACTCACGTGCGCCCCGCTCCCGACACCAACTATTACCCCGTTGGCCAGGCACCTGCCAATTTGACCGAGCGCCCGTTAGTTATAGGTTTTGGCCCTTGCGGATTATTCGCCGCCCTTTTGCTCGCCCAAATGGGTTTCAAACCTATTGTGTTCGAGCGCGGCAAAGACGTTCGCGCCCGCACTAAAGATACCTGGGCGCTTTGGCGCAACAAGGTGCTCACTCCAGAATCCAACGTGCAGTTTGGTGAAGGTGGCGCGGGTTTATTTTCGGATGGAAAACTTTACAGCCAAATCAAAGACCCGAAATTCTACGGCCGCAAAGTGATGCACGAATTTGTTCGTGCCGGCGCGCCCGAAGAAATCATGTATGTGAGTAAACCGCATATTGGGACTTTTCGTTTGACCGGCGTAGTTTCCACCATGCGCGAAGAAATTCGCGCGCTCGGTGGCGAAGTTCGCTTTGAAAGCAAAGTGACCGATTTCATTATTGAAGATGGCCGTATGCAAGGTGTAACTCTCGCAAACGGCGAAGAAATTCGCAGCCGCTATGTCGTGCTCGCACTCGGTCACAGTTCTCGCGATACTTTTAGAAAAATCCACGAGCGCGGCGTATATGTAGAAGCAAAACCCTTTGCAGTTGGTTTCCGTATCGAACACCCGCAATCTCTGATTGATAAGGCAAGACTCGGCAAATATGCGGGCCATCCGGAATTAGGCGCAGCAGATTACAAGCTCGTGTATCACGCAAAAAATGGCCGCGCGGTTTACAGCTTTTGCATGTGCCCCGGTGGAACAGTGGTTGCCGCAACGTCAGAACCAGAACGCGTTGTTACTAACGGCATGAGTCAATATTCGCGCAATGAGCGCAATGCCAATGCGGGTATTGTGGTTGGCATTACACCGGAAGACGATTTCCCCGGCGGCCCGCTTGCTGGCGTTGAATTTCAAGAGAAACTTGAGTCCACGGCCTACATATTAGGCGGCAGCGATTATTGTGCACCCGGCCAATTGGTGGGCGATTTTATTCGCAACAAAGCCTCCAGCGAATTCGGCGAAGTTGAACCTTCTTATAAACCCGGCGTGCGCTTGGGTGATTTGAATCCATCACTCCCCAAATACGTTATTGATGCAATCCGCGAAGCACTACCAGAGTTCGGTAAACAAATTCGCGGCTTTGATCGCGACGATGCGATTCTCACCGGCATTGAAACTCGAACTTCATCGCCCGTACGCATTACACGTGACAATGAAAGCCTGCAAAGTTTAAATACGCGTGGTTTGTATCCTGCCGGTGAAGGTGCAGGTTATGCAGGCGGAATTTTGTCTGCGGGCGTGGATGGGATTAAAGTTGCAGAAGCGGTGGCTAAAGCCATGTTGGAAGACTTAGCTTAATCACCACCCAAAACTAATGTAATCCTCCGCACGGATGCGGATGTTGCTTTAAACGAAAATAATGATTTAAAAGTCAGCACCATTGTGCCCACATGGCAAAAAACTATGAAACTCGACGACGTAAAAAAACTTCAGCAAAAAAAATACCGCGAAGAACTCGGCCATTTTTTGGTTGAGGGTGAACATCTTGTGCTTGAGTTGCAAAAAGCTGCTGAAAAAATTCCGGAGCTGAAAAAAAGCGAGCTTTATATTACCGAAGCTTATGCGGATTGGCCGAGCGAGTTTAGAAAAAACGTCATCACTGAAAAACAAATGTCGCAAGTTTCTGACACCAAAACTCCACAGGGAATTTTGGCTATAGTACCCTTCTTACCAGCGGCGTCTGCTGCGCAAAATACAGAGCGCGCGATTTATTTACACGAAGTACAAGACCCCGGCAATCTCGGCACTATTGTGCGCACACTTGCGTGGTTTGGAAATTTTCGTTTGCTGCTCAGCCCTAATTCTGTTGACCCCTATAACCCAAAAGTTGTTCGCTCAAGCATGGGCGCCATATTTCATTTACCCATGGAGCTAGACGTTTCAATCGCAGAAATCGGCAAACGTTTTAACAAAATTGCCTGCTTGCATATGCATGGCGATAAAGTCAGTGAAGTTTCCTTCAAAGATTACGACTGTTATTTATTTGGTAACGAAGCGCGCGGATTGCCAGACGATTTATTAAAAGACATTTGCTTTCACTCATTCAATATTCCAGGCTGTGGCGCAATTGATTCGCTCAACCTGGCCTCTGCCGTTAACATGTGCGCTTATGAATTAGTACGTTAGCAAATGGATTAAAGGGCATTCACTAAGGACAACACTATGAGTTTACCCAAGCAAGTACGCGAATGGCTCATTCCCCTGCATGAGGACCAACAAACTCTTGCGGAGGCCTATGCACAAATGAAAGCAATTGCATTGCAGCAAGAGTCGATTCCGCTGCTGGTGCAATTGGTCGAAAACCCCAAATACGATTTACCGGGCATAGATATTTTTTCTGGCGCAACTGATCTTGCCACTCACGATTACATTCATATTTTATTAGGCCGAGGCGTATTACCCAAAGACGAAGCTTTTGTCATCGGCTTTACCATGGGTTCGACCAAGCAAGTGGGCGAATGGGAAGAAAAACTTTACGGCTTATTCACCAAACATTTTTACCCCAAGAACTATCGTTTTAGCGACGAAGATTTTCAAATTTATAAAGATGCCGTCAGGCTCGGTTACATCTCCAACTGCCAGCCACTCAATAAAGTCGATTACCCTTCACTAGCCCATCTCAGCATTAAAGAAGCCCGTGGAAAAATTGGTATAGAAGCGGACTTACTGCGCGCCTACTATAAAATTGAAGCTCGCCGTTATCCAGAGTCTTACGAAAGCCAAAGGCTCATTAGATCTTACCCATAAATATTTAGAATTTTTACAGGAACAATTGTGGACTGTCGTTACTGGAAGAAAAATATTCGCGCAAAGCAGAAGCTTAATTGGGTCGCCTTATTCTTTTTTTTATTGGGTGGACTTGTTCACTACCCTGCCCTTGCCCAACAATCTATTGAAAAGCAATCCTTTGAATCACAACAACATGACCAGCGCGCGCCACGCATTGCATTAGTGTTGGGCGGCGGTGGCGCACGCGGTGCTGCGCATATTGGCGTACTCGAAGTGCTTGAACGTGAACGCATTCCACTCGCCTGTGTTGTAGGTACCAGTATGGGTGGGCTTGCCGCAGGAGCTTATGCCGCAGGTCTTTCACCTGCAGAAATGCGTGAAAAATTAAACAAAGCAGATTGGACTGATTTATTTCTCGATTCCGCCGATTATTCGCAGCTAGGGTTTCGTAAAAAGCGCGTTAGTAATCGTTTTTTATCCGGCACAGAATTAGGCTTGACCAAACGCGGTGTACAAATTAAACCTGGGGTTATCGCCGGCACAAAAATTAAATTGTTTTTCAACTTATTAGTCGGCGCCGATTACGCCGCTCGTAATATTGAAGAAATGCCCATACCACTTGCGCTTGTAGCAACCGATATAGGTACGGGTGAAAAATTTGTGTTCAAAAAAGGCAGCTTGCCCATGGCCATGCGAGCGAGCATGTCTGTGCCAGGGCTTATGACGCCGATTGATTACGAAGGCCACAAATTAGTAGACGGCGGCTTGGTGGATAACTTGCCGGTTGGCGTGGCGCGTGAGCTATGCAACCCCGATATTATTATTGCGGTGAACGTGGGAACCCCCTTAAAACCCGCCGAAGAAATTGATTCACTGCTAAGCGTTACCACGCAAATGATTGATATTTTGGCCAAGCAAAATGTTGCACAGTCAATTTCTACTTTGCGTTCACAAGATATTTATTTGGAGCCCGCACTAGGCGATTTCTCGGCAGCGGATTTTTTACGCTATAAAACGGCGGCAGATATAGGCAAGGCAGCCGCAGAAGCAAAACTCGACAAGCTAAAACAATATTCTGTTAGCGAATCTGCATACGCCGATTGGCGCCATGACAAAAAAAGCTCCCAAGAGCCCATTCGTATTGATGAAATTGCAATTAGCCCATTAAAAGATCAATCACCCGAATACATTAAGCAACACATTCGCCAGAAAATCCAAAAGCCTTTGGACATTAAAAATCTTGAACAAGATTTAATTCGGCTTTACGGCGATGGCTTTTATGAAAATGTGGATTATTCAATCGAGTCGCCGGGTGAAAAAAACATCTTAAAAATTAACGCCCGCGAAGCGACATGGAGCTCGGATTATTTCATCTTTGGGTTTGATATTAACAACGAATATCGCCAAGGCACCAATTTCGATTTACGCGCGGCCTACCGCAGTACATGGATCAATCATCACGGTGGCGAGCTTTTTGGCAGCATGGATATCGGCAGCAACCCTGGTTTTGAAGTTGAATTGTATCAACCACTGAATTACCGCCAAACTTATTTTGTACAACCTTCGCTTTATCGTAAAAGCGAAATGGTAAATGTGTTTCAAAACGATGAAAAAATTGCCGAATATGAAGTTGTTCGCGCCTGGTCTGAATTAGCCTTAGGTAGAAACCTGGGCAATTTTGGTCAAATGAAATTTGCGTGGCGCGAATACGATATTAAAAGCACCTCTGACCTCAGCTCAGTAGAACTGGGGAACTCCCACGACAAATTTGGTGGCAGCTTATTTGATATAAATATTGATCGCCGCAACCGTTTGCATTTTCCCTCGCGCGGTTGGTCAACTCAAATTAGTTATTTTGAATCTACCCACGAAGGCTACGGAAAATTAAGCAGCGAATTTAATTTCGCCTACCCGCTCGATAAATTTGTATTGGCAGGCCGGGCATCTTACATTCGCTCAGTCTTTGGACAATTGCCTGCCGTAGATGCTGCCTATCTTGGCGGTTTTCTAAACCTGTCGGCCTTCGCAAGCAATCAAATTATTGCTGATAATGCGCTCTACGCTCACTTGCGCGGTGAACGTATTATTGGCCGAATGCCGCTAGGATTTAACGGAGATTTGCGTTTGGGCTTGGGTTTGGAAGCGGCTAAATTAAAAAATGCCTATACTTTTGATGAAACAGATGGCTGGTTAAATTCTGCGGTAATTTATTTAGGTGGCGAAACACCTTTAGGCCCTGCTTATCTCGGCATAGGTTTCGCGGATGACGGAAAATTTAATCTTTATATGCAGGTAGGCGCGCACTAAGCGCGCCCTTCTCTTTTAATGCAAACGAGAAAAATCCGTCGGATTCATAAACACTGATTTAATTCCATTTTCTATCAAGATTTTGCCGTTGATTTGCGATGCATCGCGGACTTTTATCCATTCAGGGTCAGCAATAAAATTTGCCCAGGATTGGGTTGCAGCGTCGCGATCTTTATGTGCCAGCAAGTAGATCAAAGTATTTGCACTGCCTTTATCTGCATCTGTTGGATGCCAATAAGCAATATTTGTCATCCCATGTTTAGCAAACAGTTTAATCGTGTGTTCACGAAAACGCGTATCTAATGTGCTCAACTTATCGTCGTTAGTCGTGTAGGTGCGCAACTCGAATATATGTTTTCCGGCGAGTTTAAACTTTTCCGGCGAATAATCTGCTGGTGCTAAAAACACAGATTCGACACCTTGCACAATAGGTCCATTCGCTTCACTGGCTGTGCGAACTTTTACCCATTCAGGATCATCACCAAAAGCTTTCCATGAGACCTCGGCTGCCGCACGACTTTTGTGTTTGAGAATGTAATAAAGTTTGTCGCCGTCTTTTTGCTCTACCGGCACCCAGTAACCCACATTGACCATACCGTGGCGCTCAAAAATTTTAGTGGTGTGGTTTTTAAAACGCGCTAGCATGTCCGGCATTTTGCCTGGGTGAACAGTATAAATACGCAGCTCATAAACCGGAGCGGGCTCAGCTGCCTGGACGGGTGTAACCGTTAATAAAACGCTAAACAAAATACCTAAGACACAGATTAATTTTTTCATAGGAATTTTCTGTATGTTGAGAAAAGTTAAAAGGGTTTGTTAAAAAAAATGGCTCCGACTTTCATCGAAACCATTTTCAGGATCTTATCAGTATCCGCACCCGACATAGATACCGATAGACAGATTACAACACAGTTTTACCTTTCTTGATGATCAAGCTGGTTTCGCCGCCAGCTGCCGGTTCAAGCCCCGCGCGCTGCGCTGGCTGACCTCCACCAACCCACAAGTTAACCGTTCCGGGGACCACTGCACGCTGTCCTTTTGCGTCTACTGTACTTAAACGGCGATCATCCAATTGGAAGCTCACTTTTTGTGTCTTGCCTTTGGCAATGTGAACGCGTTGGAAGCCTACCAGCGTACGAATTGGCGAACCTTGAATATCTTTACGCGAGGCATACAACTGCACCACTTCGTCAGCATCCAGGTTACCCACGTTGGTTACATCCACAGACACAGTTACAGCACCATTTGAATCCCATTGCTTGGGCGATTTAATTTCACCATAAGAAAACTTGCTGTAGGACAAACCGTATCCGAATGGATAAAGTACGTCGTTTGTATGAAATCTGTAAGTGCGGTTGTCCATGGAGTAATCATTGAACTTTGGCAATTGATCAAGCGACTTATAGAAAGTCACGGGCAAACGACCTGCCGGGCTAAAATCACCTGCCAGCATGGAAGCAACTGCTTCACCGCCCTGCCCACCCGGATACCAGGCTTCAACCAACGCAGTCGCAGATGCATCTTCTTCGTTAACCGCCAATGCACTTCCGTTCATCAGCACAACCACAACAGGTTTTCCGGTTGCGTAAAGTTTCTTCAACAATTCGCGTTGCGCTGCTGGCAAATTCAAATCAGTACGATCACCACCAGTAAAACCTGGCATAGGCACCGGCATTTCTTCGCCTTCAACTTGTGCTGTTATACCGCCCACAAACACAACGGCATCTGCATCTTTTGCTGCACTTACAGCGGCTTGCGCACCAGGATTAGAAGGCACACTCCACATCAATTTTTCATTACCTTGCTCACCGCGCTGGAAGGCTTCAATTTTCAAACGATAGGTTTGGCCAGCAACCAAATCAACATTACCGCTCGCAATTACCGGGCGCCAATCAACGTTCCAGGCATCAATAACGATTTTGTCGTTGACCCAAATACGGTAACCACCATCAGCAAGATAACGCATGGAATAAGTGCCGGTTTCAGGCGCTTTCACAAAACCGGTCCAACGCACGGCACCACTGGCAACTTCGTTGCGCCAGCTAACCGTTGCATTCTCATCTATACGCTTAACAAGCGGCTTATCTTTGTAACTTTTATCAGCGTAATACTCGGCGTTCAAACCGGATTTTTTACATTTTTCATCAACACACAGTACGTTATTTGGAACAGCTGACTGAACAGGATCAACCAACCCGGTTCCCTGTGCATATTGAATATTATTTTCACCAAAACGCGCGCGCATACCTTTCAACACAGTCACAGGATTTGAAGGACTGCCGTTGTAGTTACCTTCCAATGCTGCAACGCTATCAGCGTTTGGACCAACTACAGCAAGTTTTTTAATGGACGATTTAAATGGCAGGAAGCTATCTTTATTTTTCAACAACACGAGTGATTCACTGGCGATAGTGCGAGCAAGTTGACGATGCGCTTCAGTGTCATTGTCATTTGCGGTAATTTTTGGAAACACTTGTGTACGTTGATCAAATTGACCAAGGCGCATTCTCGCAGTGAACAAACGCACCAGAGCCGTATCAATTTGCGCTTCGGTCACCAAACCTTTTTTGAGCGCGTTGTTGATGTTGTCTACTTCATTTGCCTCACCACAAATCAAATCCATACCGCTATCAAAGGCCGCTTTTATGCCTTCTTCCGGTGTCGCAGTAAAGCCATGGCTGCCTTTGAAATAAATATCAAATACTGCTGCGCAGTCAGACACAACAAAACCTTTGAAGCCCCATTTATCGCGCAAGTTTTCTTTTAACAACATAGTATTCGCACAAGCAGGAACACCGTTAATGGCGTTGTAAGCGCACATCACTGACTCAGCTTTTCCTTCAACCACTGTTGCGCGGAATGCAGGCAAATAAGTTTCTTCAAGATCTTTTGCACTAGGATTTACGTTGTCTCTATGACGACCAGCCTCCGGACCGCTGTGAACCGCATAGTGTTTAGGCGTGGCCACGGTTTTTAAATAATGCGGATCATCACCCTGCAAACCTTTTACGTAGGCAACACCAAGACGTGATGTTAAATATGGATCTTCACCGTAGGTTTCTTGGCCTCGCCCCCAACGCGGATCACGGAATATATTAATGTTGGGCGCCCAAACGGTTAGACCTGCAAACCAATCTGAGCCACCAAAGCGATGGAGTTTTGAAAAATGTTTTGCGCGAAATTCTGTGCTCACCACATCGCCAATTTTTTGCATGAGCGGTTCGTTAAACGCAGCGGCCATACCTACAGATTGCGGGAATACGGTTGCATCGCCTAAGGCTGCAACACCGTGTAAGCCCTCGTTCCACCAGTTGTATTCACGCACGCCAAGGCGAGGAATTGCCGGTGCGTCGTTAATTAACTGTGGTGTTTTTTCTTCCAGCGTCATACGCGACACCAAATCTTTGGCGCGCTCTTCAAAGCTGAGCGATGTATCTTTGTATGGCAAAACTTTTGGCTTAAGCTGATCTGGCATGAGTTGCGCGCTGGCAAACGCAGAAAACAGCATTGCCGAAATAAGTGCACAAGATGTGCCTAGGTATTTTTTCACACGCAAATTTTTCATGCGAGGGAAATGCTTTAACTGAGTAAATTTACCCATAATGAATTCCATCTTTTTATTGGAGGGATACGCAGCAAGATGCTGCTGCGCTGTGTTTGCCCGCTTGTTAATTTCTGCACAAGTTTTTTTAAATCGAACCCTGTGCAGAATGTTGAAGCTGAAGTGTTTTTCTACAGACCGAATACTTCGTTTAAGAATGCAATCATGTCGTCAACCGCAGGTTTTGACATATCATCAAAGCAACCCTGGTTGTAATCGTTACAACCAGAATCGAGGAACCCGTGTTTTTTACCGGGATAAATTTTGAGGCGAACGGATTGACCCAAGCTCTTAAGCTGCTCCGTATATTTTTGCGAAAATTCTGGTCTAGTGGCTTGGTCGTTTTCGCCTACGTGCACAAATTGTGGCGGCAACTTATATTTTTTGGCGTTTACTAAATATTGATCTGGAGAAAGGGCCAGGTAGTAGTCCGGGTTATCTTTAAGGTTGATAGCATCACCAAAAAAGCCGCGCGCTTTTGCATGCGCCCAACCCCAAATAGGACCGCCTTTTTCAAAACCATTTTCTGCCATACCCACTAAGCTAAATCCGGTGTAGCTCAAAATAGCTGCTTGTAATTTCAAGCCGTCTTTACTGGCAACCTGCTCAGCCGTCATGCCCTGTGGAAGGTAAGTAGGTTTAAAGCCCAGCGGCTTTTTCGCAAAACCGTCACTATCCAAATTACGGCCAGCTAACATCACCATTGAAGCTAAATGGCCACCCGCGCTATCGCCAGTCACCGCCACTTTGGTTGGGTCGCCACCGTATTGTTTGATGTTGTCCTTCACCCAAAGCACCGATCCCATACCGTCTTCAATAATTTCGTTGATAGTGGTGGTGTTATCCAGATCTGACAGCAAACGATAGTTCACATTAACCGTAATAACATCGGTACGGCTTGCAATGCTGGTCGCAAGGTCAGTCATGATTGACTTGCTATTTAGCAAGAAGCCGCCGCCGTGGAAGATCACTAAAACTGGTTTGGGCTTGGTAGCTTGGGTTTGGGGAACGTGGATATCCAGCGTAAGGTTAAAACCCTTAGGGCTGGCCCAAACGATTCCCACGTGATGCTTGATGGGGTGGTCCGCAAATGCGCTGGAACAGAGGGGTGTTAAGAGTAAAAAAACAATAAAATAACGAGTTAATTGACGCATTTTTATTTTTCCTCATTGCCGATCTTGTGTTTGGATTTTTATTAGCCTGCTGTAAATCGTCCATGCGATCACGTAGTCATTATTACTATATGATAATAATATCGCAATACTGATTTGAAGAACCCACAGAAAATAGACGCGAAAAATCGTTCGATTTTTTAGTTCATCCACAATTATTTTTGTTCGGTGTTGAACCACAAGATGTAGTAATAAACAGCGACTTACCCTAGAAGAAAAAATTCTAACCTCTGCTTAACCCCTCACTTAGATACAAAACCCGCGTCAGCACGCTGTTTAAAGGGTTTTACGCAGTTTTTTCACCGACTACCCACATCTTATCCACAGGCCGAACGGCAATTTTCAGGCTTGCATTAATCACTTAATCGCATTATCTTGTTGCTCAGATTTGACTAAACCCCTACATATAGGGTTTTGTGACAGGCTTCTCTATTGGTTTCCAATAGTGCAATCAAACGATTGATGCTCCGCCTGTCAAGTAGATTTGGTAAGGCTTTTACACCCAATTGAGTGTTTATAGAGATAGTCAGTTTCTATAGACAGCCAAAACAGGCCCTGAGCGCACAGTTTTGGCATCAGTAGTTTGGGAACAACCGCCACTATATGTTGTGTTTACTTAAAAGTGTCTTTAATGCGCTTGGAAGTATTCCCATATATAAGGAGGCGGTAGCAGTAAATTATGGCTCAGGCCGTAAATTGACCTGCTGAGTAGCGTTCTAAACCCTGATTTTAATAAATACAAAATGGCCCTTGGCCAGAATTAGGGTTTAAAAGCTGTAAGAAATGGACATGGCAATTACCAATCCCTGTTTCACCTTCACTGTTTAGTTTTAGGATTTACAAACCGCTGATTATTTGCGTTGTCTATTGAACGCAGTCACCGGTTTTTTGGATTTATCGCTTTATATACATAACTACGGATATGACCTCACGCGGGAGACGTCTATGCACACCGACATTGAAAGCAGTACCAGCACTACCCCTCAACACGATATTCATGGCAACCAAAACCTTGCGGCTACAGCGCCCGGCCAACTGCGCATTATCAAGCGCAATGGTACGGTTGTTCCGTTTGATGCAAGCAAAATCGCCATTGCCATGACAAAAGCATTCCTGGCTGTTGAAGGTGGTACCGCTGCAGCGTCGACCCGTATCCACGAAACCGTAGACAATCTCACCAAACAAATTACCGCGACTTTCAAGCGCCGCATGCCTTCTGGTGGCACTATCCACATTGAAGAGATTCAGGATCAGGTTGAATTGATCCTCATGCGCTCCGGCGAGCAAAAAGTTGCCCGTGACTATGTACTTTACCGCGAAAAGCATGCGCGTATGCGCGCTGAAAAACGCAGTTCAGAACAAGCTGCTGACAGTGAATACCCAAGCATCAACGTAACCTTGTCCAACGGCACCCGCGCGCCTTTAGACATTGGCCGTATGCGCACCATAGTTGCTGAAGCTTGCGCTAATTTGAAAGGCGTTGAAGAGAAAGCGATTCTCGATGAAGCCATGCGCAACCTTTATGACGGCGTAAACGAATCTGATGTAAACACCTCTTTGGTTATCACTGCCCGCACATTGGTAGAAAAAGAGCCGAATTATTCTTTCGTAACCGCGCGTTTGTTGATGGACAAATTGCGTGCAGAAGCTTTGAGCTTCCTTGGCATAGCACAAGAAGCCACCCAATCAGACATGGAGCTTTACTACGCTCGCGCCCTGCCTGCTTATTTGAAAAAAGGCGTGGAGCTCGAATTATTATCTCCAGAACTTTTGAAATTCGATCACGAAAAATTAGGCAAAGCTTTATTAGCTGACCGCGATTTGCAATTCACTTATTTGGGTTTGCAAACTCTGTACGACCGCTACTTCATTCACAGCAATGATGTACGCATCGAATTGCCACAAATTTTCTTCATGCGTGTTGCCATGGGCCTCGCCATTGAAGAAGAACAAAAAGAAGAACGCGCAATCGAGTTCTATCGCTTGTTGTCATCTTTCGATTACATGAGCTCTACCCCAACTCTGTTTAACGCTGGTACTTTGCGTCCGCAATTGTCATCTTGCTACTTAACTACTGTACCAGACGATCTGCACGGTATTTACGGTGCAATGCAAGACAACGCAATGCTCAGTAAATTTGCGGGCGGTTTGGGTAACGACTGGACACCAGTTCGCGCACTCGGTGCTTACATCAAAGGCACCAACGGCAAATCACAAGGCGTTGTACCTTTCTTGAAAGTTGCCAACGATACTGCTGTTGCTGTTAACCAGGGTGGTAAGCGTAAAGGCGCTGTATGTGCGTACCTTGAAACTTGGCATATGGATGTTGAGGAGTTCTTAGAGCTCCGCAAAAATACTGGTGACGACCGTCGCCGTACGCACGATATGAACACCGCTAACTGGGTGCCCGATGCATTTATGAAGCGCGTGTTTGATGACAAAGAGTGGACTCTTTTTTCTCCAAACGATGTTCCAGATTTGCACGATTTATACGGCCAAGCTTTTGAAGAACGTTACGCATTTTACGAAGCACAAGCCGCTGCAGGCAAAATCAAAGTTTTCAAAACTGTTCGCGCGTTGGATTTGTGGCGCAAAATGCTCGGCATGTTGTTTGAAACTGGCCACCCATGGATCACCTTTAAAGACCCATGCAACATTCGCAGCCCACAACAACATTGCGGCGTAGTGCATTCATCTAACCTGTGTACAGAAATTACTCTGAACACCAAAGCAAATGATGAAATCGCGGTATGTAATTTGGGTTCGATCAACCTCGCACAACACATTGTGAACGGCAAACTTGATCAAGCAAAACTTGAACGCACTGTGCAAACCGCTATCCGTATGTTGGATAACGTAATTGATATTAACTACTACGCTGTTGCAACCTCTAAAGCATCTAACTTGCGTCATCGTCCAATCGGCTTGGGCATTATGGGCTTCCAGGATGCATTGTATTTACAACGCATCGCTTACAGTTCTGATGAAGCCGTTGCCTTCGCAGATACTTCAATGGAAGCAGTAAGTTACTACGCGATTAAAGCGTCAAGCGAATTAGCAAAAGAACGCGGTAAATACTCTACCTTTGAAGGTTCTTTGTGGAGCAAGGGCGTTCTACCAATCGATTCGATTGAAAACCTCGCGCAGAACCGTGGCGAGAAATACATTAAAGTTGACCGCAGCCAAACACTTGATTGGGCTTCATTGCGCGCACAAGTTAAATCACAGGGTATGCGTAACTCCAATGTGATGGCGATTGCCCCAACGGCAACTATTTCCAACATCACTGGCGTAACTCAATCGATTGAACCGACTTACCAAAACCTCTACGTGAAATCTAACCTCTCTGGTGAATTCACTGTAGTAAACCCGCACTTGGTACACGATTTAAAAGCTCGTGGCTTGTGGGATACCGTAATGGTTAATGATTTGAAATATTACGAAGGTTCGGTGCAAAAAATTGATCGCATTCCCGCAGATTTAAAAGCGATTTATTCGACCGCATTTGAAGTAGAACCCAAGTGGATTGTTGAAGCTGCAAGCCGTCGCCAAAAATGGATTGACCAAGCGCAAAGCTTGAACTTGTACATTGCTGGCGCTAACGGTAAAAAGTTGGATATCACTTACCGTATGGCATGGTTCAGCGGTTTGAAAACCACTTACTATCTGCGTGCATTAGCAGCAACTACTACTGAAAAATCTACCATTAATACCGGTGCATTGAACGCAGTATCTGCAACAGGTGCAGGCGGTGGTATTGCAGCTGCTCCAGCAGTTGCAGCGCCAGTGATTTCAGAAGTTGAACAAGCCAGCTTTGCGCAAGCGGCACCAGTGCCACTCGCATGTTCAATCGATAATCCTGATTGCGAAGCTTGCCAGTAATTATCTGAGCAATAAAAAAGCCCGCACATTGCGGGCTTTTTTATTTGGTCATTCTTAAAAATATTTAAACCTTAAATATTAATTCCGCTGTAAATCACTTCGCCCTCTCGAAACATCCTTGCCTCTTGCGGTTGATAAACTTTCCAGTCTTCATTAATCGTTAAAGGCTTGGTAGCAATCAAAATCATTTTATCGTGCTCGTTGTGATGTTGACTTAAATCGAGCGACACATCTTTATCCACCAGGGTTACAGTAGTGAAAGGATATTTTCTTTCAACATGTGCCAATGAAGTTGAGCAATAGGTAAATAGCAAATCACCATTCGAGAAAATAATATTGAAAGTGCCGAACTTCTCTATTTCCCTGCTCAAATCATTCAAGACTTTAAACAAAGCCTCGCTGTCATCAGTACCTTGTGGCAGTTGCGATTCCAACTGCTGCAACAAATAGCAAAATGCTAATTCGCTGTCGGTATCACCTTGCGGATTAAATCTTCCATTTAATTCCGGAGCAAAATTTTTCAGGTCGCCATTGTGGCAAAACAACCAGGTTTTACCCCAAAGCTCACGGTGAAATGGATGGCAATTGCTGAGTTTAACTTCGCCAACAGTAGCCTTGCGGATATGGGCGATAATCGTTTTGGATTTAATACCCGCACTATTAATTTCTGCTGCCAATTCAGAATTAGCGGCTGGCTGGTGATCCAGAAAAACATCGAAGTTGTTGTTGCGAAAAAACGCAATTCCCCAACCATCTTTATGTTCATCGGTTAAACCACCACGTGCGCGAAAACCTTCAAACGTAAAGTTGATGTCTGCTGGCTGCTTGCAACTAACTCCTAACAACTGGCACATGGGCTCGATCACCAAAACTGCTAAATGAATATAGTCAGCATAGTATGGTTATTTGCGAACGAGCGGAAATATCAATTTTTTTCAAGCTTATAACTGCTTTGAGATTGTGCAATTTGCAGCAGTGTGTTGCTCAATAAACTATTTACGGACTTGTGAGGATTAAACAGCTGTTTATAGGGGACGCGAGCCGAGTTCATACATATATTGCCAGGGATAAACGCCACGCTCGTGACCGTCGCTAAAAACAAATTGCAATCCCTGCCCTAGATTGTTGATTTTCTTAATCTTCAAATCTGCATCCCTCAAGACCAAATGCCCACGCACCTGTTCAGCACGGCAAGTAGCACAGCGACAAGCCGCACGCAGCTCGCCATAGCTAAATCTGTGTTCCTGTCCATCGCGCCAGCAAATAACAAGCTGCTGCTCCAGGTGAGCATTGTGTATTTTTTGCGGTGCAAAGATCACGCTACGCGCTCACTAAGTTGTGCCAACGCAATGCGTACGGCTTTGCGAACTTCGGGGTCACTATCATTTTCAGCATGACGCAAAGCTAATACGGCATGTTGATCGCCAATTTCGCCCAAAGCGAGCGCGGCTTCCTTACGCAAATTGCTGATGCTATGCCCCAGTAAGCTAATCAGCGCAGGATTAGCGGGTATAAAACGCAATTTACCCAAAGCACGAGCGGCCTGCAGGCGCACCTGCCAATAGTCATCAGCCAAGGCATCCACCAATTCGGTGCCCGCCTCTTTAAAGCCCAGCTTACCCAAAGTTGCGGCTGCCTCCTCGCGCACTTGCCACTGACTATCCTGCAAGGCCTTATAAAGCGCCCTAAGTGATTGCGGTTCTGCTGCAAATCCCAGGGCACCCGTGGCCGCGCGACGTACGTCCACATCTATATCATGACTCGCGAGCGTGGCTAAATCGGCAAGCGCAGGTTTATGTTTGAGCCAAGCCAATACACCTACAGCTTCGCGACGCACGCCCGCGTCTGCATCGCCCAGAGCCGCAATGGCGGGTTCAGCTGCTGCAGGTAAACGCAGCTCGCGCAGGGCCCGCAAAGCCCGGCGGCGCACGCTGACATCGCTATGAACAGCCCAAGGCAAAATCCACTGGCCAGAAATAGATTCTTTAAGTTGCGTAAGGCTGTGAGCTGCAAGCTCCTGCACACTGTGATTGCTATCTGTAAGCGCTTCGCACAATGCAGTAATCACTTCTGGCTCTTCCCATGCCGCAAGCAAACGCGCAGCCTCAGCACGTACATCGGCATCGCTATCTGTGCGCAAACTTGTCGTCAGCAATGGCAAAGCATCTGGTTCTTCCAAATCAGCAAGATCAATCAACGCGATGCGACGCACAGCTGCATCGCTATCTTGCAAGCGTGGCTGCAGGGCAATGATGTCTGGATTATCAATAAAACTCATAGAGACTCAAATTCCATTAAGAATGTAGATCGCAAAACGCGATGATGTTTAATAGGTAAACTCAACTGCCGGCGGCAAACCCAGAGGTGATAAACGTGGTAACTGTCGGCCTTCTTCATGACTAAGTAATTCAAGGCAATGGCGTTTGAGCCGCATAAATTCCGGTGTAGTCACCAACTCGGTTGTACGCGGACGCGCAAAGTCCACCGACAAATCTTCAATGATGCGCCCAGGCCGCGGACTCATAACCAAAATTCGATCAGCAAGAAACAATGCTTCATCAATATCGTGCGTAACAAACACCACAGTGGTGCGAATTTTTCCCCAAATGCTTAACAATAATTGCTGCATTTTTAAACGTGTTTGCGCGTCGAGCGCGCCAAAAGGCTCATCCATTAACAACAAGCGGGGCTTATTAATAAGTACACGTGCAATTTCTACACGTTGCTGCATGCCGCCCGACAATTGACTAGGCCAACGTTTAGCAGAATCTTCCAGCCCAACAAGTTTGAGCATTTCAGCCGCTTGCTGGCGACGCTCCTGCTTACCAATCCCCTGCATTTTCAAACCAAATGCAACGTTATCGAGCGTGCTGCGCCAAGGCAAAAGTGTGTGATGTTGGAAAACCATTCCCCGTTCTGGTGATGGATTTTTAATGAATTTTCCATCCAGCTTTAAACTGCCGTGGCTCGGCGTAATATGCCCGGCCAACGCACCCAACAAAGTAGATTTACCGCAACCAGACGGTCCTAAAATACAGACAAATTCACCGGGAGCAATCGTAAAATCTACTGATTGCACAGCTTCAAACGCTGCTTTACCTTCACCGAGATGAATTGAAATTTTTTCAGCGTTAATTTGACCCTGTGCAGCTTTATTTTTTTCAAAGCCAACATCATCAGCCATTTCAAACGCAGCGCCATGTGTTTCAGCAGCCAATTGTTTTGCATTGGCAGATTCGTAAATAGTCATCATGATTTTCCCAGACGGTACCAAGGAGTTAAAAAATTGCCGAGGATTTTTATTAACCAGCTGCTCCCCATTCCGAGCAAACCTATTAACAACATTCCCACTACAATGTCCGCATAATTTTGAATGACGTAAGATGACCAGGTGTAATAACCAATTCCGAATTGCCCGGAAATCATCTCAGCAGTTACCAAACAAAACCACGATGTACCCATTCCAATTGACAAGCCTGTAATAATGCTTGGCGTTGCACCGGGCAAAATTACCTCGCGCAAAATTGCACTTTTACTCGCACCTAAACTGCGAGCCGATGCAATTAAACGTGGATCAACCGCCTCAACACCGTGAACTGTATTCAATAATATTGGAAACAATGCCCCGGTAAAGGTAATAAAAATCATGGAAGCTTCCGATGATGGAAACATTAAAATTGCTAGGGGAATCCAGGCAACCGCGGGAATTGGACGCAACAATTCCAACGGCGGCATAAGAATTTTTTCTGCGCGTTTGGAACGGCCAACCGCCAACCCCAAGCCGACCCCTAACACGCTTGCCGTTAAATAACCGCTAAACACGCGGGTTAAACTGCTGCTCAGGTGTGGCCACAGCGAATCAGAGCTCACTAACTGCCATACAGCAGCAAGCACAGCTCCCGGTGTTGGTACGTTGCTAAAAGTCACCAACCCTAAATTCAAATGTTGCGTGGCTGCGACTTGCCAGAACAGCAAACATACTGCAATCGAACCCAGTTGCAGCGCCACACCCTGCAATTGTATGGAAGGAAATTTTAACAACGACATTAGCTAAACCACCTTATAAAAATCTTTGGGTACATTACAAACGGATGGAGCTGAAATCGCGTACCGTTCCTGAATTACTTTTCGCGAAAGCTTCTGCTTGCTCTTTTAGCAAGAAGGCATCGACTTGACCCTGTGCGCTTTCAACAAACCAAGCCTGGTTAGCGAGCAATTTAATACCGCTGTCAGATGCTTGTGCATAAATAGCGCGAATATCTTTGCCTTCAGACTCTAATTCTTTTAACACTTTTACTGCATCTTTAAACGAAGCGTAGTGGCGAACCAAAGGTTCACCGCGCACCCAAATTTGAGCAACATGTTTAAAGTCTGTAATGGGCTTACCTGTTATTGCGTCCTTGGCGTTCAGCGGCAATTGTGCGTAATTAGCAAGAGATTTTTTGTAATCCAAATCGGATTGTTTGAAAGCTTCACGGATGTATTTATCATTAATAAACTTCTCAATATTTAAACCTTGATCCGTTTTCTTCAACAATTTCAGCGTATCAATCGCTGTCGCCAAGGCTTGGCGATACTCTGGCTTCCAGGTTAAATCACGAGTTTGTAGTCCTAGAGGGCCGTGGAATAAATAATTCACTTCCGCATCAATACCAGTCACCTTTTCAATTAACTCGCTGTATTTTTCTGGTTCAGCCGCAATTAATCGATCTGCTTCCAAAGCAGCACGCAAATAAGCAACAACAATTTCCGGATATTTTTCTGCATAAGCAGCGTCTACTAAAGTTCCGTGGAAAGTTGGTGCATTAGCTTGCGAGCCATCATAAATTTTGCGAGCAAAACCGCGGTTAGGAAATAATTCCGCAAAAGGAACGAAATCAGCATGGGCTTCAATACGGTTACTTTTTAATGCCGAGCCAGCAATTTCCGGGGCTTGCGCAATAATTTTTACGTCTTTATCAAGATCCCAACCTTGAGCCTTAATCGCGCGCAATAACATGCCATGTGAAGTTGATGCAAAAGGTACAGAAATCGTTTTACCTTTTAATTCGGTAATTGATTGCACCTGCGATGCAGCAGGTACAACAATTCCGTTGCCGCTGCCTTTAATGCTGCCGGATAAAACGCTTAAGAAAATACTGTGCTTACCCGCCGCCTCATGAGCGACGCCGTTAAATGAACCGGGAAAATCGGCCATTGCGCCGAAATCCAACTTACCCGCAACCATTTCATTGGTGAGTGGAGCACCGCTGGTAAAGTTTTTCCATTGGATATCGTAGGTTGCATCTTTGTACTTACCCTCATGCGGTAAATATTTTTCCAATAATTTCAACTCACGAATTAACAAACCACCGGTCGAGCAATTAATAGTGGTGTCTTGTGTACCCAATGCAACACGAATAGTTTCAGCATAGGTGTTAACGCTGGCAAAACTGGCAACAGCCAAAGCAATGCTCGCTGTTATCTTGGTGGTAAAACGCATGGTCCTTTTCCTCTCAATCTAATGTGTGAATCGTTATCGCCTCACATAAGGTGGACAACGAGAGGTTACTTCGAAAAAAACGCGCCCAATGTTTTCGGGTGGCAGAATAAAAATAGTTAACGCAACAAATAGGGAATATCGACTTTTACCGCACCTGTTGGGCAATCGGCCTCACAGGGCATGCAATACCAACATTCGTCAAATTGCATATATGCTTTTTGTGTAACAGGATTGATCGCTAACAAATCCATAGGGCACACTTCTACACACACAGTGCAACCTTTGTGGGCGATACATTTATCTTCATCCACAGTGACAGGAGCGTTACTGCGAAAAAAAATTTCTTGTGCTTGTTGGGGCATGGGTCGCCTCCTCTCATGAAATCTTTAAAATTAACCGTTGGCTACTTTCAAACGCAGCTTGTTATAAGCACCCTGTTCTTGTTCGTTGAGCGAAACCAGGTAAGGTTCTATAGGACGTTTTATACTGATCATATTGCCCTGCTCGTCTTTCTTAAGATGGCAATGCACCAACCAATCAGCATCATTACGCTCTGGATAATCAACGCGATAGTGATACAAACCCCAACGGCTTTCAGTACGGTATAAAGATGCACGGGCAGCCATTTCTGCACAATCGCGAATAAAACTGACCTCCATAGCGCGCATTAATTCGTGCGGGTTATTGGCTTTAATTTGTTCAATGTCTGCTGCGATTCCATCAAACCGCTGCAAACCTATTTCCATTTTTTTAGTGACTTTCGGCGGCTGCAAATAATCATTTACAAAGCGGCGCAATTTGTATTCCACCTGCGCGGGTGGCAAACCTTCAGAGCGCTGCAAGGGTGCATATACACGTGAGCGTTCACACTCTACTTGCGCAGCATCCACTAAAGAAAATTCGCGCTCTGCAACGTAATCTGCTGCATTCACACCCGCAAACCAACCATAGGTAAATGCACCCAACATATAGTTGTGTGGCACGGCTGCCATATCACCCGCCGAGTAAAGACCTTTAACACTGGTCTCTGCTTTTTCATTAACCCATACACCTGAAGCGCTATGGCCCGAACAAAAACCAATTTCAGAAATATGCATTTCAACCATATTTTCGCGATAGTCTGTACCGCGATTTTGGTGAAATTGACCGCGACTTGGGCGCTCGTTGCTGTGCAAAATAGTTTCAATATTTTGGATTGTTTCTTCTGCCAAATGCGTAAGCTTTAAAAAAACGGGGCCGTTGCCACCTTCCAGCTCCTGGTAAAACTCCCACATCATTTGGCCGCTCCAATAATCGCATTCGATAAAACGCTCGCCTTTATTGTTTGCGGTGTAACCGCCAAGTGGCCCCGTGACATAAGCACACGCAGGCCCGTTGTAATCTTTAATTAATGGATTGATTTGAAAGCATTCCAAATTCGCCAACTCAGCACCGGCGTGATAAGCCATTGAGTAGCCATCGCCAGCATTGGTTGGATTTTCATAAGTACCCATTAAATAACCGGAGGCTGGCAAACCCAAAC
The DNA here is from genome assembly GCF_014652535.1 of Cellvibrio zantedeschiae. Lineage (NCBI taxonomy): Bacteria > Pseudomonadati > Pseudomonadota > Gammaproteobacteria > Cellvibrionales > Cellvibrionaceae > Cellvibrio > Cellvibrio zantedeschiae. The sequence goes on along the minus strand of NZ_BMYZ01000001.1, from coordinate 1,245,660 downwards.
GGCCAGCTGCACCGCAGCAGAGAATCACAGCTTTTGCTCGTATCACGTAAAAATCTGCTGTGCGGCAATCAAAACCTAAAACGCCATTCACTGCACCTTCGCTATCTGTTAATAAACGCGTGCTAACCAAACGATTAGTAATTGAAATTCGCGCACGCTTAAGTTGTCGGTAAAGCACTTTCTTAATGTCGTGCCCTTCCGGCATGGGCAATACGTATGACCCCATGTGATGCACTTTTTTTACGGCGTAATCGCCCGTTTCATCTTTTTCAAATTTCACGCCCCAGCGATCCAACTGCTCAATGGTCGCAAAACTATGTTTTGCATAGGCATAAACAGTGGCTTGATTCACCACACCATCATTCGCAATCGTAATTTCTTTTGTGTATTGTTCTGGCGTTGCATGACCAGGAATGACTGCGTTATTTAATCCATCCATTCCCATGCTAATAGCACCGGAACGTTTCACGTTGGCTTTATCAATTAACAAAATGCGTAAATTTGGATTACGCTCTTTAGCTTTAATAGCAGCCATAGGGCCTGCAGTCCCACCGCCAACAACGACTATGTCGTATTCTTGTTCAATGGTTTTCAAACTACTGATATCAAAAGCGGTATTGCTCATAGTTTTTCCCAACTAACATCTGTATCAAAAAATTAATTATTGGTGTGGCGATCAATTCGCAAACGATATTGGAAGGCTTCGCCGCGGTAATAAAGATTTTCAAAATCTATGGGAACACCTTCCGCGTTATGCGTTAAACGCTCAATGCGCATAATGGGCGAGCCCTCATTAATATTGAGCGCTTTAAGTAATTCACCACTGGCAGAAACAGCGTCTATTGCTAAATCGGCATGCCCCAAGGCAACACCGCAGTCATTTTCCAGTATCAAAAAAATATCGCGGGTTATTAAATCTGCCTTTTCTAATTGCTCGCCAATAAGTTGGGGAACATAAGTTACCTCCAAGGAAACCGGCTCGCGGTTAATTAAACGAATACGTTTAATTTCCGCGACTTTGGTTCCTTCTGGAACCTGCAACCTGTTCGCAACTTGCGAATCTGCCTTAACAAATTTAAAACTTAATAATTGATTTAAAACTTCGTATCCCAATTGAGACATTGCTTCTGACAGCCCCTGCAACTTACTCACATTTTGAAAAGCCTTGGGCTTTGCAACAAAGGTACCTTTGCCATGAATCTTGAAAATCAAACCTTCTTTGTGCAAATCACTTAACGCTTGGCGTACGGTAATTCGGCTCACCTTATAAATCGCGCCTAATTCACTCTCAGAGGGCATCTGGCTATGGGCCGGATAACTTCCATCTAAAATACGTGTGCGCAACAGCTCCTTTAATTGGCTGTATAAAGGAACTGGCGAAAGCGGTAAAAGTTTTTGATGCTTGCTCATCAGTTATCCGACATAAAAATAAATAGAATTTCGCTCATCAATACTTGTTATAACAAGTTGCGAGCGAGTATATGAAGAGAAAAAAATTACCCAAAATACTTTAATTTTATATTGATATAACCATCCAACTTAAATTGGTGGCCATAGACAGCCTATCACCGCCTATAGACATCTTTTTGTTGGCTAAAGACAGCAGACACAACATCCTTATGACGATTAAAATTTTATGTGTGATTAATTCAGCAATAAAAAAAGGATGGCAATGCCATCCTTTTTTGGGTAGATATTAAAGAAGATGCTATCCCGTAAAATAATTTACCGTTTTATCTTCGTCGTACGCGCCCTGCGGCAACAAAAGCAAACCATCAAACGAATCTACTATATCTACAACAGCATCTTTTGATTCGCTGACCAAAATTCGCTGCCCTTCATAAAACTCAACGGGAGTCAGGAATGCCTGGTTGGTAGTGGTATCTGCAGTTTTGTTGCCCAATATCAAAGAGGGATTGTGCACGAAAATAATATCGGGGGTTATCTCTAAACTGGCGAGCAAAGTCAACTCCCGTGACTGAGTGATATTGATACCAATTTTGTACCCGCGATTTTTATAACTCTCTAATGCCTTTTTAAAATGCTTCAAGGTTGCGTGATCAAGCAAACGCGTATGCAACAAAACCCTTTCGGGTTTAAGCCCACAATCACTTAGTATTATTTCAAATGCCTTACCGTGGTCGTCGCTTACACTCACAATATGTCGAGACTGAACCTGCAGAGAGAGCAAATGATCTTGTCCATCAAACTGCTGTAAATAGTTGAGCGAATGAAGTGTTCGCACCAGTCGATCCAAATGTACAATCTGTTCATTACTATCCAGCGAGTTAAAGATACTGTCTATATTTAAACGGTTGCCTGTTGAGGCGCGTACAATCAGCTCCGCCTCATAACCTAAAATTTTTTCATCCTTAATAGCGCTTAAAGGATGAAAATCGCTACCCAGAATCAAACTGCCAAAGCGCGCCCAATACACATTATCGGCTTTATAAAATCCTGTTTTAGGCAAAGACTTTGTGCGCGCCTGCGTTTGTAATTGGTCATTAAAGTAATTCATCAGCTCAGTAAGCGGCATATCAAAATCCGGTAAGTCAATTAAGTTGCTTTAGGCAATGCATGATAAGGACCAGATTTTTGATTAGAAAAGAATTTTATATTCTCAGCTTATAACTCAGCGCATCAGAATGTTTAAATATCAAACTATGGCACTTCAATAATCCAGAAATAGCGCAGCTTCTTCAATTAACGCAGTCCACAAACTGGATATGGACCAACATGATTATAAGGATATACATATATATTCTTTCCAATTGTCTATAGCCACCATTATATTTCCCCTCGACTTCACGAAAACTAATTCATGCGCAACTATTAATTAGGCGCACCTATTAATGAATGCGCAGCCAGGAATTAATCAGCTGTTTAATTTTAAACACCTGCAAGATACGAGGAAATCTTATGACTGTGGTGCAACTGAATAATCCATCGCCCACCCCGTCCAAATTAAACGAGGCTTTGCCAGAAGTGCTTGAATCTGCAAAACAGCAAGCAATTTCAGAAGGTCTTGGTTATGCCGGAAAAGTTTCGCCCGATGAAGCGTGGAAACTTTTTGTAAATGGACAAGCACATTTAGTCGATGTGCGCGCAGCGGAAGAACGTAAGTTTGTTGGACATGTACCCAATACTTTTCATGTCGCCTGGCAAACCGGCCCCGCTTTGATTAAAAACCCGCGATTCCTGCGTGAATTGGAAAGCAAGCTCTCAAAAGATTCGGTCATTTTGTTGTTGTGCCGCAGTGGGAAGCGCTCGGCTGCTGCTGCCGAGGCTTCTACCGCCGCAGGATTTAAAAACGTTTTTAACGTAAGGGAAGGCTTTGAAGGCGACCTGGATGAAAACCAGCAACGCGGCTCTAGCGGCGGCTGGCGTCAGCGTGGATTGCCTTGGGTACAAGATTAATTTCTTTAACGCAAAACGACCAAGATTTATTAATACAAAATCTTTAACGCACATTAAAAATTGAAAATTAAAAGACTTTGATAATACAAAGATTTTCTGCAGGGAGTTAACCATGCCTCAAAAAACCAACAAAGAAGCGGAATTTTCGTTTGTCGCAGCCACCAATTGGGAGCTGGACAAAATCGTAAATGAGTTGCGCTCAGTGCGCAACGAATGGCGTAGCCAACGCGGACGTTTGCGCGAGGCTGGCCTTCGTGAATTGCCGTCACGCGAGGTATTACAACAAATTCTCAGCGAATTATGCGGTGCGCTTTTCCCTATGCGCCTGGGACCGCAAGACCTGCGCGAAGAGAGCGAAGACTATTATGTAGGACATACGCTTGATGCCGCATTAAATCAATTATTAATTCAAGTTCAACTTGAATTGTTATATGTAGCTCGCCAGCAATCTGATAGCGCAGACGAAGCAGAATTAAAAATCCAGGCCAATAATATTGTGCGTTTGTTTGCGTCCGCTCTGCCACGTTTACGCCGTGTATTAGATATTGACGTGCAAGCTGCATTTCAAGGTGATCCTGCGGCTCGCAGTGTCGATGAGGTTTTGCTTTGCTACCCCGGCATATTGGCCATCATTTATCACCGCCTGGCACATACACTTTATGAGCTTGGCGTCCCACTATTAGCGAGAATCGTTGCGGAACTCGCACACTCCAGCACAGGCATTGATATTCACCCGGGAGCACAAATCGGTAGTGGCTTCTTTATCGATCACGGAACCGGTGTTGTGATTGGAGAAACTGCAGTCATTGGCGAACGTGTACGTGTTTATCAAGCCGTTACTCTCGGCGCAAAAACATTTCCTACCGATGAAACCGGCGCATTGCAAAAAGGACTTCCTCGTCACCCTATTGTTGAAGACGATGTGGTGATTTACGCAGGCGCAACCGTTTTAGGTCGTATCACTATCGGCAAAGGTTCAACCATAGGCGGTAATGTGTGGCTTACCCGGAGCGTACCACCCGGCAGCAGTATTACCCAAGCCACACTTCGAAACATTGCGGAGGCGCAAATATGAGCCTCTCTATTTATTTCGGCAGAATTGTAAAACGTGTGCGTGAAGAGCACGGTCTATCGCAAGAAGTTTTGGCCGATCGTGCAGATCTAAACCGTAGCTACGTGGGTGAAGTTGAGCGCGGAACTGCTATGCCATCGCTTGGAACAGTAACAAAAATAGCCAAAGCATTGAACTTATCACCCTCTGCGTTACTAGCGCGTTATGAAGCTTATGAACAATCACAATTGGAAAACGTTAGTTAAATTTTTAAAAAAATATAAGCGCGTATTTTAATGCTGGCTATAGCCGGTTGATATTCCCTTATAAGAATGTGATCTTAGCTTAGTATTTTTTCTTCTATGCAAATAATTCACTGTTCGAATTTCAACACTTAATTTTTTAAAGGAGCTTCGGTATGTCTACCGAAAATGAAGTGCAATTAGCACTTGGTGATAACGCAGCACGCCAACTTGCCAACGCCACTAAAACTACCCCACAACTTTCCACTATTTCGCCGCGTTGGCTTGTTCATTTGCTGCAATGGACACCTGTTGAAGCAGGCATTTTTCGCTTAAACCGCGTGAAAAACCCACGTCAAGTGACTGTAACTTGCTCGCAACGCGATGAATCAGAAATCAAACCAACTTTTGTTGATTATGATGAAAAGCCGCGTGAATATTTTTTAAATGCAGTAACCAGTGTTGTTGATGTTCATACACGTGTTTCAGATTTGTACAATAGCCCGCACGATCAAATCAAAGAGCAACTTCGCTTAACGATTGAAACAATCAAAGAGCGTCAAGAAAGCGAATTGATCAACAATCCCGAATACGGTTTGTTGGCAAACGTTGATGAAACCCAACGCATTTCTACCTTAACCGGTGCGCCTACTCCCGACGATTTTGATGAACTTTTGGTTAAAGTTTGGAAAGAACCAGGTTTCTTTTTGGCACACCCATTGGCGATTGCCGCTTTTGGTCGTGAATGTACTCGTCGTGGTGTACCACCACCTACTGTAAGTTTATTCGGCTCACAATTTATTACCTGGCGCGGCGTTCCATTAATTCCGTCGGATAAATTACCGATTGATGAAAATGGCAAAACAAAAATTTTGTTGTTGCGCGTAGGTGAAAAACGCCAAGGTGTGGTGGGTCTATATCAACCAGGTTTGGCTGGTCAGCAGAGCCCAGGCCTATCAGTACGCTTTATGGGTATTGGCCGCAACGCTATAGCTTCTTATTTGATTTCTTTGTACTGCTCTCTCGCTGTATTAACAGAAGATGCCTTGGCGGTATTGGAAGATGTGGATGTCAGCAAGTACCACGATTATCCCGATACTTATAAATAATCGCGCCGCTGCAAATAACCACAAGGCTACACATCAAGGTGTAGCCATCAATAACTGAGTTGCAATATGACTGACAATCACGGTTTGCCAGATCTTCAAAGTCTTGCCGCTTTGGCTAACGAAATATTTCAGGCTCTGCCTAATGCAGAGCCTATTGTTTCTGGTTTGCGCCCTGCACTTTCACAACATGCGCCGCAAAATGTTTCGCAAAAGCCACAAGTTGGCCGCAGCGTTTCAGATTTTGGCGCTGGCGATGCACCCTCTTTCTCTTCACCGCAATTGGAACGCCAGTCAGCTGCCGTACCAGTGCCCGCTTATTATTTTGCAGAGCATGCTGGCGCTTATCCGCTCGCCAATTTACAGGTTGAGCAACTTGCGACCCAGGTTTCACCGCAAGCTTTTGGTTTACCCGGTGAGGATGAATTACGTAATTTGTTGGAAGATAATCGGTTTGTAACACAAACTGCCCCTGCCAAAACTCCTGCTGATTTACATAAGCTAGAAAGTCATTCGCTTGGTGATTATCACCAAGCACAAAGTCACGGTGGCGACCGCGTTGTGCCAAACCCGTCGAGTTTGCCAGGTGAAAAAGATATTCAACAACTGCTCGCTGCCGAATTTAGTGTTACTCAATTTGATAATCCTACTCGCGCGCCCGCAGCCAAGCCAGACTCAAATTTTTATTTCCTGGATTCAAATGCCCAACCTGTTTTTGGGAATTCGCCCAAACAAGGGCAATTTGCAGCCGAATCCCAAGGCTTTGATGTGCAGGCCATTCGTCGTGATTTTCCTATTTTGTCGGAACGCGTTAACGGAAAGCCTTTAGTGTGGTTTGACAACGCTGCAACAACCCACAAACCTAAATCGGTGATTGAGCGTGTAAGTTATTTTTACGAACACGAAAACTCAAACATTCATCGCGCCGCGCATGAACTTGCCGCGCGAGCGACGGATGCTTATGAAGGTGCACGTACCAAGGTGCAAAAATTTTTGGGTGCCAAGTCATCCGACGAAATTATTTTTGTACGCGGAACTACTGAAGGCATTAACTTGCTGGCCAATACATTTGGCAAGCAACGCGTTGGTGAAGGTGATGAAATTATTGTTTCTAATTTGGAACATCACGCCAACATTGTTCCCTGGCATATGCTTGCATCCCGTGTCGGCGCAAAACTCCGCGTTATTCCAGTAGACGATAGTGGCCAAATTTTACTGGATGAATTCCGTAAATTAATTAACGGCCGTACAAAAATAGTCTCTGTTACGCAAGTCTCCAATGCATTGGGAACTGTAACGCCGATTAAAGATATCATTAATATCGCCCACGCCAACGGCGTTCCTGTCGTTGTAGACGGCGCACAATCCGTGTCCCATATGCGGGTAGATGTTCAAGCTCTTGATGCAGATTTTTTTGTGTTTTCCGGCCACAAAGTATTTGGCCCTACGGGCATAGGCGTGGTTTACGGCAAGGCTGAACATTTAAAAAATCTTGAGCCATGGCAAGGCGGCGGCAACATGATTGCCGACGTAAGTTTTGACCGCATCGTTTATCAAGATGCGCCTAACCGCTTTGAGGCAGGTACAGGTAACATTGCAGACGCCGTCGGATTGGGTGCCGCTATAGATTACGTACAGCGCATTGGCATGGACCGTATAGCGCGCTATGAACACGATTTGCTCGCTTATGGTACCCAACGCTTGCAACCTATTCCCGATGTACGTCTTATAGGTACGGCAGCAGATAAAGCCAGTGTGCTTTCATTTGTTTTAGCGGGTTATAAAACCGAAGAAGTGGGTACAGAATTAAATCGTGAAGGCATTGCCGTTAGGTCTGGCCATCACTGTGCGCAACCTATTCTACGTCGTTTTGGCGTTGAAACTACAGTTCGGCCTTCTTTCGCTTTTTATAATACCTGCGAAGAAATCGACCTAATGGCGTCAGTTATTGAACGCTTGGCGCGAGCTCGGCGTTAATCTTTATATTTTTAAAACTCACTAAGCCCAGACTAATCCTCTGGGCTTTTTATTTATATGCCGAATTTATCCTAATGTCGCCTGAAGCTGTGTTTCTGTTTTGATCTAAGCAAAGCATAAAATAGTATTTTGTTTATCAAATCATAAAACTTATATTAGGGCTGTTGATTTGATTATGCTGTACCCGTTTAAAATCACCGTACATTTTTACGGCTTTGCACAAAGCTGTAAAAATATGCGCTGATGAATTTCCCCAATTTTATACCGACATCAAGGAGTAAAAAATGAGTTTACGTTTAGGCGATGAAGCCCCTGATTTTGTTCAAGATTCCAGCGAAGGCGAAATCCATTTTCACGAATGGTTAGGCAACAGCTGGGGAATTTTGTTTTCTCACCCCGCTGACTTTACTCCTGTTTGCACTACCGAATTAGGTTTAACCGCCAAATTAAAAGACGAATTCGCCAAACGTGGCGTAAAAGCTATTGCCCTAAGCGTTGATCCGGTTGAATCACACCAACGCTGGATTGGCGACATCAATGAAACCCAACACACTTTGGTAAATTTCCCAATTTTGGCTGATGCAGATCGCAAAGTATCAACACTTTATGATTTGATTCACCCTAACGCGAGTACTACTGCTACTGTACGTTCGTTATTCATTATTGATCCCAACAAAAAAATTCGCTTAATCATCACCTACCCCGCTAGCACAGGTAGAAACTTTGACGAAATTTTGCGGGTAATCGATTCATTGCAATTGACCGATAATCACAAGGTCGCAACGCCAGGTAATTGGAAATCGGGAGAAGATGTTGTTATTGTTCCCGCATTGCAGGATGCAGAAGAAATTAAACAGCGCTTCCCCAAGGGTTACACCGTGATTAAACCTTATTTGCGCCTAACGCCAGATCCACGCAGTTAATTTCTCACTTGCTTCACCAACAGGGCGCGTTATGCGCCCTTTTTATTAACTCAAAAAATTGTAAATTTATGACTAATAAATACATTGTCGACGCCAATTATCGTTTTATTGCAGCTTATCAGGAAGTCAATACGCGCATCAGCCAACGACAACAAGCACTCTCACTATATGCAACCCTGGTTTTGAGTTTATTAGCTGCATTGGTTGCGCTAAAGCCCAGCGATGGTGGAAGTGTGCCCGTCGAATGGTTGTTGCCAGGCTTTCCTGCTGCATCTTTATGTCTGGCTTTTTTAAATTACAAAGGCGAACGCGCAATCAGTAATTTGCGACGTTTTCTCGCGGCACTTGAGCAATTAAACAATGCCCATGAAGAATTACCTAGCTACAACACTCACCCCAAATGGGCGATGGGCGCAAATAAAGCGCGGCGCTTTCACGATTTAACAGCTGTGGTGCTCGTTACGGCGGGCAATGGAATTGGTTTGGGCGCCGCTATGCATATCTATCCTGATCGTATTGCAGCCGCTCCTTTGGCGATATGGGGATCAGTCGCAGTCGCCATAATTTCGATATTGATTTTATTGCTTATCCCCCGCTGGAGTTACAAACCGGAAGGTCAAAATATTCAAGATCTCCTCAACTAAACACAGTTATTTAAAGATAGTTAAAATTCCAACACTGCTGGGATATCAACAGCAGGCTGTTGGATTCTTAACAAGCTGTTCCGCACTACACGCGAATCGGATTCGCGTTTAAAAACCAATATTTCTAAGCATATATCGCAAAGGTTGTTTGCAAATTGAAATATGTTTGATTTGGTTAATTTAACGCCGCATTGCAATAATTTTTTCTATTTGACCGCTAAATTCCCTCCTGGTTACTTAACTGGCATAGATGCTGCAATTCACCTCACAAGAGCTGTAATTCTATAGCTACAGCATGTTAGTTAAACCAGTAATCCCCGTAGTATGCGGGAAGGAACTTACCATGAGTGCACATGCCTACTCCGAGCCCTATGCCCATGACCGTCGTTACGTTCGCGCCTTGGTCCGCAACCAAAATGGAAAATCCGCGCAATTAAAATCTGCCGATATTATTCCGCTGCAACCAAGACAAGTAAAAATCGATAAGCCTATCGAGTTGGTATATTCAAAGTATCGCCGTTTGGGAACAACTTTATTTACCGCTGCCGTTATAGGTTTACACGTTTTGGTATTTGGATATTTTTATTATCAACCCATTGCAGAAGCGGTTAAAAAAGTAGAAATACCAAAAATTAAATTGGAACGCTATACACCGCCGGTTATTCCACCACAAGTTGTAGAGCAACCAAAAGTTACTAAAAAAGAACTACCCAAGCCTGCTTCACAAAAAGTGGTTACTGATAATCCAAATGTAATTGAACAATATGTAGCGCCCGCACCTGTCGCCAGTGGCGCAGCGCAAGTTAGCGAGACAGTAACCGAGGCTTCTGCGACGGCAGCATATTTAAATAATCCACCACCTGTTTATCCTGAAGTAGCGCAAGAAAAAGGTTGGGAAGGCACTGTAGTGCTGAGTGTATTGGTTCAGCCAGATGGTAAAGCCAAAACTGTGGAAGTAAAAACCTCAAGTGGTAGAAAAATTCTCGATCAAGCAGCTTCCCAAACTGTACAACGCTGGACATTCGTACCAGCTCGTAAGGGTGAAACTGCAATTGAAGGTTGGGTTGAAGTACCTATTGATTTCCGCTTAGGCAGCTAGTCCTTAGTGATTTGTCATCTAGGTCTTTATGGTTTTCGTATGGGCATTTAACGCCCGGTAAAAAGTAAAACGTTTTTGTAATCTGGTTGGTTGTTAATAAGTTGATGTAACGACTCAATTAATTTTTAACTATCCATTAATTTTTAAGATGTAAATTAAGTGAGTAAATTATGAATGAGTTGTACAAGCATATCGTTGAATGGACACTTTGGTCACTGGCATTTTTTTCTGTAGTGACCTGGACATTGATTTTCCTGAAAGCTATTCAGCATTCTTTATTGGGAATTCAAAACAGACGTTTTAAAAAGGATTTTTGGAGCGCAGCAGATTTAAACGCGGCGGCATCATTGGAAAAATATGTTGGCCCGACTGCACGCGTGGCTGCCATCGGCTTCACTACTTTACGTAGCGCGGATTCAACTCCGGCAAGTAATTTGGAAAACAGTTGGGATCGTCAGGATTTGCTTGAACGTCACCTGCGCCAGCAAATTCATAAAGAGCGTCGCTCATTGGAAAGTGGTTTAGCTGTATTAGCGTCAATAGGCAGTACGGCTCCTTTCGTTGGATTATTTGGAACTGTATTTGGAATTATTCTTGCGTTGACCGCCATTTCCAGTAAATCGTCCGCCAATATTGAAGTAGTAGCGGGCCCAATTGGTGAAGCTCTGGTTGCGACCGGTGTAGGTATCGCCGTAGCGGTTCCCTCAGTTCTTGCCTACAACTTTTTCTTACGTCGTTTGAAATTGATTGCCGCTGACCTGGATGATTTTGCAACAGATTTTATTACCCTGGTACAAAAATCAGGTTTCCGTGTGCACTCAATCCCGACAACTAAATCGAGCACTCGTACAAATGATTTTTCTGGTGCTAAAGCAAAATCTGATTCTGGCAAAGAGGTATTAGCGTAATGGCTTTTTCATCTGGCGGCAGTGATAGCGATGAAGTATTTGGTGAAATCAACGTAACACCTTTGGTAGATGTTATGTTGGTGCTGCTGGTGACGTTTATTATCACCGCGCCTATGCTCACCAATACCATCAACGTTAATTTGCCTGACACTCAACCCACCTTTCAACAAAAGGAACCTGAGAAACCTACTGTGATAAGCGTTGATGAAACAGGAAAAGTTTATATTGATAAAGAGGGTTATCCCCTCGTTGAAATAGAAGCTGAGTTAATTAAGCGCAAAACTGAAAACCCGGAAATACGTTTGAATCTCAATGCAGATGAGAAAGTAAATTATGGGGTAATCGCAAAAGTTATGGCCGCAATTGAGCGTGCTGGCATTGATCGCCTTTCGTTCATTAGCGAGCACGAAGGTAATTAAGTTTTAGGTAGTAGTAAATCTCCAACTTTATAGTCGCAAGGATGCGATGTTTTTTAAAGCGCATGATGTTATTTTAGCTACCTTAATCTTACCAACTGGAACTTTTGTTGAATCAATCTGTGTCTAAATCAATTGTAATTGTAGGTGGTGGTGCTTCTGCAACACTGCTCCTAGCTGAACTCAGCACCCAATTAAACAATTCTTCTAGAATTCCCACTAATATTTACATCATTGACGACAGCCAAGCGTTTAAGGTTGGGCTCGCCTATTCTATTGATCATCCTTCTTTTATTTTAAATGTCGCCGCTAAGCGGATGGGGGCATGGCACCAAAAGCCTGATGATTTTGTTGAGTGGCTAACCAAATATCCTTACCTTTGGCGTAATCTTCATCCAGATTTTCTCCATGTAAATTTTAGCGCCAAGGATTTTGTACCACGGATGATTTACGGTGAATATCTTCGCTGGATATTTGACAACGCCGTAGCCAGTTGCGCAGAAAAACATATACGGGTTTATAAAGTTACAGCAAGAGCTACGAGCGTTAGAGCAGCAACAAACTCCGGTCTCGTTATTGAACTTAGCTCCAAGGAATCATTACTGGCTGACACGGTAATTTTGGCAACTGGTAACTCCGAACCAAAACACAGGAACTTTGCAGGAAAGAATATTTTTCCATCGCCTTATCATCCGGAATTTCTTCAACAGGATTGGCGTAAGTTGAACAGCATTATTGTAGTGGGCTCAGGATTGGGTATGGTTGATGCCGTACAACACCTCGCCCACCAAAATTTTAAAGGCGATATCCAGGTGTTCTCGCGTCACGGATTAACTCCACTACCGCACCTGGAATCCAGTCATCAGGATTGCATACCGTTCAAATTTCCCAGTGTAAAAAGCGCGCGCAAAATACTGAACGCTGTTCGCAAACAAATTGATGCTAATGCAAATCGAAATATTTTTTGGCAAACCACAATCAATAGCCTGCGGCAAGAAACAAACAATACATGGCTCTCGCTTCCCTCCCGCGAACAAAAAAAATTACGCCGTGTTTTGCCTTGGTGGAATATTGCACGCCACCGTATACCCACATCAACTTATGACTTGCTGATTAAATTACAAAAAGAAGGAAGACTGACAATTATCAAAGGTGAAGTGAAACAGGCGGAACATCATGGAGATTATTTTTTATTGAATCTTACACACACCACTGCTTTGATTAAAGCTGAAAAAATGGTGATTTGTAGTGGTTACTGTTACAACCATCAACTGGAAAAGCTTTGCGGTAACCTGGTCGACCCGGAATTTTTTTGCAAATCCAATGATTTGAAATTATCCAATCAGCATGAGCTTTATGCACTTGGCCCTGCTTTGGGTAATTTACTATTTGAAACGACCGCTATTAATGAAATCCGGCAACAGAGTGTAAAAATTGCTGCGGCAATCTCAGAGCAAATGCAAGCGCAAGAATTATCTACTAACCAAAAATTATCGACTAATTTAGAAGCCTTTAATTAAAAATATAACCTGGCGAGAATCTCAAACGACAAAAACAAAAAAACCGCTATTAAGCGGTTTTTTTGTTTCAACCAACATTGGTAGTAGTCGGTTTATATTTGGTACCAGTGGTCGGACTCGAACCGACACGATTTTAAGGTCGCCGGATTTTGAATCCGGTGCGTCTACCAATTCCGCCACACTGGCAAAGAAAGTGGGCGCATTATATCAACGAGTTTTCCGGCGTCAACGATAATTTTTAGTTTTTTCCAGGTATTTGAAGCGGATGGCTGAAAACGCGCCACAGGGCTGATTTATCGGCCAATACGGCTATTTTCAGAGCGCCGGAGCCTAGATTAATCGAAATACATGTCCTTAGGTACATTGATATTGCCGGGATAGCGAGGTTTCTGGCCGCGGCCTTTACGGTAAGTGCGCAGCTGGAAGACATAGGCGAGCACTTGGGCAACAGCTAGATAAAGTCCTGACGGAATCTCATTGTCGAGCTCGGTAGTGTGGAAGATCGCCCGCGCAAGAACCGGTGATTCAATAATTTCTACGCCGTGGGCTTTGCCGATTTCGCGGATTTTAAGGGCGATATTGTCTCCTCCCTTGGCTAATAAAATCGGCGTGGCCATGGTTTCGGGATTGTATTTCAGAGCAACCGCATAGTGTGTCGGGTTGGTAATAATCACATCCGCCGTAGGAACGTTAGCCATCATGCGGCGCTGGGCCATTTCGCGCTGCAGTTGGCGTATGCGACCTTTAACCTCAGGCTTACCGTCAGTGTCTTTAGATTCGTCCTTCAGCTCCTGCTTCGACATTTTTAATTTTTTGTTGTATTCAAAAATCTGCAAGGGAACATCAAAGGCCGCAATGATTAATGTACATGCGGAGAGCGCGATCACAGCGTAGGCGCTAATTTCTGCGGAGTGGATAATCGCGACATTGATGGATTCGTCACTCAAACGAAACATGGGCTGCGCGTAATACTTGAGCAATAAAACTGTCGCCCCCAAGATAATCCCTACTTTCGCCGTCGATTTTAATAATTCGATGAGCGACTTCATCGAAAACATGCGCTTCAAGCCTGCCATGGGATCCATGCGGCTGAGCTTCGGCATGAGTGCATCTGCACTGAATAACCAACCACCTAAGGCAACGGGCCCCACTACTGACGCTACCATCATGAGCGCCATAAACGGAGCCATGCTCAGTAGGCCTTGAAAAAGCGATGATACAAACAGGCCAATCATGGCGTTGGGATCAAAAATAGTCTCGCGCGTTAAAACAAAATTAACGCGCATCATGTCAATGAATTTTCCGCACATGAAATCCGCGTAATACAAAAGACCTATTGAACCCAGCAGCAAAACAATAGAGGTTGTAAGGTCGCGCGATCGAGGTACCTGCCCTTCCTCACGCGCCTTCTCAATCTTTCGCCCACTGGCCTCTTCCGTCTTTTCCTGGCTGTCGTCTTCTGCCATTTAGGGTGACCCCACTAATGTATTTGCAGCAGCCATACCTTCTTCAATTATTTGATTAAAGAGCGGCAGGAAATTGGATAAGGAATACCACATTAAAATAAAACCAAACATTAATGTGATGGGAAAACCGACATTTAAAATATTAAGTTGAGGGGCAGAACGCCCCATGACACCGAAAGATAAATTCACAATCATCATGGAGGTAAAAATGGGTAAGCTGATTAACAAAGCGGCGGCGAACATCCACGAAAATAAATGCACGATCAGCATGTAATCATCTAACGAAAGACCGGGGCCACCTATAGGGAAAGTCGTAAAGCTATTGACGATCATATTGATAACTGCCAAGTGACCATTGATTGCCAAAAACAATAAAGTCGACATCAACAAATAAAATTGTGAGAGTACCGTAACGCTTACGCCGCTCGATGGATCATTCTGCGCCGCAAAACCCAAACCTAATTTCAACGCAACTAACTGCCCGGTCAAAACAAATACATGCATTACCATTTGCAGTACAAAACCTAAAGCAAGCCCAATTAATAATTCTTTCACCACCATTAACATACCGGCGAGCGAGAAGAAGGAAACAACAGGAGCATTTGGTAAGAGAGGCACCACTAAAAGCGCAGTAAAAAGCGTAAGCATGATGCGGATACGAGCAGGCACAGTGCGGGCGCCAATGACGGGAACTGCAAAATAAAATGCGCTAATGCGAATTAGCGGCCACAGATACTGGCCGATAAATTGATTAATTTGCGCTTCGCTGACAACAAGTTCTTGCATGCGAAACATTAACCTATAAGAGTTGGTATGTTTGTATAAAGCCGTGTAAACAAATCCATAAACTTGGTGATAATCCAGGGGCCTGCCATGCCTATAGTCGCAATTGTCATAATCAACCGCGGCAAAAAGCTGAGGGTTTGTTCGTTAATTTGAGTGGCGGCCTGGAACATACTCACAATCAAACCTACGATCAAACTCGGCCCTACAATCACCAGAACCATTAATACCGTGAGATAAAGTGCTTCGGAAAATAAATCCATAACGACTTCTGGTGTCATAAACTTTACTCCTCTAAACCCCGTAACTTTTCATTAAACACCGTAACTGGCGGCGAGTGTTCCCACAATCATGGCCCAACCATCTACCAACACAAAGAGCATAATTTTAAACGGCAAGGAAATAATTAGTGGCGACAGCATCATCATACCCATGGCCATAAGCACGCTGGATACCACAATATCAATTACTAAAAATGGAATGAAAATAATAAAGCCAATTTGAAATGCCGTTTTTAATTCGCTGATAATAAACGCAGGAATTAAAATATTAAATGGCGTGTCTTGTGGTGTTGCTATAGGTGGATGCTTGGCAATACCTACAAACAAATTAATGTCTGACTCACGAGTTTGCGCCAACATAAACGCATGGAATGGTGCTGCTACTCGCTCAATAGCAACGTTGGCCGTAATTTGTTGATTGATATAGGGCTGCAAGCCGTCTTGATTCGCTTTATTAAATACCGGCTGCATAATAAAAAAAGTAAGGAATAGCGCGAGGCCAATTAAAATCTGGTTCGATGGTGACTGCTGAAGACCTAAAGCTTGACGCAAAATTGAAAATACAATAATGATACGCGTGAAGGATGTAACCATCATGAGTAGCGCTGGCAAAAAAGTCAGCATGGTCATGATGCCGAGAATTTGCAGGGTTACTGTGTATTCTTGCGTACCATCTTTATTGGTTTTAACAGTCAATGCAGGCAAACCTGGAATCGCCGGTAAGGAGCCACCAATATTGGTCACCGAAGCTGCGGGTGCTGCACTTGGTTGACTAGGTGGAGTCGCTTGCGCCCAGGTATTTACGCTTATCAACATTAGCGCACTTACAAGAAAATATTTTGTGATGCGGAATATGTTCCGCAATCCATACATCAACATAATAATTCCTTACGAATTGGATTTTTTACTCGGGCCTTCAGATGAAGCACTGGAAGAAGCACTATTTTTTTGCTGCAAGATTGCCATTAACTTTTGGCTAAAATCAGATGAAACAGGTTGCTCTTTTTCAGATTGCACAACTGGTTCGTCAAACACATGCAAAGTATTTATTTGGGTTGCGGTAATGCCCAGTAATAATTGTTTGCCGCCAACATCTACTAACAACAATCGTTCGCGCGTGCCCAGTGGCATAGCCGAAACAATTTTCATAGTTGAGCTCTGCAGAAAACCACCTTGGCTAAAGCGTTTAACAAACCAGGAAAGCCCGTAAATCAATACCAAAATTAACGCTAGCCCACCAACCAAACTTGCGAGCTGGGATGCACTGTTAGTTTTTGCAGATACCGGAGCAGCTTTAACATTAGTGGTAGGAGTAAGCGTAGCTGTTGGATTCGGTTGAGTTTCACTCGTTGCTGAACTCGCCGCAACCTGCGCAGGCGTATCAGGTTTATTAGCGGCGGGCGCGGTAGAATCACTTGCAATTGAACTAGAAGAAATAAGCGAAATACTTAAGGCACATAAGATCCCGGCAATAGATTTTTTATATGAGCCGGTGAAATTTTGCATACAACCACCTTTACACAAATAAATTAGCGCAGCTTTTTAATACGCTCTGCAGGACTGATAACGTCGGTCATACGAATACCAAATTTTTCATTGACCACAACCACTTCGCCGTGCGCGATTAGAGTACCGTTTACCAATACATCTAATGGTTCACCCGCCAAACGATCCAACTCGATAACGGAACCTTGGTTGAGTTGTAACAAATTGCGAATCGTAATTGAGGTACGCCCTACTTCCATAGAAATGGTGACGGGAATGTCTAAAATAACTTCCAATTCAGGATTGGGGTTAACTTTATTAGTTTCGCTTTGCAACTCTTCAAATGAAATGGGATTAGCTGCTGCCTCATCTGCATCGGCCTGCTCTGCCATGGCCGCAGCCCAATCATCGGCCATATCGTCTTGATTAATATCATCGCTTGCCATTATTAACTCCTGGGGTACCTGTTATATTTTGCGCGCTGGAGCGATCAAAAAATTCTTTAATTTTTAAGGCGAGATTGCCGCGATGCTGACCTAACTGTGTCCTGAACATAGGTACACCGTTTGCGGTTAGCACGTGGAAATCAGGAAATTCAATGGGGATTACATCCCCTGCTTTTAAATCCACAATGTCACGCAGTGTAATTTCACGACGCACAACATCGCATTCCAATTCAACTTTTGCGGCGAGCACATCTTCGCGCAGTGCTTTTACCCAACGCTCATCTTGTTCGTCGGTATCTGATTGCAAACCGGCATCTAAAACTTCACGAATAGGTTCAATCATTGAGTAAGGCATAGTGATATGTAATTCACCGCCGCCGCCATCAAGTTCTACGTGAAAAGTACTGACTACAACGACTTCACTGGGGCTTACGATGTTAGCAAGCGATGGGTTCACTTCTGAATGCACGTATTCAAAGTTAATTGGCATCACTGCTTTCCAGGCTTCGGCAAGATCAACAAAGCCCTGGTTTAATACCATTTGGACAACACGCAATTCAGTCGGCGTAAATTCACGGCCTTCAATTTTTGCATGGCGTCCGTCGCCGCCAAAAAAATTATCTACTAATTTAAAAACTAATTTGGCATCCAAAATAATTAATGCTGTGCCTCGCAGCGGGCGAAATTTCACCATGTTCAAACTGGTAGGCACATAAAGCGTGTGAACATATTCACCAAATTTTTGAATTTGGATGCCGCCCACAGAAACATCTGCAGTGCGGCGCAACATGTTAAACATACTGATGCGAGTGTAACGTGCAAAACGTTCGTTAATCATTTCGAGCGTAGGCATACGCCCGCGCACAATACGATCCTGACTGGTTAAGTCATAGTTTTTTACCGTGCCGGGCTCTACGTCCGATTCGGTTTCTATGTCGCCGTCATCAACACCATGAAGGAGCGCGTCGATTTCGTCTTGCGATAAGAGATCTTGCACGAGTCACTATCCTTTTATTGCATTACTGATATTGCGTTAGCGGCTGAGTTTATTGCATTACAAATTGAGTAAATAATACTTGTTCAATATTGGGTGAAGATTTTTTCTCCGCAGATTTTTCTTCGTCTTCTTCCTCTTCAGACTCTTTAGCTTTTTCAGCGCCAGCGGCTTCTTCTTTAGCAATAATATCTTGCACAGTTTGCAGCGCAGCCGCGCGCAATTTTTCTTTGCCCTCGGCGGTTTGCAATTCTTCAAACACTTGGCTGCTCAATAACATTACCAAACCGTTGCGCACAGCTGGCATATGTAACTCCAGTGTTTTTACCACCGCTGGATCGCGGTACATAAGCGTTAATTCAGCTTGTAAAAAACGTTGGCGGCCATTTACGTCATAGTTAACGGTGAAATTAGGTTTCAAGGGATAATAAACCGCTGGCGCAACCACTTCAGCTGCTTCACTGGATTCAGCCGCAGCCTCTTGTTCATCACCCGAATGTTTGGAGCCCATCATTTTGGATACGATAAAGAAAGTCGCACCCACTGAAATCAATACTAATAAAACAGCAATTCCAATAAACATGAAAAGCTTTTTCTTCTTTTTCTTGGCCTCAGCGGCAGCGGCATCAACCTGTTGATCTGCCTTGTCGTCTTTGTCTTCTTTTTTTCCAGCGGCCATGTCAAAACTCCGTCACTTTCTTTGGCTAATAGGGTTTGAGCAATAGCTATGCCAGCTATTGTTCCCTAAAGCGTAGCAGCGGATTGTTTGAATGCTAGCGAAGCATATGGACGAAACGGCTTTTTTTGAGCGTGATTTACTGAGATGACTGTATTGCAGGCAAGATGTTCAAATAATCAACGAGCAAGAGTAGAGGGGTGCTCTTTGGGGCGTGCCGGTTCAAGTCCGGCCTCGGGCACCATCGTTTAATTACGAACAAACAGAGGATATGCGAAGCCAAAATGGCCTCGCATAAATAGAAGAATTAAGCGTAGTGATCCACAAGGCGTTGTTGGGTGATAGCACTTACGGCAACTTGTGTGTCCTCATCAGTGGCTACATCTTTATTGCCAGCTTGTCCCTTTTGATCTTTGGCTTCGCCTTGTTGGCGACTGAACGATTTATCCGATACGTCTACATTAACCAAATTCAAACCCTGCTCACTGAACATGTCGCGCAGGCGCCCCATGTTTTGGTCAAGCACCTCACGCACTACCGGGTGATGACTTGTGAAGTTAACCGTAGTCTGCTCCTGATTAACGCTGACCTTAACTTGCATTGGCCCAAGATTTTCAGGGTTGAGGTGAATTTCTGCCGAACTCACATTTTGCGCCGCTAACCATAAGACTTTCTCACCTACCGCCTGGCTCCATTGGGGCTGACCAACAGGTACAGGCACTGCGGTCTGAACAACAAAGCCACGGGCAGAAGGTGTATTGGCATCACTGAAACGCAACATCGAATCCAAAGCGCTAGTAGCTGGAGCGCTATTAGTTGAATTAGCTGGCGCAGCGGCAGACGTAGCTCCTGCATCGCGCCCCGCCGATTCAGGTATGGAAATATTTTGCAGGGTTTTCTCGAAACTGGCCTTAGGATCCAGTGACTGGTTTTGTGTTTGATTTGCATCTGCTGCCAAGGGCTGGTTGCTCGCAACCTGAGGGGCCTGCCTGGATGCTGAATTCTCTACAACCTGAGGAGCAGGTATAGCGCTAAGTCCATCCGCCGTTGAAGCATCCTCCCCAAGTGGAACTGAGGTTGCCGCCTGTGTTGCAGGTGTTTTTGGAAGAGCTGAAGTACCTGCGGTCGTTAATGCAATAGCTGCTTGATCAACAAGGGTATCCGGCGAATCTGTAGCTGCAATTTGAGGAATTGGAGATGTTTCAAGATCAACCACAATTTCGGAAGATTTGGACGATAAAGATTCAGCTGTTGCTTGTTGCTTTAGTGCGGCCCCCGCGTCAGCTGTGGTGGCAAGCACATCTACATTCGGAATGCCTTGATCTGCCGTTGTGGTCAGCATATCCACATTCAAAACGCTTTGATCTACCGCTTCTGTACTGCTCGATACCACGGTGTTTCCTGCTGGAGAATCACCAGCAGCTATCGCAGGTTCGCTTTTGGTCATGTTTGCAGGCAAGTTAAACCCGGACTCAATAATAGATTTAACATCTATGGCACCTGCAGCTAAAACTTCCGCAGGCAATTCCACCGCAGTTAAGGCGGCAGGAACTATAGGTGCTGCCACCACTGGAGAAGCAAGGTCGGTAGCCACTTCATCTTCCGTCGTGTTTTTAGCGGTGGATTTTTTGCCGCCATCTTTGCTTGATGATTCTTTGTTTGCATCGTTACCTTCGCTGGATTGAGGATTGGAATCCTGATTGGCTAGCTTATCGCTCTTCTCAGCTTTGTTTTCGGTGGTGTCTACCTGCTCGCGCGAGCGATTTTCTTCAGCTTGTTTAACCGGTGCAGAGGGCTTTCTCTCAACGTCATTCGCTGGCTTGCGGTTATCAGCAGCAGCGACTTTTTTAGGAGCAGGTTTTGCAACTTTTTCATCTTGCGCTCGCACGCTTTCATGAACATCTTTAAAACTTTGTTGGAAGCTGGCGGCGTTATCATCCTGATAGTTGCGTTTGGGTACCGATGCCTGAGCGGCAGGCGCCTGTACGGATTTGAGTAAAAAATTATTTGCAGAGCTGTTATTCATTGCCGCCACCTCGTTGTATTGCCACCACAAAACCACAAAACGGCAAGGGCTTGCCGCTTTCGAATGGATTTTGTTATTGATTTACGATTTCAACAAGATAAAAGCAAGGGAGGTGCCAAAAGGCGATAGAACAGTAAAATTTATTATTCGTTGCTAACCAAGAAAATCCAGCATCTTTTGTTTAACGATTAAAAACTCCGCTTCAATCCGCGAGACATCTTCAGGCAGGGTGAAAAATTTTTGATCGAGAGCGTTGCGCTCTACAACTGAACACAAGCTAGCCAAAAACACGGCGCCTAAATTACTACTACTACCTTTAAAGCTGTGGGCGGTTCTGCGAATCAAATCTGCATTTTCACTTTTCACTAATTCATGAAGCGCTACCAAGCGATCACTAGAGTCTTTCAAATAGGTTTCAATTAAAAAACCAAAATCATCTTCCATAACTTCTTTAAGCGCATTCAACGCATCGTAATCTAAATGTTGGGGGTCGTTCATAAGCTAATCCAGGCACGCAATTCATTCACAGGATGATCAACAGGCTAGTCATTATTAACCCATTCGAACACCACTTCAACCATGTTACCAGAACCATAATAACGCACCGTTTTACAGAGCTTTTCCACTATGCCTATACCACGCCCACTATAGCCGGTTACCAATAACTCCTTACCTTGTCGTGCACTATAATCAAAACCTTCACCACTGTCTTCAACACGCAGCGTTAATGAGCCTCCTTCAATGTTGGATGAATACGCAAAATAAATATGAACAAATCCGGTAGTAATTTCATTTAACAGTTTTTCACGCTGGGTGTAATACTCAGTAAAACCTTCAGGTGTTTTTTTAATGTCGCCACTTAACCCAAGTACACCATGCTCAAGTGCATTGGAATAAAGCTCTGCCAAAATAGTGTATAGGCTGCCACTAAAGCCGCGCAGGTCTGGTTCTTCTGTCAGAATATTCAGCAAAAAAGGTAAAGGGTCGAATGATTTAAAACTGGTTGGTTTAACTTCAAATCGCAACTCCCACTCAACTTGCGCCATTTGTTGCGACTGATTGAAGTTGTAATTGGGATGACTAACATTTTCCGGTGCTTGCATACAAATTTCGATCATGGATAAATCGTCGTCTTGCTCGCCGGAACCAATAAAATTTTTAACGCCCAACAAAATTTCATCAAATGCAGATTGGCTACAATCATTTTCTTCAAACAATTGTAACAGGCGCTCTTCACCAAACATTTCGCCGTCTGAATTGCGTGCTTCATGAATCCCATCTGACCACATAAAAACTCTATCGCCAATATCGAGGTCGTAGAATTGCGCATCATCCTTAAAACTTTTTTCTGGCAAAACTCCAAGCGGCAAATGAGAGGACCGCATGGGAATAACAGTACCATCTTGGCGATAAATCATTCCCGCTGGTAAACCACCGTTCCATACTTTTATACGCTTGCGACGAAAATTAAAATCAATCATTGTTGCGCAACAAAATAATCCGATTGGCAAAATCGATTTTAATTTTTTATTAATTTCGCGCAGCACATCGGACATGGAAAAGCCTTTGTGCACCATGCCATAAAAAGTAGATGCCAAAGGCATAGCGCCAATTGCTGCGGGCAAGCCGTGACCGGTGAAATCGCCGAGCAATACCATCATATTGCCATTAGGTCGCATACCTGCCACCACCACGTCACCATTAAACACAGCGAGTGATGATAGAAAATAACGAACATTACTCGCGTTTAAACAACCGTTGTGGGCGACGTTATCAAACACTTGTTTGGCGACAGTTTGCTCTTGCAATAAGCGCTGGTGATGTTGTGACAACTGATCACGCTGTTCAATCATGGTGTTATGCAAACCGCGCATGCGATTAAACGATTTAATTTTGGCTTTTAGAATAACGCGGTTGTATGGCTTGGATAAAAAATCATCGCCACCGGCGTCCAAACAATGAACCAGCGATTCTGTATCTTGCAGGGACGTGAGGAAAATAATGGGCACTAATTCATCACCCGCCAAATGTTTAATTTGGCGAGCAGCATCAAAGCCATCCAGCTCCGGCATAAGTGCATCTAGCAATACAATATCGGGATGTTCTTGCTGAAAAATATTAACGGCTTCCAAACCGTTTTTTGCGGAAAAAACCTGATGCCCCTCTTTGCGCACAATCGTCTCTAAAATAAGACGATCAGAATCGGTATCATCAGCTACGAGAATTTTTAAATTGCGGACTTCATTCATAGCAACCGCTTCCATTCACCATCGGTTATGGAAACCATAACCTGGATTTGAAAGAACTTTAATACACGAGTTCTTTGTGATTATTGAATAGAAAACAATTGCTCGAAGTTAGAGATGAGCAAAATCTTTTTAACATCTTGCGAGCAATTCACAATTTCAATTTCTGCCCGCTCGCCGCCCGCATGATCGCGCAGCAGCAATAACATCCCCAGAGCAGAACTGTCCAAATAAGAGGTACCTTGTAAATCCACCCGAAACCGGCTTGGAGTTTTGGCAAGCTTCTCATAAGCATTGCGAAAATCCTGGTGTGAACTGAAATCAAAACGCCCCTGAATGTAGATAGTTACTTGAGAACCATCTGCAGAAACGGTAGACGTGATCGCCATAAATTACCTCTATCACATTATTCAAATAATCATTATTTGCATCTTGTTAGCTTAGTACCACGATAACCCCCTTACCCCTAAAGCCTTTGGGAGGTGATTACACTAAGTATTTCCATCCTAAGCCTAGTCGATAAATACCTTTTGTATAGCTCGACCAAGGCAAATTCGTTAAAAAGTGCCAACCAAAAACCGCCCTATTTCAGGGCAAAAAACTTGTGCTTATTTTTTCGTCAATCTATGTTTTCACGCCGGATGTAAGCCTGCCCCACCAGCTCATCCAATTCCTTTTGCAGGCGCTTGTCGAGCAGTGCATTTTCTTCCTGTTTTAACCGTGTAATAAGCTCTTTAATAGACTCGCATTTTTGATGCGCTATTCGCCAAGCCTGACGTAAGCGCTCCATCTGCGCTTCGATTCGTTTCAGGCGCCCTTCCTGTTCTTTACGCGCATCACCCAAACGCTGGATAAAACCGCTGTAAGCAATCAGCTCCTGCGGCCTGACGGCGGTTTTGCGCTCGGTATAGATTGTTAAATATTGGGCGGCGTATTCATCTAACTGACGCAATTGCTCAGTTTCTGCATCGACCTGCGCTTGGCATTGACTGAGTTGTTGGCCGGCCTGTTCTTCTGCCCGCTCGGCCAAAGTCAGTACCACTTGCATACGCTTGGCGCGGGATTCAGCCATAAGCTATTTCAACCTAACGTTGATGCTGGGACGCCAAGGGACCACTTCCCTTGGTTGCCTGGGTGCGAATAACGGATTGGAGATTGGCGATAGATTCAGGCATGAGCACACGCTGATTGATGCCCTGCTGGATAAAAGCACGTAAATGAGGGAAGCGCTCAATGGCCGCATCAGTCTCGGCGTCTGCGCCGGGACTATATGCGCCAATTGAAATCAAATCCCGGTTTTGTTGATAGCGAGAGAGCAACTGTTTGAAGCGTTGCATTTGTTTGAGATGATCTTCAGGTACGATGTTTTGCATAGCACGGCTGATGGAAGCCTCTACATCAATCGCGGGGTAAATACCCTCCTCTGCCAGGCGGCGCGATAAAACCACATGACCATCCAGAATCGCACGCGCCGAATCCGCAATGGGGTCTTGCAAGTCGTCACCTTCGGTTAATACGGTATAAAACGCAGTAATCGAGCCCTGCCCTTTGTCCGCGTTACCGGCGCGCTCAACCAATTGGGGTATTTTAGCAAATACCGAAGGCGGATAACCCTTGGTTGCTGGCGGCTCGCCAATGGCCAAGGCGATTTCCCGCTGCGCTTGCGCATAACGGGTTAGCGAATCCATCAACAAGAGCACGTTTAAACCCTTGTCACGATAATATTCGGCAATGCGGCTTGATAGTTGCGAGGCGCGCAGGCGCATTAATGGAGCGTCATCCGCTGGCGAAGCCACTACTACCGCGCGCCGTATACCTTCTTCACCCAGAATATGATCAATAAACTCTTTAACTTCACGACCACGCTCACCAATCAACCCCACGACCACTATGTCCGCCGTCGTAAACTTGGTCATCATGCCCATGAGCACGCTTTTACCTACGCCGGAACCGGCCATTAAACCCAAACGCTGACCGCGGCCGACGGTGATTAGCGCATTGATCGCTCGCACTCCTACGTCGAGTGTTTCGCTAATGGGGTGACGTTGCAGTGGGTTAATTTCCTGCGGAGCGAAATCCAGAAATTCATCGCCAACCAAGGGGCCTTTATTATCCAAAGGCTGGCCAATACCGTTCACAACACGCCCTAGGGTTTGCAAACCAATGCGCATACCTTGCTGGGCAGAAACGGGAATAACACGTGCGCCGGGCTGCAAACCTTCAACGCGCTTGATAGGCATTAAAAATACGCGGTCGCCAGCAAAGCCAACAACTTCTGCCTCTATACTACGGCCATCGCTATTGATCACTTCGCACTGTTTGCCTACAGACACTTTTAAGCCAACCGCTTCCAGGGTTAAACCAACCGAGCGAGTAATACGACCTTCGGCCACAGGCTCATTGTTTACCAAACGGCGCGGCGCGTAGTGTTGTAGACGAGAAGTGATGGATTGGCGTTCTGACATAGGTAAACCGTCTTTACGGGGAGTCGTCATCCTCGCGTAGCGAGGATCCAGCTTTTAATTTGAGTTACTGCCTAAGAGCTGGATCCCCGCTACGCGAGGATGACGACTCCCTATTAAAATCAAATCTTCTGTTCCAATCATCCTGAGCGCAAAGTACTCGAAAGATTTTATTCAACTTGCGACGAATCATCTGCACCATCTAACTGCGCCAATTGCCCCGTTAAAAATTGCTCAAGTACAGTTTGCAAACGTTGCGATACTGAAAAATCCACGCGGCTTTCAGGGGTTTCTACTCTGCAGCCGCCAGGTTGCAATTGTATGTCACCAAAAAATTTCCAATCCAGTTGTTGATCTGCAGCATAAGTTTCCACCACAGCCAAATCGTCGGGATTTAAACTAATGCGAATATTTTTACTGCCGACAGGAAGCGCTTCAACAGCTGTTTTTACCAGCTCCAAAATATGCGAAGAATCTGTAACTAATTCGCGTTGAATAACGCTTTGCGTGAGCGAACAAATTACATCAAGCAACATATTTTCGATGTCGTTATCTTGTGCAGTCAGCGGATTCAGTAAAGAGTTGGCAATGCTTTGAAAGCGCTGTTGCTCCAAGGTTAACTGCGCGCGCATTTCCATTAAACCTTGCTGACGCCCGGCTTCGTATCCGTCGCTTCTACCTTTTTCTAAACCTTCGGCATGGCCTTGGGCAAAGCCATCTTTTTCGGCGGCGTCAAAAATTTCCTGCATTTCTTGTGCGGTCATGCCGGTTTTTTGTTGCGCAGGAATTTCAACTGTTTCGATTTTTTCTTTGCCTTGTTGCAGCAATTTTTCACGGCGCATGCGCGCTTCTTTTTCGGCGCTGGATAACACCTTTCCGGTGTCATCGACAGGTGGCAGCATCCAGGATGTAACTTCACCCAAGTTTTCGGATGCAATGCGACCAGGCATGGATTTGGATGTCATATTCTTTTCCAATTAAGCCGCGAACTAGTGCGCAGGCCTGTACAACAATAAATTAGGAATTAGTTTTCCGCATGAACCCAAACGAGCGACAACTGACGGAAATTAAACCATTGCCTCGCCACCGCCGCCCAACATAATTTCGCCAGAATCGGCCATGCGGCGTGCAGTAGTAAGAATTTCTTTTTGCGCGGCTTCTACGTCGGCCAAACGCATTGGTGGTTTGGTTTCCAAATCGTCGCGCAAAAGTTCTGCTGCACGTTTGGACATATTTTTGAAGATTTTTTCTTTGAGCTCGTCGTCCGCACCTTTAAGCGCAACAATAAGAACCTCGGAAGAAACTTCGCGCAACAATGCTTGAATGCCACGATCTTCCACGTCTTTGAGGTTTTCGAACACGAACATAAGGTCTTGAATCTGGTTGCCCATGTCTTCGTCCACTTCTTTGATGGAGTCCATCAAATCTGCTTCGATTGAGCCGTCCAAATTGTTCATAATTTCCGCAGCCACTTTATAACCGCCCATGGCTTTGGTTTGCGATGCAGCATTACCGGAGAATTGTTTTTCCAAAATATCATTTAATTCTTGCAAGGCGCTGGGTTGAACTGTGTCGAGTGATGCAACGCGCATCATAATATCGAGACGAACTTTTTCCGGAAAATACGTCAAAATTTCGGCAGACTGATCTGCGTCCAAATAAGCAATTACGATGGCTTGGATCTGCGGGTGTTCGTTACGAATGATATCGGCAACGGAACGTGCATCCATCCATTTAAGCGTATCCAAACCGGTGGTATTACCCCCCAGCAAAATACGATCAATAAGACCGTTGGCTTTATCTTCGCCCAATGCGGTCACCAACATTTTGCGAATGTAACCGTCGGCGCCAACACCTAAACCGGTCAAGGTGCGCACTTCTTCAAGGAAGTTGCCCATTACCGCTTGGACATCGGTTTGTTGCACGTTGTTCAATTGGGTCATGGCGGCGCCTATGCGCTGCACTTCTTTCGGACCCATATGTTTCAAAATTTCAGCGGCGTCTTGCTCACCCAACGACATGAGCAAAATAGCGGCCTGATCTACGGGGCGCAGTTTTGTTTTGGTTTTTTCACCGGCTTTTTCTGGAGTATTAGCCATAGCCTTTATTCACCCTACCATTAGCTTCGCTTGGTTTATTCGCCTTGATTGACCCATTTTTTAACCACTTGTGCCACACGGCCAGGGTCATCTGCGATCAAACCTTTAATCGCGTTAAGCTGTTGTTCGTAGCCTTGTTCAGGACCACCGAGTAAAAGTGCACTGCCACCGGACAAGGTTACGGTTTCGTCAGAAACCCCTTCCATTCCGCCAAGGCCCGCTGCTTCTAGCGCCGCTAACTGACGTGCTTCTTCTTGTTCGGCAATGCTGCCACCGTTGCGCGCCAAACTTTTAAATACAGGGCGTAGCAAACCAAAGATCAACGCCAAAATAATGATAACGCTGGCAATAGATTTGATATGCGGCATCAACCACTTTTCCCACCAAGGTACGGAGGGTAATTCTGTTTCAGGAACTTCAACGCCAGCAGTGAAAGGCGCATTCAATACATTAACACTGTCGCCACGCACAGCCGAGAAACCGACTGAATCTCTCACCAGTATAGCCAAGCGTTCCAACTCATTTGCAGACCATGGTTGATGTGTTTCAGTGCCATCTTCATTTTTAATAATTTTATCATCCACTACCACTGCAACGGTTAGACGTTTGAGTGTGCCCTGCTGATGTTTGGTATAACTGACAGTTCGATCAAGCTCAAAATTACGGGTGGATTGTTCGCGGTTATTAGTTGCTGGTTTAGGTGCAGCGGCTTGGCCTTCTTGCGGCGCAGCTTGTTCTGGCGCTTGCGCATTGGCTGGAGGTTGATTCGTTAACGCGCCGGGAATTCCAGCTGCGTCGGCACCGCCTGCTTTTGATTCAATTAATTTTTGCTCACTGCGTACAGCGGGAAGATCTGGATTAAATGTTTCTGCCGCTTGTTCTACGGCGGTGAAATCAATATCGGCACTTACTTGGGTGCGGAATTTTCCGTTGCCGACAACAGGTTCAAGAATTCCACTGATGCGTTTCATCATGGCCTCTTCAACAGTTTTCGCATAATCGTGTTGCTTGGTAGCAAGCATTAAATCCTGGCTGTCTTCGCCGGTAGACAACAAGTCACCGTGTTGATCTACCACGGTTACGTCCGCCATTTTTAAATCAGGCACGCTGGACGCCACTAAATTCATAATCGCTTTTACTTGCGCAGGTTCCACAG